>JAFSRQ010000121.1 GCA_017446055.1 Synergistaceae bacterium | reverse complement strand
TTCAGGAAGTCATCTGGGCGGGGCAGGCGTTCATGAAGGGGTCTCACGGGATTTCGGGTGCGATATGGCCGCTGTTCTTCACGGCGTTCTACTACCTTGTGTTCAACGGGATTGTTACGGTTCTGCTGGCCAAGTTTGAGCGCAAGCTGGAATATTTCCGCTAGACAGGAGGGAACGTATCATGCCAATTCTTGAAGTCAGCGGTCTGCGCAAGTCTTTCGGGAAAACGGAAGTCCTCAAGGGCATAGATTTCACGCTCGAAAAGGGCGGTGTGCTGTCGATTATCGGCTCATCCGGGAGCGGCAAGACGACACTTCTTCGCTGTCTGAATTTCCTTGAGCGTCCTGACGAGGGGAAAATCACGGTCAACGGTGAGACACTGCTTGACTGTTCTGTTCCGTCAACGCTGAGTGAGACTGAGATACGGCGGAAGAGGCTTCATTTCGGGCTTGTGTTTCAGTCGTTCAACCTCTTTCCGCAGTACACAGCTCTGGAGAATGTCATGCTTGCACCGCAGCTGCTTGCGAGTGAGAGCCACAATCACGGCTTCGACAAGGCAGGACTGAGGGCTGAGGCTGAGGAGCTTTTCGCGAGCATCGGACTTTCTGAAAGGATGGGGAATTACCCGCACCAGTTATCCGGCGGCCAGCAGCAGAGAGTCGCAATAGCCCGCGCCCTAATCATGCACCCGGATATTCTGTGCTTCGACGAGCCGACCAGCGCGCTTGACCCGGAGCTCACGGGGGAAGTCCTGAAGGTCATACGGGGGCTGTCGGAGAAGAACACGACGATGATTATTGTTACTCACGAGATGGAATTTGCCCGTGACGTTGCAAGTCATGTTATCTTCATGGACGGCGGGGTTATCTGCGAGCAGGGAGACCCCCTCGAAGTCTTCAATCACCCGAAGCAGGAGCGCACACGGCAATTCCTCTCACGCTACAGCCAGAAGTAATTATTGCGTCATGCGGCCTTGAAGTTGTACACGGGCTTCATGACGCTCACAACATCAACCGTCCCAGCAATCACATCAATTATCGCATCAAGCGGCTTGTATGCCATCGGTGCCTCATCAAGCGTTGCCTCACTCACGGAAGTCGTGTACACCCCGCTCATAGCCTGCTGGTATTCGGACATGCTGAGGGATTCTTTTGCTGACCGCCGCGACATCACCCGCCCCGCCCCGTGAGGAGCAGAGTAATTCCACTCAGGATTTCCCCGCCCGACCGCAAGAATTGACCCGTCCCGCATGTTTATGGGGATCAGCACACGCTCTCCCAATTGCGCCGAGATTGCCCCTTTCCTGAGAATCATCGTGTCAGTGTCTATGTAGTTGTGGACTGTGTGAAATGAGTCGTGAGCAGTGAGTCCAGTCCGCGACAACAGGACTTCGGCGATCTTCTCTCGGTTTCTCCGTGCAAACTCCTGACAGATTTTCACGTCATGCACATAGTCATCAAGATATTCACCGCTGAGGTAGCACAAATCTTCCGGCATAGTGTTTTCGCGGGCTTCCCACCTCATAGCCTGTAATGCCGACTGGATTTCTTTGCGCCTACCCTCTGCCTTGTACCTTGCTATGAGTTCATCACGCCTGCGGAAATAGTCCCCCTTGCCCCTGTCGAGGTCGACCGCGAGTCCCTGATAGTATGTCGCTACCTGGTGTCCGAGATTCCTGCTGCCTGTGTGGATTACGAGCCAGTTCGTTCCGTCTGAGTCCCTGTCAATCTCGATGAAGTGATTCCCCCCGCCCAATGTGCCGAGACTCCGCTCAATCCTCCGGGAGTCTCTGAGCTCACGAAAACATTTCAGGCGCGTGAGGTCAAAGTGTTCCTGCCTTCCGTCCCAGACATTGAAGCCCGACGGGACATAGTGCGCGGCCTCGTCAAACACAGCGAAGTCAATATCATCATGGCCGATGTTGACCGAGTACATTCCGCAGCCTATATCGACACCGACAATGTTCGGGACAACTTTCCCGGTTACCGTCATAGTCGTGCCTATCGTGCACCCTTCGCCCGCGTGAACGTCCGGCATTATGCGGATCTTTGAGCCTTCCGTGAACGGGTAATCGCACATCCGGCGTATCTGGTCTCTCGCTTCGTCCTCGATGATTTCAGCGTAACATATCGCAGTCGCATAACGCCCGATAATCTCCATCGTTATCACCTCGCCGACATTATACCGAGTAACGCAAAGGCAGCTCCAGCCCGTTAGCCTCAAGCACAGCCCCGTCCGTGAACAGTCCCGGCAAGCTCCCTTCAGCCGCCACAGTCCCCCCCGAAAGTATCACCGCCCTAGCACACACATCAAGTGCCATGTCCAGATCATGAGTCGCCAGCAACACCGCCCTGTCAGTCTCACGCAGAAAGTTGATGACTCTCCGTCTTGCTCTGGGGTCAAGCCCGGCTGTAGGCTCATCAAGCGCGAGGATTTCAGGTTCTGACGCAAGGACTCCCGCGAAGGTTACGAGCCTCTTTTCGCCCCCTGAAAGCCTGTGAGGAGGACGCTGTGACAGGTGCGATATTCCGAGGCTGGCGAGAATTTTCCCGGCCTGTTCGTGTGCTGTTGACGGACTCATTCCTGACGCAACGAGGCTGAACGCTACATCCTCAATCACCGAGGGCATCAGGATTTCGTCATCGGCATTCTGGAACGTGAGTCCCACTTTCGCCCGCAAGATTTCACTGCCTTCACGACCGTTGAACGCAATCCTCCCTGACTGGACTTCAACCGCCCCCGCAATGTGAAGCAACAGCGTCGACTTCCCCGAGCCGTTTGCGCCGACAAGAGCGACCTTCTCACCAGCGTCAACACGGAGACTCACACCCCGCAATGCCTCGTGGCCGTCAGCATAGTGGTAGCTCAGTCTGTCAGCCTCAAGCAAGATTCATCACCGCAATCATCACAGCATAGACAGCAGTCCCGGAAACGCACAGCCAATCCCGCGCATTCATGGCCGAATTTCCCCCCTGCATGAACCCGGCGAATCCCCCGCGGCATTTCACCGCCCTCGTCATGTTCTCAGACCTCGCCGAACTCTGTAGCAGTATCATTCCCATCATGCACGCAAAAACTTTCAGCCTCATTAGCCCGCTGAGACCAGGCGCGCGAAGCCTCACGGAGATTATCGCTGACTCGTAACGCTCGCGGAGAGTGTATATCCCCCTCAGTGTCAGAATCACTAGCACACGCAGTTTTTCCGGGACACGGAGACCGCACAGTGCCTCGTACATTCCCCCAGTACCAAGAGGCCGCAGCATTCCCCCCAGTACAACGCATATCATGTTCACGCGGAGGGCGATAATCATTCCCGTTCTGAAACCGTCTGAGAAGTCCGGCCATGTCAGAGCGAGTGTCAGAATCATAACGGCGTTCATGACGTTCAAACGCGCAAGGTATCGGGGCGGAAATCCCTTCAGCATCATTGCGGGCAGGATTGAGGCGAGAAGCAATGCTGACGGTGAGCGGCTCACTGACACTGCGAGGGCGTATATCATTGCTGACAGGAGAGTCACGGCGGGATTCCGGGTTTTGCTGACTGTGAGAGTAACGCGGGGAAATTCAAGGGTGTAAGCAGGCTGACTCATGACAGAAATTCGGGTGCTGACTTCTTCAGCCACATCACGAGGAACGCAGTAACGACTCCCTCAATCACAGCTACAGGAACGTGCGCAACGAGCAAGAGCTTCACAGCCCCGGCAAAATCCGCGTCAGTCATCCACAGCATTATTCCGGCAATCCCCGCACCCATCATCACAGCCAGAGTCCCGGCCATGAACGACAGCACAGCCACGCGCCCCCGTCCCGTAGCAACACGGACTGCCCGCCCGAATATCATGCTGACCGCAAGCGCAGGTACTCCCATCACGACAGTGTTAGCCCCAAGCACAGCGAGTCCCCCGAACCCGAAAAGCACCGCCTGAAGCAGCAATGCCACTAACACCGCCGGAAATACTGCCTGGCCGAGAATGAGTCCCATAGGCGCAAGAAGCGTGAGGTGTGTCGACGACGGGCCTATTCTGACGTTCACGAGTGAGGCGAGGAAGAATGCTGATGAGATTAACGCGGTCTGAATGATTCTGTCCGGGTTGGTGCGCTTGAGGCCGAATGAGACTCCCGCGACTGTCCCCGCCCAGCCGACAGCAAGAACTCCTCCCGACAATATGCCCTCGCTAATGTGCATGTCTCCTCCTGATGATTAACGCTATGTTGAAGATGAGACTGATACCGAGCATCCCACGCAGTAACAATTCCCGGCCATGAAGGATTGTCCCTGTGTCCTGAGACTGACTGCCGCCCGCAAGAGTCTCCGCTGTAACCTCAATTTCCGCTGTGCACTGGTGGCCTTCCTCATCACGGACGATAACCCGCCACATTCCCGCCCTGTCAGGTACAAACGCAAACCGCCCGGCCTCATCTGTCCTGCCTGACTGGTACGCGAACTTCTCATCACTCGGTGAGAACACACGCGCCTCACGGTAACTCATAGCCTCGCCAGTCGAGTACATGAACTCCAGAGCGACCGCCCGAAATCCCGAATGACGATAGCCTGTTCCATGAGCGAAAATTTCATCGGTCAGCAGAAGAGTCAGCCCGGCCATGAAGACCAGACTGACGAAAATTTTTCCCCTCATTTCACTTCAAACAGGAGGAACGCCCGCAGGTTCAGATGGTCATAGTCGCCCTCGACTCCCGGCAAGCCTGCCTGAGCCGCCCTTATCCCCCACCAGCCGGGAGCGGTAATCTTCACGTGAGCTTCTCCGTTTTCGGCCTCCGTGTAGTATGCGTATGTGTTCTCGTACTCGGTAACGAAGCCGTCATACGTTGCCCAAACCGGCCCGGTGTAAGGCTGTCCGTTGAGGATGATTCTGACGTGTGCGAAGTCGCCGGGCTTGAGGTCTGCGGGGTTGCTGACGGGGATAATCTCCAGCGGATGCCCTATAACCTGCGCAAAATTTTTGTCGTCATGGGACGTGTTGAAGATGGCTTTTGCGTACTTGTCGTATTTGTTCGCGGATATGACCTTGAGACCCTGCGACTCCAAATCCCTGCGCGCCCCTGATTTCCCGCCCTCGTTGGTTACGCACCATGACTCGCCGTCCTTCGTAGCAACAAGAATCACTGACTGCGATAAATTTTTGGGTGTTACGGTGAAATCGATGCACAATCCTTCCTCGTTTGCTGACAGCTCAGAAGGCACGAATTTTCCGCCCTCAATGATTCCTGCCCTGACCCGTGAAAGTATCTCGACTTCTTCCGGGACTATGAACCTGTGAGCTGACTGCACCGTCGCGTGAAATGGCTGGCCTTCCTTCATGGCCGTATCAGCTGCCTTGATGGTTAGCTCGTGGGAGAATGCCGGGACTGACGCAAGCGCAAGAGTAAGTGCGAGTATTAATGAACGTTTCAGCATAAGAAAAACCTCCGCCCTGTAATTTTTTGGAACGGAGGAATAATAACACGATAGCATGAAAAAATGTTACTCGTTAATTACACATTAACCCGGAGCATTCCCGCCCAGCAAAACGCACTCAGCCCAGAATTTCGCCGCGTTGCAAGTCCCCATTGAGAGCCGCGCTTCCTGAAGTGCCTCGTCGGTCTCACGCTTCACATTCTCATCGTCAAGATAGCGTTCGAGTTCCCGCGAAATTCTCTCAGGTGTCGCCTCACCGCACAGCAATTCCGGGTAAATCCTCTTGTCGGTAAGCATGTTCGGTATTGATATGTTGCTGACACGGACAAGACGCTTCAAGATAGTGTAGTTCAGCCGCCTCATGTTGTAGATTACGGCCATGAACCGCCGCAAAAGCATAGCCTCAACCGATACAGTCCCGGAGACTCCCGCAACAGCCTCCGCGCCTAACATCAGTTCGCGCCCGCTGCCCTCCCAGTACGCAAAGCCCGCCGCCCCTGAACGTTCACGGATTTCGTCAGCAAGCTCAACGTTCAATCCTTCAGCAACCGAAAACACCGGGCAATATCCCTTCGCCCGCAGGATTTCAGCCGTCCCAAGAAGTATATCGAGGTGAAAACGTATGTCGTACCTCCTGCTTCCGGGCATAAGCGCAATGACTCTCTCATGGCCGAATCTCTCGCGGAATGACTCAGGGACTCTCACGCCCTCCATTTCGCGGACTAAAGGATGAGACTTCCAGCGGGAATTTACGCCGTGCGCAACAAGATACTCATGCTCGAACGAGAACAGGGGCAGGCACAAATCGAAGTCCCGCCGCAGATTTCGGACTCTCCCGGAACGCCACGCCCACACAGTAGGAGGTATGAGTGAGACTATTTGCCCCTTATACCCTGACTGCCTGAGTGATTTTGCGAGCATAAGGTGAAAGTCGGGGCTGTCGATCAGCACAACCGAGTCGGGCTTCACACTCATGATTTCGCGGGCAATGTTACGTTTCAGCCGCAAGATTCTCGGAATCGCCGGGATAATCTCAAGCAGTCCCATCAATTTCAGCTCGTCATAGCTCCACCTTGCAGAGCCTCCTGACGATATGCCCACATGCCCCAGCATTCCCCAGATTTTTGCTGACGGGTCAATCTTCAGTGCCTCACGTATGAAGCCCCCTGCGTAAATATCGCCGCTGACCTCACCGCATGACACAAAGATATTCTTCATGGCCGGTTATATTTCTCGCGGTCAAGAAGCCCGTCATCCGCCGCCGCAAGAAGTGTGCAGGCCAAATTCGCCTGGCATATGGTCATTGTCCCCGTGAAATCTATCATCATCTCAATGCTCACAGCTATTCCCACAAACTCAAGAGGGCATCCCGCCTGCGCAAGAAGAACTGACAGCGAGATTAACCCCGCGCCCGGCATTGAAGGGGTCGTAACCGTAAGAAGCAAGATTGTTACTGAGAGCTGAACGATTGCTGACGGAGCAATATTCACGCCGTAAAGGTTTGCCGCTGACAAAACCATCACCGCGTAATACAGCGGGGTAGTTATCTTGCTGACTGACACGCCTACAGGGACTGAGAACGAGTACAGGGAGGGCGGTATTCCCATTGAGTCGGCGCACTTCATGCTGTCAGGAATCGCGGCTATGCTTGAGCATGTGCTGAAGGCTGTTGCGAGCATGGGGGCAGATTTCCGCAGCATCGTGAAGGGATGCAGCCCAGCCCGGAATTTCACCGCCACACAGACAATCACAAGCAGCACCGCATGGCCGAATATCTGCGTTAACGTTATACCCGCCGCCGAGACGAGAGTCCCCGCTCCTGCCGTGATAATCATTGAGGCCGCCGAGCAGAACATCACAAGCGGCGTAAGGTACAGGAAGATTTCCGTGATCTTCATGAATACCGCGTTAAGCTCGCTGGAGACCTTGCGGAGGATTTTCGCGTCAGTCAGGGAGATTGCCAGCCCCACGAAAAACGCAAGCACCATGATTTGCAGCATGTCCCCTTCAAGGAACGGCCTGATTACGTTTCCTGCCACCAGGTTCACCAGCATCCCGGCGAACGACACCGGCCCGGCCTGCACAGTCTCAGCAGAAGCTGCTGCTAGATTCACTCCTTCGCCCGGCCTGAATATGTACATGAGGCACAAGCCCAGCGCAAGACTAAGCACCATGCCCGCCGCGAAATACCCGAAGAGCCTTCCGCCCGTCCGCTTCATCCCTGAGAGTCCGCCCATGTCCGCGATGCATGACACGACAGAGCAGAACACTATCGGGACAGCGCACATCTTGAGGCCGTTGAGGAACACCGTGCGTATAGGGTCGAGGATGTTATTGCTGACGTAAGCGCAGACCTCAGCGGTGGCAAAATTCCTCAGCATTACTCCTGATACCACAGCGAGGAACAACGCCGCAAGTGTCTGGTACAGCCCGGCGTAACTCGAACGCACCGCCTTTATCCGCACCGTGTTGATGTTCCCGGAGTGCCTGTAGCGTATGCTGCCAGAGAACGAGCGGAGGACTATGCTCCGTATTGCCTCGTAGGATTCCTGAAGCTCCTCGTCATCCTTCAGCGACTGAATCCCGGTTCCCCCCGAAAACTCGAACTCCCTTCCCGGAACAGCTAGGTCTACAGTAACCGTGCCGAAAACTTTCCTGACGCTTACCGTGAAATGCCCCGTCCCGGAAAAGTCCGCGTTGTCCATCAGGCTCACTAATGACTCCTCGCACATCAGTTCAGCGCGTATTGCGTCCTTCGTCTTCAGCTTCATTGCCGCTAGCTGTCCGTGTATGTATCCGAGTGCCTGCGACAATGCCGGGTCTCTGCCCAGAGCCGCAACGTCAAATTTCTTCCTCATCACTTAACCCCCATACCGCAATCTTGTACCTGTCCGCAAGCTCAAAGAATTTCTCCGGCTCAAGTATCAGCGTCTTCCCCGCCTCAACAGCAAGGCACGTCATCCCCGCCTCCTTCATCGTCTCAAGCGTACGAATCCCGACTGTCGGCAGGTCATACCTCATATCCTGCCCCGGCTTCATCATCTTCACCACGACACCCCGCCCTGAGATTCCCCCAGCCCTCGTTATCATTCCGTCCGTACCCTCCATAGCCTCAACCGCAACAACGCTCCCGTCCGCAACACATAAAGCCTGCCCGAACGAACACGGCAATGTTATTCTCAGAATCTCACGGCCATAATTGATGTCGGAGATTTCTTTTGCTGACGGCTGGCGGGATGACAATTTTCCGGGAGGGGCGAGAAATTCCGGGAGTATCTGCCAGTAAGGTATCACTGATATTCCGGCATCCTCGCAGGCCTTCACGATTGAGCCGAGCAGTGAATGGTCGTCCATGAGAGTTTTGCGCAGGACTGAGCGGCTCAGAGGGTCAAAGAGAACCGGGAGACAGTAGATTAACTTTTTGGGGATGACTCCGGCCATGATGAGCTTGTCTGCACCGTATGACTTCATTTCACGGATTGCCCGGCCGAGACTCGGAGTCCTCATCTCAACGATTTTCCCGGCATAAGGCCTCAGAGTCTCAACGTCAGCATCAAGCGAGAGAATCAATCCGGGCTTCTGGAGGGAGGAAAGCCTGCGGGCAATTTCAGCCGGGAGAATACCCTTGCCCGCAATCAGTGCTGTCGTCATTCAACGATTTTGCCGTCCCAGCCCGAAGCCGCAGAAGCCGAGCACACAAGCGCGGAAGTCCCGTTGATGAACGTCCTCATGTCGAGAATCTCAACGTCGCACGATTTCAGGCTGCCGAACGCCTCATCGAAGACCTCTGACGCTTTGGCCGCACCCACGCACGCATAAGGGGCAGCGTCGAACCAGATTGTTTTTTCCGTCCAGTCCTTTGTGCTTTCCGCGCCGCTGAATGATTTTGAGATTGCTGTTACTATTCCTTCTACTGCCTGCTTGTCCGTCATTTCTTTTTCCTCCTGTGAGACTTATATCCTGTCGACCCTCCGCGCAAAGTACAGTGCCGCCACAAGAAACACTATATTCGGCCCCCATCCGGCTATGACTGGAGGAATCGCCCCAGCCTCACCGAACGCACGGCACATTGACATCACCACGTAGTACGCAAACACGATAACCACGCTGATGCCGAAGCCGACTCCCCCGCCTGACCTGCCCCGCCTTGAAGCCCCGAATGACGCTCCAAGCACGGCCATGATGACGCATGCCCAAGGGACAGCCGTCTTCAGGTGGAACATCACCCACAGCTGCGACAACTGGGACTCGATGGCTTCCCCCTGCTTGATGTAGCTCCACAGCTCATGTGCGCTCATGTCAGCGGGTCTTCTGGTTGAACGCTGTAACTGTTCGGGCGACAATCTCAGCGCGAGCATCTGACGCTCAAACCGCAGAAGCAGCCTCACTTCCCCGTCAGCATCAACGTCATACATCCTGCCGTCCTCAATCCACCACTGCGAGTTCTGCCACATCCCCCGCCGTGCGTTCAGTGTGTGGGAGAGCCTGCCGTTAGCGTCAAATTCGTGCATCATTATTCCGCTGAGTGTCCCTTTCTCCGGGTCAAGCTCGTCAATGTAGAGGACTCTCTTCAATTTCCCGCCCTCCTCATCACGGAGGAACACTTTTTCCTGCACTACCGATGCCTGATGCTTCATTATCTCGAACTTCATCAGTCTGTCAGCCGCAATCGCCCCGAACGGCACAACAGTCTCATTCAGCCCGAACCCTATCACCGAAATCATCACCGACGCTACGAACACAGGCCGCAATATTCTCGTGAAGGGAATACCAAGCGACTTTAACGCGATAATCTCACTGCCTCCATTAAGGGTCGACATCCCCAGAAGGGTAGACAGAAGCGACGACATCGGTATAGTCATCACTACGACTTCGGGCAGACGGTAGAAGAACAGCCGAGTAACGACCCCAAGCGCGACCCCCTGCTCGATGATGAGCTTGGCCGCCTGGAACAGCAAGTCCCCCGCAACAAATATCAGCACAAATATCAATATACCGAACAGGAAAGGCCCGGTACATGCTCCGAGTATTAACTTGTTGAGTAAGCTCCGTCTCATTGTGATAGTGCGTTGGCTGAATATTTCCGCGTCATTTGCTGAGTGAGTTTTTCTACAAGGTCTTGTGCTGACGGAAGATTAGTCCCTCCCTCGTATGTCTCTGATACGTTCAGCACTGTAACATGAAGGAACTCCTCGAACGTAGGACATAAAGCGTTCACGATTGACGAGAGACGCTCTATTATCCCGTCAACCATCTGGTACGGGCATTCCGACAAGACCGCGATAATCTGGAATTCCCCGGCCTGTATCACCGTGTCAGATTGCCGCAAGTCCTGCTTGACCCTCGCGCAATATGCCCTGAAAGGAGTAACGTACTTGTCCATGTTGTCATCCGGCAGCAGCTGGGGGAACACAATCCTTATCATGAACGCGCTCAAAGGATGGTTGTAACGCCCGGAACGGTAAAGCTCATCAGAGATTCTTGCCATGCCGTAAGCGTAGGTGTGAAGCTGTGTGTCAGGGTCAATAAACTCGACAGGCCCGGAAGAATCATTATTGCTCTCAGAGTTCCCGGTAGGAAGTCCTTTAGGCCGCAGCTCAAAGCAGAAGCGTTTGCCGTCATCAATGCTCTTGCGCTCAATGTCCCAGATTTTTCCGTTGATCTCAGCTGTTGTTGATACCGGGCTGAACCACTCGGAGATATTTTTCCCGACTGAGGCCATCCGCGATATTCCGAGAACGTCAAGCATGTCCTCCGTGAGATTCAGAATCGCTCCCGTGTCATCTGTAACAGCAAAATTTATCGGGATTCTCTTCACGTCATTCTCGATTTCGACCGGGGCATTGAGGCTTCTTGTGCGCTCGTTCTCCTCCTGGTTGTAGGCTACGAGCAACGCCGCCGCACCGCACACAGCGATAATCACCCCAAGCCACTGGAACATCCTAGCCCCGTAAGTTATCGCCATAGGACACAACAGCACACCCTGCGCCAACGCCTGAAGGGACACTAGCCCTATGTTGAAGCCGTGAATGATGAAGAGGCCGTACAGTATGCTCATGACGATAAACAGAAGCCACACCAGCCCCCATATAGCCAGGTCAACTTCTCCGACAATGCTCCCTGCTCCCATTGCGCGCGCCAGCATTATGGTGAGTATTGCGACAACGGGCGGTATTGTTATCCACTTGGCAAAATTATTCTGACCCATTACTTGTATTGCAGCTCCTCCCCTGAAGGATAACTCAGCGTGTAGTCCACAATCACAGGAACAGTTTCTCCGGCGGGAATCTCAATCTCCCACGTCAGCCTGTTCTCCTTGTCGCGTTCCTTCTCTTTAGGCTCAATGCGTTTGACTTCGAGCTTGATTTTCTCGTCTGTCGGAACAGGGAGCCTGTCTCTTACTGTTACTGTCTGCGGATATTTCGTGCCGTTCGTGATGTCTATCTTGTAGCCGCTGGTGAACACTCCGCTGAACCACTGCACCCCGGTTACACCTATGAGGCGTTCCTTCTTGGCGGTAATCTGGTCAGCATAGCCGAACGGTATTCTCCTCTGGCCTTTGCCGTACTCATCGAGGTATATTTTCCCGGAAGAATGCCCGTCAACCCTCAAATCAGCCTCGCCGGGTATCAGGTGTTCGTTGCCCTCGTCCATGCTGGCAATGATCCATGCGTTTTCGCGCTGTTCGGGAATGAGTATCAGCTCAACGTTCCCTGACAGTGTGAATTTCTCCGCTGATGCCTCAAAAACTTTCTCGATGCCGTCCCCTGTGATAGTACCTTCAGCCGTTATAGTCCTGTCCGCTAATGTCTCGTTCACCGCCGGAGCTTTGGGTGCTTCTTCCTCATCGGCCATTTCTGGTTCGGCCATGTACATATCAGCCTCTTCTGCCATTCTTGCGGACTTGAACTGCCTGTTGTTGCGGGCGATTCTCATTGTCGACATTGATGCTATTACCTGCTCCTTGGGCTTTATGCCGACCTGAAGGGGGGAAATTTCCGGGAAGGTTATGCGTTCGTCAGGTGTCTTTGTGTGGAACGTCATTTTTCCCGTGAAGGGCAGTCCTGTTTTCTGGGACGCTGTGATGTACATTGCCGCCTCGATTTTGCCTGTTACTGTGTCGAGGTTGAGCGTGTATCCCGGCCTCCATGATGCTGAAGGTGTGAATGCCTCGAAGTATACTGTGCCTTTTGCCCGCCCGGTTATTTCCGTGAAGCTCATGCTGCCTGCGGGAGTCCTGTTCTGCAATTCCTGATTCAGCACCCTCATCTTGTCCTGCTCCTGTGAGATTCTGACTCTCAGTAGTGAAAGCTCGTTCTCAGTCTCAAGCCTTAACTCCTGGGCCTGCTGAATATAGCTCAGTAATGCTTCAGGGTTTGACTTGTCGGGGGCGGAATTTTTGAGGAGTGAGAGTGTCTGCTCAAGCGCGGATTTCCGGGTATTGAGACTGCTTACGAGTGCTGACTGTTCTTCTGACTGAAGCCTCAGTGCCTCAAGCTGTGGGGGAGTCCATTTCGTCCGTGAATATCCCGCGATGTGAATATCCCCGTAGACATTTCCGGGATTCAGCAGCCTTACCGAGTCCGCCCTGAACGCGCCGGGAAGCAGCACAGTGAAGTTGCCGCCGCTGTCTTCAGGTTCAGCCGTGAATGTGAATCTCGCGCCTGACGGGAAGAAGTCGACCGCTGTAATCCTGACGGTGAAATTTCCCGGAGCCTCAAGAGCCAGCGAGGGACTCTGAGCAAGAACGAGCAGTGAGACAATGACCAAGCAAAGAATAAAAGCCTTCATGAGAATGAATATATCCCCTTTCGATGTGTGTAGTTATGACAGAGACAGCCTGACGGATAATATCTGCCTGCATTGAAGCACCTTAACGGACTCTGCCAGCCTTCTTAATTCTGCGATGAGTAAATTATATTATATTGCGCACTATATCCACATAGCTGAAGCCGCGAGTCTTACGGCGTTTTTGGGCTGGTTAATGTATAATACAGAATACTTTGCGCCGGGTGAACTTGACAGGCGTAGAAATTTTTTGCTGTCAAATGTTCCGGCTGTGAAAATAAAATGATTATTGGGTGTAAAATTAAGCTAATGGGGCGAATGATTTTGACGGCCTTGTTCTGAGTCAGGAAGACGGAAGACGGGCTTACCTCGCAGAATATATCACATAAAATTATGAAGCATATCGACGGAGCGAAAACAATAAATTATCTGACCGGGAGGCTTATATATTAATGGAGCGTCTGCTAATAGATTTTTCACAGGTGTACGAGCAAAACGGAACGCAGAGAGCCGCAAAAAGCGTATACAGCACCTACACAGATAACACAAGGCAAAAAGAAACTCCGACAGTGTCATTCGAAGATATGCTTTCGGACTCGATAAAGAAAGTAAACTCCCTCCAGCTTGAAGCAGAGAAGAAAGTCCGCGACCTTGCGATAGGTGATGCGGAAGACATATCCGAAGTCGTCCTTGCCTCCTCAAGGGCTGACACTGCTCTGCGTCTTGTTATGGAGATACGCAACAAGTTCCTTGACGCATATCAGGCACTTTCACGAATAACAGGCTGAATACATTATGGACAGTTTAAGACGCTGGTTCGCCTCATTCTTAGGATTCTGGGCTGGGCTTAAACTCTGGCAGAGAGCGTCAATAATCCTTGCTATATTTGTGGTGCTCGGCGGGCTTGGCGCATTAATCTTCATGACAGGAAGCACAAGCTACGAGCCTCTTTACGCGGGCCTTGACGTGTCAGACCAGGCGGCAATAGTCGATTACCTCAAGGAGAATAACATCCCCTACCGCCTTGACCCCAAAGCCAGTGCGATACTTATGCCCGGCGGAGCGGTCTACGAGACCAGGCTGACACTTGCGCAAATGGGTCTGCCCAAGGGAGGCACTACAGGCTTCGAGATTTTTGACGACTCATCAATGGGAATGAGCGAGTTCCAGCAGAGAATAGCCTACACGCGAGCCATTGAGGGGGAATTAGCCCGGACTATCTCCCAGATGTCGCAGGTAGAGAACGCAAGAGTCAGCGTAGTCATCCCTGAGCAGAGACTCTTCCTCGAACAGCAGAAGCCTTCAACCGCCTCCGTGTTGCTCCGCCTGAGACCCGGCGCGACAATCGGCCCGACTCAGGTCAAATCCATCATTCACCTTGTGGCGCATTCTGTTGACGGACTGGAGCCTGACGCTGTTACAGTTGTCGACACAAACGGGCGGATACTCTCGGACATGGTCAGCGACTCGATGATAATGTACAACCCTGACGGAACGAACTCGGTAACCTCAGTACAGAGGGAGCTTGAACGCCAGCATGAGCGCGAGCTTGAGAACAAAGTCCGCATTATGCTGGAGCAGGTCTACGGCCCCGGCACCGCTGTTGTGCGTGTGAGGATAGATCTCGACTTTGACAAGCGCACGAACTCCTACGTTGAGTACTCCCCCAACCCCGAAACAGGAACAGGAGTCCCCCGCAGCAATGAACGCCAGGAAGAGAGCTACACTGGCCAGGGCAACCCCGTCAACGGCAACCCAGGCACAACAACCAACATACCCGGCTACGCGATAAACTCATCGCAGGTACAGAGCGAGTACAACCGCAGCAACAACACGACAAACTACGAGATCACCACGCGCAAAGGCGACCAGGTCGTAACACCCGGCGGCGTAAGGAGATTGTCGGCCTCAGTGCTTATTGATGACAAGTACAACGAGATAACCGAAGAAAGGCTTGAGGCATTGCAGGAAGTCATAGCGTCGTCAATAGGCTACAGCAGGGAACGCGGCGACAGTCTCGTAGTCCGTGCTATGAGATTCTCGACAGCATTCGCCGACTCTATGGCCGAACAGCTCCGGCAGGACAGGATGTGGCGTTTGATTTACGGGGCTATAGCGGCAGGGGCGGTTCTCCTCATAGTGCTTGGCGCGTTCTATGCATGGGTCAGGGCGAAACGTGCAAGGCTTGCGGTTGAGGAGATTGAAGCGGAGGGCAAGAAAGTTCCTACGATACAGGAGATGCTCACCTCGCCGGATCTTCTTGCGTTCCAGGGTGAAATGGCGGTGCTTGAGGAACAGCTCAAGGCTTACGCGAAGAGTCATCCCGAAGAGATTGCGACTCTGGTCAACGAATGGCTGTCTATGGACAGTTAGAGTAAGTTATCTGCTCCCTGTTTGATTACGGGGAGTAATTTTTTTACCCCTTTTCAGTAAGGAGATGTGATTATGCCCACGAAAAATGACAAGAAAGATGACGGCGGCAAAGGACTAACAGGCCGAGAGAAAATAGCGGTTCTGATGGTCTCACTAGGCAGTGATATAGCTCCCGAAATCTACAAGAAACTTGATGACTCTACGATAGAGTTAATCACGCTGGAAATAGCAAATCTCAGGAAGGTTACGCCTGATGTGAAGCTCACAGTGCTTAAGGAAGCCCAAGAGATTCTTATGGCTCGTGAGTTCATGGCAAGAGGAGGAGTCGAATATGCGCGCGATGTATTGGAGAAAGCTCTCGGCCCGGAGAGAGCACAGAGTCTTCTTGCGAGAATCACAGCAAGTTTGCAGGTAAAGCCGTTCGATTTCATGAGACATACAGACGCAGGCCAGATACTTGGCTTCATACAGAACGAGCATCCACAGACTATAGCGTTGATTTTGTCCTACCTTGAGCCAACGCAGGCGGCAATGATACTCAGCGGACTTAACCCGGTTCTTCAGGCTGACGTAACGAAGCGTATCGCCAACATGGACAGGATCACGCCGGAAGTATTGCGGGAGGTTGAGAGAGTGCTTGAGCGCAAACTGAGCACCGTTATGGGTCAGGACTTCACCGTAGCGGGCGGAATTGACGCTGTCGTCGCAATCGTCAACAGCACAGACCGTGCCACTGAGCGCAACATCATGGAGTACCTTGAAGAGAACGACCCGGAACTTGCCGAGGAGATCAAGAAGAGGCTGTTTGTGTTCGAGGACTCTATGCGGCTTGATGACAGGTCGCTTCAGAGGGTGCTTCGTGAGGTTGACATGAAGGAGCTTTCACTTGCCCTTAAGGGTGCAACGGAAGACCTCAAGACGAAGTACCTCAAGAACATGTCCAAGCGCGCCGCCGAAATGTTGCAGGAGGATATGGACTTCATGGGGCCTGTGCGTGTCAAGGACGTTGAAGAGTCCCAGCAGAAGATAGTAAACATAATACGCGGACTTGAGGAACAGGGCGAAATAGTGATAGCTTCCGGCGGAGGGGACGATATGATTGTCTAGCGGCCTTGCACATCAGAGAGTACTGCGGACAGTCAGACTATTGCCCCAGGCCGTGAAGATCGGCATACTTGAGAGCGAAATCAAGCAGTCAGGCACGAAACCAGAATCCCCCAAGCCCGGCAGACCCGACAAATCACAGCCATCACCCGCAAAGCCTGAGCCGCCAAAAGTACAGGTGAAGACTCCCGCGCCCAATGCCCGCGAAATAGAAGAGCTTACAGCACAGGTGAAATCACTGACTAACAGCCTCAGCAACGCCGAAGTGGCAAACACGGAACTGTCCGAGGCAAAAGCAAGGTTAGAGTCCGAAATTGGCGGGATAAGGTCAGACTACGAACGCCGCCGCCAGCAGCTTGAAGCAGAAGCCCAGAACAACGCCGACCGCATAGCCGAGAAAGCACGCGCCCAGGCCATAAGCGAGGGGCAAATCACGGGCTACGAGGAAGGACTCAAGAAGGCACGCGCTGAAGTTGAGCAGGAATACTTCGAGAAATTCTCGGAGCTTGCCGGGGTGATTGACGTTGTCGGGAAAAAGCTGGAGGGTGATTTTGCCGAACTCGTCAAGCTGAACCAGCCCCGCCTTGTGCGTGTGTGGACGGAAATGCTCCGGCGTATGCTTTACAGGCAGGTTGAGCTGAACCCGGACACGATTGACTCTGTGCTGGCGGAATTATTGTCCCGTATCAGCGACAAGAACCAGATTCTCATCTACGTATCACCCGATGACATGAAGCACCTTGAAGGCAGCCTCGACACGAAATTCCGTGAGGCTCTGCGCGGCGTGAAGAAACTCGAACTGAAGTCAGACCCCAATATCGAGAACGGCAGCTGCATAGTTGAGACGGGACTCGGTGTCTACGATGCGCGGTGGAAGACTCAGATGGGGCAGGTTGAGGCGGTTGTTGATGAGGTGTTCCAGCAGTCAGCGAAGGAAGGCAAATAGTCATGGATGAAGTTCAAGATGTTGACCTGTTCCAGCTTTTTGCGGTTGACCTGTTGCAGAAGCCGCTGGTGAAAATCAACGGGCGTATAGTTCAGGTTGTGGGGCTTGTCGCGGAATCGCAGGGGCCTGATGTCAGGGTAGGGGACTTGTGCCACATACAGTTCCGTGACGGCTCGCACGAGCTTGATGCTGAGGTTGTCGGCTTCAGGGGAGACCGTGTGCTTCTCATGCCTCTTGGAGCGTTGCAGGAAGTTGGGCCGGGCTGTGATGTCGTGTCAACAAACAGGCCGCTTGAAGTCCCGGTTGGTGATGCATTGCTGGGGAGAGTTCTTGACGGTCTCGGAAATCCCATCGATGACAGAGGCCCGGTAGTAGCCAGCGACTTTTACCCCCTCAACGCGACTCCCCCTCACCCTTTGCGGCGAAAGATGGTCGATACTCCTCTTAGTGTCGGCGTGAGAGTCATTGACGGAATGCTGACGTTAGGCAAGGGTCAGCGTATTGGCATCTTCGCGGGTTCAGGTGTCGGCAAAAGCACATTGATGGGGATGATGGCGCGTTACACTACTGCGGATGTGAATGTGATTTCCCTCGTGGGCGAGCGCGGCCGTGAGGTGAGAGAGTTCATCGAGCGCGACTTAGGCCCGGAAGGTCTCAAGCGTTCCGTACTCGTCATAGCAACGTCAGACCAGCCCGCTTTAATCCGCCTGAAATCGGCCATGACAGCAACAGCAATCGCCGAATATTTCCGCGACCAGGGCAAAGACGTACTCCTCATGATGGACACAGTAACACGAGTCGCCCGCGCACAGCGTGAAATCGGACTCGCAATCGGTGAGCCTCCCGCCACACGCGGCTACACTCCTTCCGTTTTCGAGATGCTGCCGAGGCTGCTGGAGCGCGCCGGGGCTGGTGAGGTTGGGAGCATTACGGGGATATACACGGTTCTTGTTGACGGGGACGACATGAATGAGCCTGTCGCTGACACTGTGAGGGGTATTCTTGACGGCCATATAGTTTTGTCGAGGAAGATTGCCGCGCGTAACTTCTACCCCGCCGTGAGCGTCCTCGATTCTGTCAGCAGAGTCATGCCCGCTCTTGTGTCCCGTGAACACCTCGATGCTGCCGGAAGGGTGCGTGATTTGCTGGCTACTTACGCCGAGTCCGAGGATCTCATCAATATTGGCGCGTACAAATCCGGGAGCAACATGCGTGTTGACTGGGCACTCGCGAACATGGAAAACGTGAGGGGCTTCTTGTCGCAGAGAGTGCAGGACCCCACAAGTTTTGAGGAGACCGACAAGAGATTACTGGAGCTTGCGCCGTACCCTAACCAGCAGTAGAGAGGAGGATGTGATATGAGTACAGAAGCAGTGTATGTTGAAGTTGAGCCTGAAATCAAACATAAGGCGGAAGAGATTCTCAATAGAATAGGCATGTCGTACTCGATGGCTGTAGACCTGTTCACGAGGCAGATAGTTTTGCGCAGAGCTTTTCCCGTTGAGCTGAATGTTCCTGAGCTGAAGCCTTTGTGTCTTGGGAGTATGACAGAGGCGGAGATAGACTCGGCAATTCAGGAGGGGCTTGACGATGTTGAAGCAGGAAGGGTGATGCCTCTTGAGAAAGTGAGAGAGGAGATGTCAGAACGCTATGGCTTCGACTTTTAGCGTTGTCTTAACCTTCAGGGCTCGTAAAGATATGGATAACATCTGCATATACATGGCCGAACGACTCAGCAATCCCGCAGCCGCTTCACGTTTTTCTGACGGCGTAACTTCCTCCGCAAAATCACTGTCTTCGTTCCCCAAAAGATACCGTGTCCGCAAAAAGAACCGCAAAGGCCAGGAGATACGCTATATGCCGTTCGGTAATTTCGTCATCATGTATTATGTTGACGATGCCAGTCTTACGGTGAATGTTATCCGTGTTGTTTACGCCGGGCGGAATATTGACGCGATGATTTAGCCCATGCACGAGAGAATAGCCCGGTTCAACCGTATACTCAAGATTCGCGAGGACAGCCGCAGAAATGAGCAGGCCATACTTGCCGCAGAAAGAAGCGAGGAACGCGCAGTACTCGACCACCTTACACAGCTTGAGGGCGAAAAGGCGCAGGCAATCTCAGACTTCAGCACGGCAGGCACTCAGGCAGTCTCAGCAACGGACTTGTGGTTTCAGCGTCAGTTCATCGATGCCATAAGCACGGACATATCACGCGGGCAGGACTCACTTGCCGAAGTCAGGACAAGAATCGCAGGGACGGAAGCCAGACTCGTTGAGCGGCACAAGGACGTTAGAATCATGGAGACATACATAGACCACCTGAAAGAAGCCGACATGCAGGAACAGTTAGGCATTGAGCAGAACGAGCTTGATGATGTCGCTACGATGCAGTTTTCACGGAAAGGGGATTATTGATACATGGGGCCTAATTTGACCAACATAACAAGGGTATTGACCAGAATAGACGAGATTAACAGGCAGCTTATGCCGGACGCTTACCAGCAGACTCAGCCCCTAAAGAGCAGGTTTGTTGACGTGCTAAATGACGTTGACCGTGCAAAAAGAGTCGCAAAAACCAAAAGCAATATCTCCGGCAAAACCAATTATGACGAACTCAAAGACGTAATCAACGAATGCGCCGAGAAATATAACGTTGACCAGGAGCTTATACGCGCGATGATACAGGTTGAGTCAGGGTGGACAACTGATGCCGTCTCCAACAAGGGCGCGCAGGGACTGATGCAGCTCATGCCCCGTACAGCCGCAATGCTGGGAGTTGATGACCCTTTTGACCCCGCGCAGAATATCGAGGGCGGAACACGCTACATCTCAGACCTGACCGACAAATACAGGGGCGACATCGAGAAGGCACTTGCCGCGTACAATGCCGGGCCTGCTAGGGTGGACTCAGGGAATATCCCGGAAGTTTCCCGGCGTTACGTGAGAAATATCATGTCAATATACCGCAGACTGAGGGAGGTAGGCTGATATGGCAGAAGAACGCCCCGCAGCACCAGCAGCACAAACAGAACAAGCTCCCGCCCCCGCGCCTGTCGTCAAAAAAAAGAAGAAGAAGAAAGGCATGGGGAAATTCACGTTTTTCCTGTGGATGCTCCTTCTTGCTCTTGGTACTGCTGTAGGAATGCACCTCAGCGGAATCTGGGACGGAAGGCCGCTTTTCTGGGAGACTATACCGAGAGTGCCATATTTCGGGCCGAAGCTGGCTGAGTTCTTCCAGATACCGGAATTTTACGCGCTCACTGTCGAGGAAAGGAGAGCTGTTGAGCTTGAGCAGTGGCAGAGAAGGCTTGACGCTCTGGAACGTTCACTGGAGAGCCGCGATGTTGCACGCATGGAAGTCTACGAACGCAGAGAATTAGCACTCGTTGAGCTTTCCCGTGATGTTGCCAGAAGGCAGCGCAGACTCAGAGCGCAGGAAGCCACGCAGGCAGCAGACGCTAACGCAAACGGCCCTACCGAGCAGGAGCAGGAACTCATGAATCAGGTAGCGCGGACTTATCAGGACATGTCAGCAAGAAACGCCGCCGCTGTGGTCGAACAATTGCGTGATGCTATGGCGGTAGAACTGCTGATGAGGCTTCCCAATGACGCAAGAGCCTCAATTATGGGCAAAATTAAGCCGACAAAAGCAGCAAGGATAACCGAATTGATGGCACATCCCAGACAGAGATAAATCAACATAAACAGGAGGGTGCGAAAATGCCGGCAGGAATATGGTCATTTCTTCAGGCACAAATCAGTTTGCAGACATCAGGAGTCCAAGCCGGAAATACACAGCAGGCTTCAGGCGCACAGGACGCAGGAATATTTGACGCGCTTGTTACGGAATATACAGCCCGTGAAGACACAGTACAGGAACAGGTTACAGACATTAATCCCGGAGAAGACACGAAGATATTGCCATTCGCACGAAGTATACATTCAGCGTTAGGCGGAGTGAGGCTTGTTGCTGATGACATAAAGAACACTGAGACGGTTACAGAATCACATCCCGTTAAGGCTGAGGCGTGGAGGAATCTTTTTGCTGACAGCAGGCGCGTAACTGACAATACAGCGGGGAGAGCGGCAGAATTTGTCCCGCAGAATGATTTTGACGAGGGGGTGTCTGTTGTTGTGGCCGGGTATGATGAGCCGGAATTTTCTCGCAATGATGTCATGGCCGGGAATGAGCAGACAGAAGCAGAGAGTCAGAGTCTTGACGCGGCCAATCATGAGCCTGTAAAGGTGGACATTGCGACTGATGAGCAGGCTCACATTGACACGCCGACATCACCGCAAGCAGTACCGGCCTCCCCGAAAGCTGACCTACCCAATCATGAGCCTGTGCAGAGAGATATTGCTACCGATGAGCCGACACATGACACGCCTAAATCACAGCAAGCTATCCCGACCTCACCGAAAGCTGACACACCCAATCATGAGCCTGTGCAGATGGACGTTGCTACCGATGTGCCGACTCTTGACACGCAGGAAGTACAGCAAGCAGTCCTAGCCTCACCGAAAGCTGACACACCCAATCATGAGCCTGTACAGATGGACGTTACTACAGATGAGCCGACTCACTTTGACGCGCCGAAATCACAGCAAGTTATCACAGAGTCCCCGAAAGTAGACATACCAAATCACGAGCCGTTACAGATGGACGTTGCGCCCAATGAGCCAACTCTTGACACGCCGACATCACCGCAAACAGTCCCGGCCTCACCGAAAGCTGATGTCCCCAAGCATGAGCCTGTACAGATGGACGTTACTACCGATGAGCCGACTCACTTTGACGCGCCGAAATCACAGCAAGTAATCACAGAGTCCCCGAAAGCAGACATACCCAATCATGAGCCTGTACAGTTGGACGTTACTACCGATGAGCCGACTCACTTTGACGCGCCGAAATCACAGCAAGTAATCACAGAGTCCCCGAAAGTAGACATACCCAATCATGAGCCTGTACAGATGGACGTTACTACCGATGTGCCGACAGAGCATGACACGCAAGAAGCACCGCAAGTAATCCCAGACTCGCCAAAAGCCGACATACCCAATCATGAGCCTGTGCAGGTGAACGTTACACCCGATGTGCCGACAATTGACACACAAGAAGCACAGCCTGTAATCACAGCCTCCCCGAAGACTGACATACCCCAACATGAGCCTGTGCAGGTGAACGTTACACCCGATGTGCCGACAATTGACACACAGAAATCACCGCAAGTTATCCCGGCCACACAGCAAGCAACCCCGGCCTCCCTGAAAGCTGACACACTGAAGCATGAGCCTGTACAGCTTGACGTTACCCCCAATGTGCCAACTCTTGATACGCAGGAAGCACCGCAAGCAGTCTCAGAGTCCCCGAAAAACGCACCCGGCCATGCACAGCCCCGCAAAGTTCCCGGAAACATGACC
Organism: Synergistaceae bacterium; assembly: GCA_017446055.1. Lineage (GTDB taxonomy): Bacteria > Synergistota > Synergistia > Synergistales > Aminobacteriaceae > JAFUXM01. Next base: position 6,708 of record JAFSRQ010000121.1, on the reverse strand, counting down.
ATCCGCAGCGAGTCCCCGTCATATGACACAGCAGAAATTCCCGCGCCTGAAATCACGAACACACGCGCAGAAATTCCCGCCCCAGACACCGAGACTCACACAACGCCCGAATATACCGGGGAGGATTATGGGATTCCAGCCTCTGACACGCTGAACGAGAAAGCCGAAAGTACATACACAGCACCCGGCAGGGAGAAGCCCGAACCCACAGACACGCGCAAGTCCTCAGAGACTCCCGCAAAGGTACGCGCGGAATTTCCCGTAGCAACTGACACTGATATTCTCATGGCCGCATTCTCTCAGGTTCAGCCGACTCAAATCATACAGCCCTCACAGACAACGCAGGACACGCAGACCGGACAGCCCGATTCACTGTCAGCACCTCAGAGAAGCACGGAAGCTCCCGGACGCTCTTTCGTATTCACCGCTCCAGAAGCACCAGAAATCACGCAGGAAGCACCCGAAATTATGTCCGCAGAAATTCCCCAAGCACCAGAGCCGATAACACTAGGAGCTGTACCCGAACCCGCAAGGCAGGCGACTCCTGAAACTGTGTCAGAAGCAATCCCCGAAGCACTCACGGAAGCCGCTGACACACCGAAAATTTCCCGGCCATCACGCACACAGTCCCAGACACAGAGAACACCTCATGCTGTAAGGGAAGCACAGCCGGAAATCACGCAGGAGACCGGGAATGACTCACAGCCCGCGGTTTCACGTACACAGAATCATCCCGGCCATGAAGAAATCACAGAGACGGAATCGCGTCAGTCCCGGCAGAATCAGAGCAGAGACTCCCAGACTGACGGCACAATTTCTCCCGAAAGAGTCCGTGTATCATCCGCAAGAACTTCACGCGCTACAGAACGTAACGAGTCCCGCAATGAACCCCGCCTCGATTCACGGAAGGCAGAAGCCCTCAGCGACTTTCAGTCATTCTTTGACACCGCAACCAGAGCAAAGCGCACAGCCTCCCACGTGAACACAAGACCGTTAAGCCTCATAACAGACACATACGAGGCACCCGGCGTTCAGTCTCAGGGAAGGACTCTCCGCAATGGCATCGTCAACACTGTAAGATTCATACGGGCTGAAGGAGTACGCAAGGCCAATATCATTGTTGACCCGCCGGCATTGGGACGGATTACTGTCGAGCTTACTTCAGGGACTTCCGGCGTTGAAGCGTCCGTTAAAGTAGCCAGTGAGCAAATCCGACAAATAGTGCAGGAACAATTCACACAGCTTAGGGACAATTTAGCGCAGCAGGGAGTTCAGGTGTCAGAGTTCACGGTTGACGTTCAGCAGGATAACACCGGGCACGGCCAGGACTCAGGCGGTCAGAATCAGAGGGACAGCTACAGCTATACAGCCTCCGAAGATGACAGTGATACAGAGACTTTCAGGGCTGACCTTGAAGAGGGTCTGCTGTACTGGGTAGCATAAAGGAGAGATTACACAATGGCCGTAACAGACGTAAACAACTACAGCAATCTTGCGAACATAACGACATCGTCAGCGACAACAAGCACGAGCAGTTCATCATCCGTAACCACTGCGACAAATGACACGCTGGGCAAAGATGCGTTCCTCAAGCTGCTAATCGCCGAGCTGTCAAACCAGGATCCCCTTAACCCTATGGAGGACAGGGAATTTATCTCTCAGATGGCGACATTCTCAAGCCTTGAGCAGATGCAGAACATGAATACAACCTTAACCGGCATGTCCGAGGCCAACAAGTTCAACGCCGTCCAGTATATCGGCAAGGCAGTAGCTTTCACTTCAGGAGAGGGAGAAGAAGCAGCGCAGAAAGTAGCGGTTGTGAATCACGTCTGGTTTGACCCGGACGGAAGCACCATACTTGACACTACAGAAGGTGAAGTGCCGCTTGAGAAGGTTGAAGGCGTATCGGTAATAAGCTAGAATAAATTGCTCTCACGGACGAGACACGGCAGGAAGGACGCCCGGCCAGAGTAGAATATAATACATCACAGGAAATATCACAGCAGGAGGGAATCAAGGAACATGTTAAGATCACTGATGACAGCGGTAACGGGTGTTCGCGCTCACCAGACCATGCTCGACGTAACGGGCAATAACATATCCAACGCAAACACGACAGGCTTCAAGAAGGACAGCACGATATTCGCGGACTTGATGTATCAGGCCAACAAGTACGCATCAAGCGCGGACGGCAACAGGGGAGGCATCAACCCGGCGCAGGTAGGACTCGGCGTGAGCGTGGCGGCAATCGAGACGATTCACACGCAGGGTTCAAGCTCGTACACAGGCAATGCTTCGGACATGATGATTCAGGAGCGCGGCTTCTTCGTGTACTCTGACGGGACTAACCAGATGTTCAGCCGTTCGGGCGCGTGCACACTTGACGGAAATTCGGACTTGGTGCAGTCAGGCTCAGGCTACAAGATGCAGGGCTACAAGATGGAGGAGACTGCTCTTGAGGGCTTCCAGCAGGCCGCGGATCTGTCAACGATAAATATTCCTCTCGGTCAGAAGATGGAAGCCAAAGCCACAACCAGAGTCGATTATCAGTGCAACCTCGACAGCAGGCAGGGTAATTTCCTGTCATACGGATTTGCGGATCTTCCGTTCAATGCTGTGGCTGGTGCGAACGGACTCAGCGGCGGACAGGCTAATATTATTATGGGCGGCACTGGATATGATGTGTCAATGACTACTGCCTTTGATGCTACAGCCAACAACACAAATACAGGCGTAAACTATCTGACATTCACGCTCTCAAACGGCGGTGAGACTGCTGACTTTACATTTGACATGACAGGCATTGACGCGGAAACGGGAAAACCTACGTTGAGTCTTCCGAGACTGGTCTATGATGCGACTGCGACACCACCTGTTACAACGTCATCTGCCACGCCTGCATTGGATACGGATGTTTCTACCGCTGTTGCTTCCGGCAATACCAAGCTCGTGGGATATATTAACCTTGCCACGCGCGATGTGCTGGGAGTAACCGCCACCGGAACATTTGTCAACGCCGCCGGGACAACAGTGACTCCCGCGCAGACTGATCTCGATAACTACGTTCCCGTCTACCAGCTTCCTGGACAGATGCCCCCCCAGTACGCCGCGGCTCAGTATGACGAAAGCGCAGGCACAGTGAAATTCCGTCCCATCTCTATACTTGACGCGAATGACGGGGCTGTGTCAGCGGTTACAACAAATACATTCCTCCAGAACATGAACACTACAACGGGGCCGGGAGCTAAAATCAGAATAGACCCCAGCGCGTTCACATACGATGTCAAGGGCAAAATGGATTACACGAGCTTCTCTCTGTCAGGTGCTCCTACGGTCGTTACGACTAATGCGGCTGGAGCTGTTGTAGCCGAACCCGCAAAAGTGTCGTATGATTTCCTCGTTGAGTTTGACGAGAGCTTAGAGCGTCAGTCCTCAGAGCCTTCTGAACTCGGCAAAACAATGTCCAAGATGACTCTGTGGTACTACGGCTACAGCAATGCGGACGCGGCCTCTGATGCTGCGGGTGTGGCGGCAGGCACGGCAGCTAAGACCATGCACAAACTTGAAGCCAATGTAGCATTCAACGCTGACGGCTCATTTGACTATGTAGACTGGGTTGACACCAACAACAACAACGCTCCTATGGGATACCGCATTGTAGCGGGGAATCTTCTGGATGCTACAGGAGCAATGGCAGGAGCCGCGGCAGATCCTAACTTCCAGATAGTAGCGGGAACAGCCAGCGCAGGAAGCTCAAAGAATGACGCGATTAACTTCATGCAGGCTCAGAGCCTCGACACACCCGGCTCGAAGGACTCGCTCGGAGTCTGGACAGCTGTCGGCGCAATGGCTCAGGGCGGATACCACGCGACAAAGGCCACAATCTACGACGACGACGGCAACACACACACCCTCGAAGTTACGTACAAGAAAGTAACCGAAAACCGCTGGAGATGGGAAGCGTTCATCGTTGAGCAGGACGAGAACGGAAACGATGTGATGTCAAACATAATGCCCACTCCCAGAACAGGCGAGATTGAGTTTGACGGCTCAGGGAAAATCAGCAATGCTATAGCAGAAGGCGGACTCAGAAGCACGGACAACGCCGAAGTAGCAATCACTCTCCCGTTCAGCCTCAACGGCCAGCCCAACAGCACAGTAACTCTCAACTTCGGAGGCGGCGGCGACGCACTTCTCGGCGTAACTCAGTTCGCATCAGAGACAACAACAAAGCCTGTATATCAGGACGGTTACACGATGGGTATCCTCAAGAATTACTCAGTTGCCGCAAACGGGACAATCACAGGCTCATACAGTAATGGCGTGAGCATTCCGCTTTACCGCGTGGCTGTGGCGACATTCGCGAACGAGCAGGGTCTCGAAAAGGTCGGCAACACAATGTTCCAGGCTTCGGTGAACTCAGGAACGGCCAACATTGACGGCGCAGGCTCAAACGGAAAGGGTACTATCATGGGTCAGTACGTAGAGATGTCGAACGTTGACCTCACCGAAGAGTTCACGCACCTCATCATCGCGCAGAGAGGCTTCCAGGCCAACACGAGAGTCGTTACAGTCAGCGACCAGATACTTGAGGAAGTCGTCAACCTGAAGAGATAAATCACACATTAATCACAGAAATTCCTTCCCTTGTCGGAAACGGCAGGGGAATTTTTTTTGCCCTCAGATTTTCTCCCTATAAGATATAATATCCGCAATCCCGAAAATTTTTACGCAAAGGATGTGTAGTTTTGCTATGAGTGATTTCGACAACAGGCTCGCAGTTCACTATGACGAGCTTAAGTGGCTCTACTTTGAGCTTTACGGGCAGGACAAGCAGGCGTTCGATTACTTCTGCTCCATGCTCAAAAAGTGCTGGGAAGACCGCCCCAACTACCTCAAGCATGACCTCGACGATGCCCGCGCTGTAGTCCCGGACTGGTACGCAGGCAACGACATTCTCGGAATGATGATGTACACCGAGTGCTTCGCCAAAACCTTGCAGGGCATCAAGTCTCACCTCGGCTACATTCAGGAGTGCGGCGTAACGTACCTTCACCTCATGCCCCTTCTCGACACCCCCAAAGGCAGGAGCGACGGCGGTTATGCTGTCTCAGATTTCCGCAAGGTCAGGCCGGACCTCGGGACTATGGCGGATCTTGCTGACCTGTCGAAAGAGTGCCACTCACGCGGAATCAGCGTCTGCCTCGACTTTGTCATGAACCACACAAGCGAGGACCACGAATGGGCCATGAGGGCGAAGAGGGGAGAGAAAGAGTTTCAGGATCGCTACTTCTTCTTCGACAACTGGGAAATCCCCCGCCAGTTTGAGCAGAACCTCCCGGAAGTTTTCCCGACAACAGCCCCCGGCAACTTCACCTACAACAACGAGTCCGGCAAAGTCGTAATGACAACCTTCTACCCCTATCAGTGGGACTTGAATTACCGCAACCCTGTTGTGTTCAACGACATGACAGAGAACATGCTCTACCTCTGCAACCAGGGCATAGACATAATCAGGCTCGACGCTGTACCGTACATCTGGAAGACGCTCGGCACTAACTGCCGCAACCTACCGCAGGTTCACACGCTCGTCCGCATTATGCGCATGGCCGCTGAGATAGTCTGTCCCGGAACGCTCCTTCTCGGTGAAGTCGTTATGGAGCCGTCAAAGGTCGTGCCTTACTTCGGGACTGTCGAGAAGCCAGAATGCAACATGCTCTACAACGTTACGACAATGGCAAGCACTTGGCACACAGTCGCAACACAGGATACCCGCCTCATGAAGCACCAGCTCGAAAGCGTCTTCGCCCTCCCGAAGCAGTACGTCTTCCTCAACTACTTACGCTGCCACGACGATATAGGCTGGGGACTCGATTACCCCTTCCTGCGGACATTCGGAATCGACGAGGTTGCGCACAAGAAGTATCTCAACGACTACTTCAAGGGAGACTTCAAGGGTTCGCCTTCACGCGGTGAGACGTACAACGATGCTCCCGAACTGGGCGACGCAAGAATGTGCGGGACAACTGCCTCACTCTGCGGACTCGAGTCAGGCGACAAGGAGTCAGCAATTAAGCTCGACATCATGCTTCACGCCTTCCTTCTGACACAGAGCGGTATTCCCGTCCTCTACAGCGGGGATGAGATCGGCCAGCTCAACGATTACAGCTACCACAACAGTCCCGACCCCGACAAGGCCGCCGACAGCAGGTATGTACACAGGGGTGCTTTCCACTGGGAGGACGCAGAGAAGCGCAATGACCCGTCCACGCCGCAGGGAAGAATCTTCAAGGCTGTGCGGAAACTGACGGAGCTTCGTGATGCTCATTCTGTGTTCGCGAATGAGGCTGATACGTGGCTTGTTGAGACCGGGAACAACCACATTCTCGGAATCGGACGCTATGAGGGTGCAAAGACCAAGAAGGAGAAGATGCTGGCGTTCTTCAACTTCAGCGGTGAGGCTCAGACTTTCAGAACCAGCGAGGACTTGAGTGCGTTCACGTACAAGGACATGCTCACGGGCGAGGAGTTCACGGGAGAAGCAGGGCAGATTACGCTTGAGGGCTTCGGATTCCTGTGGCTGATCGCGGAAATGTAGCAATGAGAGAAAATCCCCGTCTGTGATATGGCGGGGATATTTTTTGCGTGAAAGGAGTTGACGTGTGTGAATAATCTGACTATAATTGACCAGACCAGACCAGACCAGAC
>JAFSRQ010000120.1 GCA_017446055.1 Synergistaceae bacterium | reverse complement strand
GGTCCATAACTGCCTCCGCCATAGTGTTGCCCCCCAAACGCGAGTACCACTCGCCCTGTTTGTACTGTGAACAGAAGATGGTAGGCCACTTGTCATAGCGCTTCTCGAAAATCTCCAGAAGGTACTTGCACTCCCTCTCCGAAGGAACATCGAGCAGCCACTCATCGAGGATTAGGAGGTGATAGTTTGCAAGCTTCGTGACTGCCCGGCTGATTCCCTGGCCCTTATGCTCCGCAAGGTTCAGCATCTCCAGCATCTCAGGCATACGATAATACCTCGTGCGATGAAGGTTACGGCACGCTTCCTTGCCCAAGGCACAACCGAGGTAGGTTTTCCCTGAACCTGTGGGGCCGTTGACGACAATATTTGTTGCCCTTGTAAAATAGCTTCCTGTTGTGAGCGTCAGAATCTGGTCCTTGTTGAGCCCACGCGCCTCGTAGCACAATGTATTGACGTCCGCATCAGGGAATCGGAGTTTTGCCCCGTTGAGAAGGCGCTTTACGCGCGCTGCGTTCTTGGTTGCGTAACACTGATCGACAGCAAACGTAATACGCTTCTCGAAACTGAATTCCGCATAAGTGGCTATGTTCTTTTCCTGTTCGTCAAACGCTTCAATAAGAGCATCCATCTGCATTTCACGGAGTTTACGCCTGGTCTCGTCGTTAAGCATTGCGCTTACCTCCGTAATACTCTGCTCCGCGTATAAAAGCGCCAGTTTCATTGACAGAGACAGAAGAGGAGTTATCCTGCGAATGCGACTGCGCTTCTCGTTCCTTCAAGAGGATATCCTGGTTGTTGGCGAGGATCGCGCGAAGGTACTTATACCTGGGCGAAGAGGCGTTCTTCAAGGCAAGTTCACAGGCCGCTTCCAAACGCTCTTCGGAGTAATGCTTACCGAGCCTGAGTACGGCAAGGACAGGATTGTAAGCCTGCTCCTTGATCTGAACACTTCGGAAAATCTGCTCCACAACTTCAACCGTGTTCGGACCAATGGCGGAAGCCCAGCCTCGCATCCTTTCGTCGTTCATCTCCGGCTGGTTGAAATGCTCCGGCATATCTGCTGCGTTCGTATGATACTTGTTCGAGACGTAGTCCGGAAACTTGGGATGCGAGGCGATACGCTGATGGTCATGGTAGATTTCCACCATGTCATCCGTGTAGCGCACGTCCACGAACCTTCCTCGATAGGCGTAGGGGACCGAGTAGAAATTCTTCTTGAACGTGATATGGCAGTTGGGATAGACTTTGCGATTCATCTCCCAAGAGGCGATTTCATAGTCTACTGCCGGGAGCGGGCGGAGGAACTGCCGCTCTTCAACGAGAACCTCAGCCCTACTGTAGGGACGCTTTTCAAAGGGGGCGTCGTTGTACTCCTTAAGCGCCTTGGCGGCAGCTTTTCGGAGCGAGAGGAAGTCACGGAACTTCCGATTCCGCAACTTCGCAATGATTGCCGTGGCGATATTTCCTACGGTACCTTCAGCTGATGCCTTCTGCTTGGGTTTGCGAACCGAAGCGGGCATGATGGCAGTCACATAATGTGTTCCCAGAGCCTCATAGGCGTCCGTGAGTACGATTTCGCCCTCCCTCGGATGCTTCACTACTCCAGTCTTGAGGTTGTCGCATACCGTCCTCACGGGCACGCCGCCAAAAGCGTGATACATGTTGATATGACACCGAAGCCTGGTGTCCATCTGCATGTCCAGCGTCGGCTCGACATAGGCGTAGCGGCTATAGGTCAGGCAGCCGACAAAAAGGTAGACGGTGATTGCCTCGCCCGTGTCAGGGTTGGTGAACGACATGGTGGGACCGCTCCAGTCCACTTCACACCGGTCGCCCGGCTTGTGTTCCAAGTGATTTGTGATTGCGCTCATGGCGACGTACTTTCCGTAGTCGTCGCAGAACTTGGTCTTCCCAACAGGGATGGTCCCGTTCTTCAAGCACTGTTCACGGTACTCCTGCCAAAGAAGTTTCAGGGTGACGCTACTCGACGCAGTTCCTTGTGAACGTACTCGTAGTCGGGAAGTTCATAAACCTGCCCTGAAGTCATGCGATCCGGGAAGAACATCTGGTAGAGGACGTCATCGTTCATGCCTTCGATATCCTCAAAAGACAGGCCTTTCTCCCCAGCGATGCGTATCACATCATTGACGGAGCTCTTGGACATGTGCCGTGTCCTGGCTATCTCGTTCTGAGACAGACCCTGTGCTGTCAGCTCAAGAATGAGCCTTATACTGATTTTGTTACTCATATCACTGATTTCATTCATAGAATTTGGCGATGAACGCCTCGTTCTATTCTACGAAAGGGGTGGTGCTATTGTGCGGACAGGTGGTGTCATTGGCGGATTGATGTCGAAATTTCAAGGTG
>JAFSRQ010000119.1 GCA_017446055.1 Synergistaceae bacterium | reverse complement strand
GTCTGGTCTGGTCTGGTCTGGTCAATTATAGTCAGACTATTCATACCTGTCAACCTCACTTTCACTAATTCTTCAGCACATTCACAGCCGCGTCAACAGCCTCATTCACGGCCTGAGAATTTTTCCCCCATCCCTGCGCGCTGAAAGGAGTCCCGCCTCCCTTGCCGCCGAGAATCTCGATAGCCTTCCTGAAAGCCGGACGAACATCAACATCCTTGCTCCCTCTGTCAGTCCCGATCATCAGGAACACTCCCTCGTCATTCACGCACGCAAGAACAGCGACTGCCGACTTGTCGCCCTCAGTGATGAGACGGAAGAGGTGCTTTGCTTCGTCTTGTGTTGACTGGTTCATGATGTGGCGGACGATTTTGTGAGTCCCGGAGATTTCAGCGTCCCTCATGAGCGAGTCAGCAAGCGGTCTCAGAAGGCGTGAGATTGTCGCCTCGTTCTGTGATTTCAGGGCGTGAATCTGGGACTTAAGCGCGGCGATTTTGTCGTTGATGCCGTCATAGCCGCACACTAACTCAGCCTCCGCCTTCCTGACCTCATGATGTACTGACGCAATCCACCTGTAAGCCGCCCTTCCGCAGCGCAGGTATATCCTTGAGCCGCCCTTGTGGTTCTCGCAGGATATGACCTTAACGATTCCAACTTGCCCGGTTGATGAGACGTGAAGACCGCAGCAGGGTACATAGTCGACACCTTCAACCTTCACGATTCTGACGGGAGGGGTTGCGTTGTCGGGGGGCAACTTCCGGGCATGTTCGCGGATTTCGGCCATGTCAGGATACACAACCTCAACAGGAATATCCGCCCAGACAGCTTCGTTCGCGGCTGACTCTGCCTCAAGTATCGCGTCCATGTCGGCGGGAATGTCGGTGTCGATTGATACGTTGTCGCCCTCAATGCGCAACCTGTCAGTGTGAATATGATGGAGATTCCAGATACTGCCCGCGAAAAGATGCTCGCCCAAGTGCTGCTGCATAAGCTCGAACCTGCGCCCCCAGTCTAGGACTCCGTGAACATGGCCGGACTCCAGCGGTGAGGCTGTTACGTGGACGATTTCGCCGCCCGACTCGTGAACATCGACAAGCTCAACGCCGCCGAGAGTCCCCAAATCGCAGGGCTGTCCTCCTCCTGAAGGGTAGAAGAGTGTGCTGTCGAGGATGATGTGATATTTACCTTTGTGCTCGGACTGAGAGAGGATTTCAGCGTCAAACTCTTTCGCGTAAGGGTCATCGTAGAATAATTTTGCGGTCAATATGCTTCACTTCCCGGGAAAATTTTATGCGTGAATTATAATACAGGCATAGCAACGAAAGGAGATAATGATTTGAGCAGAGTATACAACTTCAGCGCAGGCCCGGCGGTATTGCCTGAAGAAGTTTTGCGGACAGCGCAGAGTGAAATGTTAGAGTACGGCGATTCGGGCATGTCGGTAATGGAGATGAGCCACAGGTCAAAAGATTTCGAGGATATTCTCTTCACGGCGGAAGATGACCTCCGCAGCCTCATGGGCATTCCGGGAAATTACCGGGTGCTTTTCCTTCAGGGCGGAGGATGCACACAGTTCGCGATGATTCCGATGAACCTGATGCGCAACAAGTCAGCCGACTACATCATCACAGGCCAGTGGTCAAAGAAAGCCGCCCAGGAAGCCCGGATATTCGGCACGGTCAATGTCATAGCCAGCTCCGAGGACAGGAATTTTGCGTACGTCCCGGACATGTCAGCGGTGAAAGTCTCGCCCAGTGCTGATTACGTCTACATGTGCCAGAACGAGACAGTACACGGCACAACGATTCGCCAGCTCCCGGACACTAACGGCAGGCCGCTTGTCGCCGACATATCGTCAATGTTCCTGAGCGAGCCTGTTGACGTGAGCAGGTACGGCGTAATCTGGGGCGGTGTCCAGAAGAACGTAGGCCCGGCAGGCGTTACCATCGTGATTATCCGCGACGACCTCATCACCGATGACGCACTTCCATTCACACCCACAATGCTGAAGTACAAGACCCACGCCGACAGCAAATCGCTCTACAACACTCCCCCCTGCTACAACATCTACATCTGCGGGCTGGTCTTCAAGTGGCTTCTGAAGATCGGCGGGACTGAGGCAATCCACAAAATCAACCGCGAGAAAGCCGGACTCCTCTATGACTACCTTGACGGCTCGAAGATGTTTCACGGAACAGTCGACAAGAAAGACCGCTCGCTGATGAATGTTCCGTTTGTTACCGGGAACAAGAGTCTTGACGCTGAATTTGTCGCCGAAGCAGAGAAAGCCGGACTCCGCAACATCAAGGGTCATCGTTCAGTCGGCGGAATGAGGGCATCACTCTATAACGCTATGCCGATTGAGGGCGTGAAGGCTCTGGTTGACTTCATGGCTGATTTCGAGAGGAGACACGCCTGATGCTCGCGCCGAAGGAACGCAAAATTTTCTGCCTCAACAACATTTCCCCCGTCGGTCTCGCGAAATTCCGTGAAGGCTACACAGTAACAGACAAAGCAGACGATGCCGCCGGGATTCTCGTTAGGTCAGCGGACATGAAGGACATGAATTTTCCCGAAGGACTCCGGGCAGTCGCAAGAGCAGGGGCTGGGGTCAACAACATTCCTATAGACCGCTGCTCTGAGGCCGGTATCGTAGTCTTCAACACTCCGGGAGCCAACGCCAACAGCGTGAAGGAACTCGTCATCGCGGGATTACTGCTTGCGTCGCGGGACATTTACGGCGGAATCTCGTGGGTTCGCGAAAACGCGGGGAATGCTGACGTGTCAAAACTAGCTGAGAAGGCAAAGAAGAATTTTTCCGGCCACGAAATCAAGGGCAAGACTCTCGGCATAATAGGCTTGGGCGCGATTGGAGTCCAGGTTGCGAACGCGGCTGTGAGTCTGGGTATGAACGTTCTGGGCTATGACCCGTATCTGTCCGTCAAATCAGCGTGGATGTTGAGCCCCCTCGTGAAGCACGCTGACACCCCCGATGAGGTCTACGCTGCCAGCGACTTCATCACGATACACGTCCCAGCGATGGACTCGACCCGCCACATGCTCAACGCTGAGGCAATCGCGAAGATGAAGCCGGGCGTGAAGATACTGAACTTTGCGCGTGATGTCCTTGCTGACGAGGAGGCCGTGAGGGACGCGATGAGTTCCGGCCATGTCGCGGCTTATGTGTCAGACTTCCCGAACGCTACGGGCGCGAACATTCCGGGGGCAATCGTCCTGCCTCACTTGGGAGCGTCAACGGAAGAAGCCGAAGAGAATTGCGCGGTGATGGCGGCTGTACAGTTGCAGGATTATCTCGACAACGGCAACATAACGAACTCGGTCAATTTCCCGGAGATCAATGCGGGGCTGTGCGGTGCTGAAGCAAGGGTAGCTATACTGCACAGGAACATTCCTGCGATGCTTTCGGGGATAACGTCATTCTTCGGGGACAGCGGCCTGAACATCGAGAACCTCATCAACAAGGCACGAGGGCAGTACGCGTACACGCTGGTGGACATTTCGCACAAGATGCCGGATGACACAACAGAGAGACTTCGCGAGATTAACGGGGTACTGAGAGTGAGACGGGTGAAAGAGAGAAGCTAGAGAGATGAGAGAAGGCCTCCCTGTGAATGAGCGGGGAGGTTATTTTTTTGCGCGGGGAAGGTTGGATTTCGGCCATAAAAAAACAAGGGCTTGTGCTATAATTATTTCACCGTTTAAAGATTGCACATGGCGAGAAAAAATCCCGTCTCCCTTGCTTTATGTTGCTATTATACCATAATCCAAGGGGACGCGGTCATGTGTATTGTGGATTTTTGCGGCAAAACAATTCATGACTGGAGGAGTTAGCATGAAGAAGTATGCGGTGATGGTGCTGGCTATAATGCTGGCTGGGGTCATGGCGGCGGGAGCATGGGCTGATTACTGGAATGAAGGACATTCAGGGACAGAGTCGGATCCGTATGTGATTGGCACCAGTACAGAGCTTGAGGCATTGCGGGACAGAGTAAACGCCGGGACAGAGGAAGCAGGCAGATACTATAAGCTGACAGCGAATCTTAACGGCAATTTCATCACAGTCGGCACAGACAGGAATCCGTTCAGGGGACATTTCGACGGGCAAAACCATGAAATAGAAGTCAGCGTAGAATCTCAAGGCAATTTTTCCGGGCTGTTCGGTACAGTCTCTACGGAAGGCAGCTATGCGGTCAGGAATCTCAAAATCAGATTCACCGGCAGGCTCACAAGCGGAGCTAACACTGACGGACGTTCTGTAGGCGGTATTGTCCTGTCGCTGAAATCAGGCATTATCGACAACTGCTCATTCTCCGGCACACTCAGCTCATATTGCGGCTATGAGAAAGATAATACTGTCGGCGGCATTGTAGGTGTAATGAGCGGGGGAACAGTAAGAAATTGTTCGTTCACAGGCAATTTATCAGCTGACACTGTCCCGGGAGGCAGTAACAGGAACGTAATGGCAGGCGGCATTGTAGGCGTTACGAAAGAAGGTGCTGGTAATATTGAAGGGTGTTCGTCAACTGGTAGCATATACGCAGGATATTTCGGTTACGCAGGCGGTATTATCGGCAGGACTATATCAGCTGCAACGGTCAAAAATTGCACATTCTCCGGCACTGTTCAGGGCAGAGCACAAGCAGGAGGCATAGCAGGCTTCCTCAGTCGTTGCAGTGTGTCTGATAACACAGTGCTGTCAACATCAACAAATCCAACATTGATAAAAGGCGGGCTTTACGCAGGAGGAATTGCGGGTAATCTTTCTGGCACATCAGCAGAGTCAGCTGTTATAGAGAGCTGCGTTGTGTCAACTACTACTGTGGTAGAGGCTGATTTAGATGCAGGGACAGCTGGCGGTATCGTTGGCCTTATGGGTATATCTACTGTCAAAAACAATGAGGCTTATGCTTCTGTCCGGGGCAAAACTGCTGGCGGAGTTATCGGTAAACTCAGAGCGGCTACGTATTCAGCAAGCGGGGCAGGCGATATACTTGTCTCAACATCGTATGCAGTCATAAGCAACAACCGCTACAGTTACTCGGAACACGGCATAGGCAGCAACGCTCAGGGTGTCCCGGGCGATGAAGGCTGCACAAAAGTTGATATGTCCGGCAATAATGATACAGGTAATACGCAGGGAGATAATCAGACGGACAATCAAGACGACAACACTCCTGCCCCAAGCGGCGGCGGCGGAGGAGGCTGTAACACATTCGCAGGGCTGACGGCAATTCTCCTCGCGGCAATCACTCTCAGGAAGTCCCACAGCTAGCACACAACAAATCCCCCGGCCATGTTCGTGACTGGGGGATTCTTGTACTCAGGAGAAGATTCCGACAAATTCCGCGGGGCTGTAGACTGGGATTCTGTCTTCCTCAAAATCTTTCTTGTTCCTCGTTACTATGCAGTCAACGCCGTTGGATTCAGCGACGGTATACTGCACAGCGTCCTAAAAGTCTTTCCAGTTCCGCGCAAAAGCCGTGTCAATGTCATGCTCGGTTACGGAGAGGATGCTGATTTTCTTCCTGAAGCTCTCATACTTCCGCCTGACTTCCTCACGGTCTTTGACAGCCCTTCTCAGGACGTACAATATATCAGTTATGGCCGATGACGAGACCAGCTTTATATCCTTCCGTTTAGCGGCCAAGTCAAAAACTTTTCAGCCTCATCCGTGAAATTCTGGTTCGCGCCCAAGTAATCAAGCACAACATTGGTATCAAGCAAAACTTTCACAGCTTCAGCCTTTCTTTGCGCACTTCATCAATATCGAGTCTCTTCCCTGCTATACCCTTGAGGCTCTTGAACTCGTCATCATCAGCATCATCATTCTGCATCACTTGCGGGTCAACAATGGGAAGCTCACTGTCTGTATCCGTGTTCATGGCCTACGCGCAGCACTTCTTGATGACATCAGCAGCCTTAGCGAGCAAGTCATCCGGTATATTCAGCGCGGGCAGCAATCTCACCCTGTCCTTCGCGGTCAGGCACAATACCCCCTCAGCGATGCAGGCGTTCACGACATCTTTCGCGGGCTTCGTCGTCTTCAGCCCCATCATCAGCCCCATCCCCGTAACAGCCTCAATCCCGGCCGCCCCGGTGAACGTTCCGAACAAGTACTCACTCTTCCTCCTGACACCCGCGAGCAGCTCATCGTCAATCCGTCCGAGAATGCTGACTCCCCCGGCACAGGCAACAGGATTCCCCCCGAACGTCGAGCCGTGATCCCCGGGCTTGAGCGTGTCCTTGACCTTTTCGCCCAGCAGAGTCGCTCCGAGAGGCAATCCACCTGCGAGTCCCTTTGCGGTTGAGACTATGTCGGGCTGAATGCCGTAGTTCATGTAGCTGTAGAGCTGTCCCGAACGCCCGTTGCCCGTCTGCACCTCGTCGACGATAAGCGCAATGTCATTCTCACGTGCGAACTCAGCGACTCCCTTCACGTAATCCGCCTCAAGAGCTACGACTCCCCCTTCTCCCTGCACGCACTCAATCATTATGGCGGCGGTCTTGTGAGCGTCAGCAAGAACCTTCATGTACTCCAGATTGTTGGGCTCTGCGTGGACGAAGCCCGGTGTCAATGGCCGGAACAGCTCGTGATAGTGATCCTGCCCTGTAGCAGACAGCATCGTTATAGTCCGTCCGTGAAAGCTGTTCTTGAGGGTGATTACCGTGCTGTAGTCCGGGCCTTTCGTGTCGGCGGCGTATTTCCTTGCGACTTTCACCGCGCACTCGTTGGCCTCAGCTCCTGAGTTCGAGAAGAACACCTTGCGCATCCCCGTGCGAGTACACAGCATTTCGGCGAGTTTGGCGCACGGCTCTGTGTAGAAAAGGTTGGACATGTGCTGGATCTTCGCGGCCTGCTCACATACTGCCTTGTACCAGACATCATCACACGCTCCGAATGACGTTACAGCTATTCCTGACGTGAGGTCGATATAGTCCTTGCCGTCAATATCCGTAACGAGTGAGCCTTTGCCCGCTGTGATTGTTACGGGGAAACGGGCGTAAGTTCCGGCGACATATTCGCGGTCGAGTTCCTGAATGTTCATGTGTGCGTAAATCCTCCTTTAGGCGAGAAACATTGTCCCTGCTCCCTCATCCGTCAACAGCTCAATCAATATCGAGTGAGGGACTCTTCCGTCCATAATTATAACTTTGTTCACGCCCTCTGTGATTGCCTTGATGCAGCAGTCAGCCTTCGGAATCATTCCGCCCGTGATTACCCCGGAACGTTTCAGCTCTTGTGCTTCTGACACTGTGATTTCAGGGATGAGGGTTGACGGGTCTTTGGGATCGCGCAGAATCCCGGCTATGTCGGTCATCATGATTAGGCGTTCAGCGTGCAATGCCCCCGCGATATAGGCCGCCGCGGTGTCTCCGTTGATGTTGAAGATTTCGCCGTTCTCGCCGCTCGCTATGGTTGAGATTACGGGGATGTAGCTTTTCGCGAGGAGGTCATAGACGCATTCGGGGTTAATCCCGGTGATTTCGCCCACAAGACCGAGCCGCTCGTCCTTGAATTTCGCCTGAATGAGTTTGTCGTCAATCCCTGATAGTCCGACAGCCCGCCCGCCCTTAGTGCCGATGAGATTCACGAGGGACTTGTTGACCTTCCCGGCAAGAACCATCTGCACAACGTCAATAGTCTCCTGGTCTGTTACCCTGAGTCCGTCAACAAATTCGGGCTTCTTTCCGAGCCTGTCCATGAGCGCGTTAATCTCCGGGCCTCCCCCGTGAACCAGCACGACATTCACCCCCACGAGTCTCAACAGCACAATATCCTCCATGACCTGCTGCTTGAGGGACTCGGATGTCATTGCGTTTCCGCCGTATTTCACCACGACGATTTTCCCGGTGTACTTGCGTATGTATGGCAGTGCCTGAACGAGAATCTCCGCGCGTTCTGTCGCCTTCATTGTCATTCCTCCTTAAACGTTAAGCCCGGTCGACTCATCAACGCCGAGCAGTATGTTCATGTTCTGGATTGCTGCCCCTGAAGCCCCCTTGCCGAGGTTGTCGAAACGTGAGACCAGCAATATCCGCTCATCATTCCCGCAAACGCTGATTTCGAGGTCATCACGCCCCGCGAATTTCCCCGCCGACATGAACCCGCCCTCGTCAGCATTCTCCGTGAAGCGAACGACTCCGTCCTTGTAGTAGTCCCTGTAGCACTTACACACGCTTTTGATGTCCCGGCTGAAGAGTGAGACTGTAACCTCCATTCCTGCGTAATACGGCGCGACTATAGGGCAGAATACGGGCGGTACTGCGAGTCCTGAGACCTGAGTCATTTCGGGAAGGTGCTTGTGCTTCTGAGTGAGGCCGTACTGTCTCGGAGCGTCAAGCAGTGAGTCCCGCGCTGAGTCCTCGTACTGGGCGATCATCTTTTTGCCGCCGCCTGAATAGCCCGTGAGCGAGAAGCACGACAACGCTTCATCCTTCGCGACAATTCCCGCCTGCACTAACGGAGCGACAAGAACGATGAATCCTGTCGCGTGGCATCCCGGGTTGGCGACTCGTTTTGAGGCCCTGACCTTTTCGCGCTGGCCCGAGAGTTCCGGGAGTCCGTACGTCCAATCGGGATTGACCCTGTGGGCTGTGGATGTGTCGATGATGGCGGTGTTAGTGTTGCTGACGAGTGAGACTGACTCCTTCGCCGCGTCATCCGGCAGGCACAGGAACGCTATATCCGCGCTGTTGAGTGCGTCCCGGCGGGCGTTGATGTCCTTGCGTGTCTCGTCAGAGAGCGTGAGAAGCTGAATGTCCTTGCGTGAACTGAGACGCTCATAGATTCTGAGGCCGGTTGTACCTGCGCTTCCGTCAATAAATACTTTCTTCATGTAGCATTCTCCATTGTGATTTTGTTGGAGCGTATTATAACCGCCAGTGAAATTTTCTGTCAACAATTCCTGAACTAGTGAACAAAAGTTTACTGACTGGATTTCGCGCTGTCGGTGTAGAATGTGGCAATCCATATTTCGAGGAGGCATTCATACATGAAGCTGCTGAAATATTTTGCCGCTGTCATAATTACGGCGGCGGTTTGCGTCTGCGGAATGAACTGGCACTATACGGGGGCGGTTATTCCCGGGAAAAGAACTGAGACGGACATCATCAGCACTGCGTTCTACAAGATCAAGCGTAGCATTCACGAGAACATGCCGAGGAATGAAGGCGGGATTGTGTTTCTTGGGGACAGCCTGACGGATTACGTTCCGTTCAGCGAGCTTTTCCCCGGCCTGCGAGTGATAAACAGGGGGATTGCCGGAGACAACACACTGGGCGCGCTTGAACGCATTGACGAGGTAACCAGCCTCAAGCCCGCAAAGCTCTTCATCCTTCTTGGGACTAATGATATTGTCTACAACATGACAGCAGAGAGGACAGCCGCGAACCTCACAGCCATAATCCGCAAGGTTCAGGAAAGCTCACCGTCAACAAAAATCTACATTGAGACTCTCATGCCGACCAGCCCAAATTTCAGCACAGGAAGACCGAATGACGTTATAGATTCCCGCAACGAGACAATCAGAGCAGTAGCACAAGAAACAGGCTGCATTCTTGTCGACACACATTCACACATGGCCGAGGACGGAGTATTGCCGCTGAAGTATACGGTTGACGGGCTTCACCTGAGCGGCGCGGGAGTCCTGAGATGGGTTGAGCTTCTGAAGACGTTTATGTGAGGAGGGCACAATCATGGATGACTATTACAGGGTCAAGCACAGCATGTTCCTCAACACACCAGTGAGCGAGGGAAGCGTGATATTCCTGGGTGACAGCCTAACGGACTGGCTGTGTCTCAATGAGCTTCTGCCCGGCGTTCATGTCCTCAACAGGGGCATAGCTGGCGACACAACAGCAGGAGTCCTTCACCGTCTGGACGAGGTCATACGCCACAAGCCCGCAAAGTTATTCCTGCTGATTGGCACGAACGACATAGCACTAGGCACGGGAGAGCGCGAAATCACAGCCAACATACGCGAGATAGTACGCAGGATTCAGGAAGGCTCACCGTCAACAGCAATCTACCTTCAGACATTAATCCCGGTGAACTCCCGGTACATGGGCTACAGGCATAACATGAAAATTGAGACAGTGAATGATGTCCTGAGAGGGATTGCAGGGGAGGCTTGCTGTGTTCTTGTTGACTTGCACGGGCTGTTTGCTGAGAACGGAGAGCTGCCTTTGCGCTACACTTTTGACGGCCTGCACCTTAACGGGGAAGGGGCAGTGAAGTGGATTGAGTTTGCCGCGCAATACGTGAAGGATTAGAGGCAGAAAAAATCCCGCGCCTGAAATTTTCGGGTACGGGATATATGTTGTATTACTTGAAGAATTTTGACGTGGGATATTTCGCCCGGCCTGCGTTTATGGCTCTGATGAGATTCCTGCGTATGTCATCCGGCTTGGTCATTCCGTCAGAATTTCCCGCCACAAAGTGATTGCCGATGTATAATGCTCCCCTCTCAACGTGAATATCATACGGCGCAAGCTCAAGCTGAAGATACTTGTCGATTTCCCCCCGGATTGACGACATAAGAGCGCGTGTTTCAGGGTTCTTTTTCCCGGTTACCGCTGTAACTCCGTCAACCTTCAGAGTAATATCATTCGCGCCTTCACGGATTTCCGTCCGCAGAAGTCCCAGCGAGTATTTGCGCTCAATGGGAATATTCCTGTCATGGAGAGTCTTCACGGCGGCGGCCAGTCTCTTAGGTGTGTCAGGGTGATTCATGTATATTCCGTACTCTGCTATAGGCTGCTTGTACTCTTCGGCCATGAAGTGTTCGAACAGAGTAATCATCCCGGTTGGCGAATACCCCGACTTAATCAGCGCATCAAGTCCGAGTCTGTCGGCTTCTGCTTCAAGCTCCGTTGTGTAGGCACTGGTGATAGCGACTTGGGCGACCTGTGCCAGTATTATAGGCGCGGCGGCTCCCCCTGAGAGTATCATTACGGCCAATGCTCCGAGTGTAACCTTGTTGCTCTCTGCGGACATTCTGAGAGAGTGCTTGCGGTCTGCGTGAATCATCTCATGAGCCATGACTGCGGCAAGCTCCGAGTCAGTCTTCAGAGCGTCAACAATCCCTGTCGTGAAGAATATGAAGCCCCCCGGTATGCAGAAAGCGTTGAGGGCTTCAGTTTTGACTAGGCGAACCTCCCAGTTTATGCGGCGGGACATATGCGGCTCAAGGCGGCGTAATATCATCTCTAGTTTTGACACTATTGCGGGGTCTGAAGTGAGCGGCCATTTCTCTTCGATTTGCTTTACTGCGCGGCGGCCTATTTCGACTTCTTTGGCTAAATCGGGGTCAGGTTCGGCGGAATATGACATTGCCGGGAAAAGTAACAACGCTAATACGAGTATTAATTTCTTCATGTGCGGCTAGAAATAGCCCCCTCCCATTTTCGCGTAACTTGCGGCGGCGTTCTTTGCGTGCGCCCGTGAGACCATCTGAGACCGAAGCCCCTCCGAATGTTTCTCCAGCTCCGATATTGCGTCATCCTCAGCCTTGATGATGCTCCCGGCAATGTCGCGGCTCTCCTGAATCAGCGCGGGAAGCTCCGTGTCATCAGGGTATAATTCGAGCAGCCTCATTCCGAATCCCTCTGTACCCTGAATACTGCCGCCAAGCCCGGACTCTTCGAGAATGTCGCGCCAGCCGTCAGCAAGAAGCTGTAACTGTGAGATGATTTCGTCCTTCTGGCTGAGAACGTCAGAAAGCTCGTCCATATCACCATTAAGGACAATGGCCTCCAGTTCTCTGGAAATCATTGCCCTCAATGTGCGGCAGTACTTAATCTCGCGCTGAATGAGATCTTTTGCCTGAGCTAAGACTCTATCCTGCGAGGGTGAATGCTCCGGCCTTTGCATTTTTCGCTGGTACTGGGTTCACATAGGACACTGCCGTTTTCGTCTCCGGCTTCTTGCCCTCAAGCTCATTCATTGCGGCTTTGAGGTCCTGATCCTCCGGGTGCTCTTCCTGGTATTTCTGGAGGAGCTGCAACAATGCGCTTTCCCATGTCTGCTTCAGCTCCTCAAGCATTCCGCGCACCGTCCTGATATTGTCAGGCTCTTTCTTCATGTTAGCGTCAACAAGAAGCTGGTACATGTACTCGTAGAGCTGCATGAGTCTGTCAGCCATCTCACCGCCGCGTTCCTTGTTCAGTGTAACCATAAGCTCGCGGATGACTTCCTGAGCGCGGATCATCTCCTTGTTCGCTGTGTCGTAGTCTGGTGTCTTGGCGGACATTGCGTTTTCGGCTGTCCTGCACGCCTTTATGCCTATGTCATACGTGATGAGGAGCAGCTGTTCCTTCGTCGCGGTTGAGATTCGAGTCGCCTGATAGGTGTACTGTGCGTTGTTCGTGGCTGCCATTGATATTTTCCCCCTGAATTATTTTATTGGATGCTAGACAGAATATCGGTGAGGAATCGCCTGACTTTTAGCACAATCCCGCTTACACGTCAAGATTCTTCACTTCATGCGCGTTGGCTATGATGAACTGCCTTCGGGGTTCTACCTTGTCGCCCATGAGGATGTCAAAATATTCGTCAGCAAGGAAATTGTCATCAAGCTCAACCTTCTTGAGAATCCTGTTCGCCGGGTCCATCGTAGTCTCCCAGAGCTGCTCCGGGTTCATCTCGCCGAGTCCCTTGTAACGCTGGACGCTGACTCTTGAGGGGTCTGACGCGCTGTCAACCCTCTGGCGCAATTCACGGTCGGTGTAGCAGTAGTGTACTTCCTTTCCGTACTGGACGCGGTATAACGGGGGCTGTGCGAGGTACAGGTAGCCCTGCGACAATAATTCAGGCATGTGGCGGTAAAAGAACGTCAGCAGAAGCGTGGATATGTGTGCTCCGTCAACATCGGCATCGGTCATGATGATAATCTTGTGGTAACGCAGTTTCTCCGCGTCAAACTCGTTGCCTATTCCACAGCCGAGGGCGGTTATGATGGTCTGGATTTCGCGGTTGGCAAGCATCTTGTCCATGTGAGCCTTCTCGACATTCAGAATCTTTCCCCGCAGCGGAAGTATAGCCTGAAATTTGCGGTCTCTGCCCTGCTTCGCGCTGCCTCCTGCTGAGTCTCCCTCGACAATGTACAGCTCGGTGTTCTCTGCCTTCTTTGACGAACAGTCAGCGAGTTTTCCCGGAAGACTCATGCCTGACATCGCGCCTTTGCGGACTAACTCACGGGCTTTCTTGGCGGCTTCACGGGCACGTCTGGCGCGTATGGCTTTCTCTGCGATTGGCCTGACGATTTCGGGTCTGTCCTCGAACGCTGAGATTAACCCCTCGTAGATGAACGAGTCGACAGCACCGCGTACTTCACTGTTTCCGAGCTTGGTCTTTGTCTGCCCCTCGAACTGAGGCTCGCTGAGTCTGACGGATAACACGCAGGTCAAGCCTTCCTTGAGGTCATCGCCTGTGAGGTTCTCTTCCTTGTCGCGGAGAATCTTTCCTGCCCTCGCAAGCTCATTCAATGCCCGTGTCATGGCCGTCCTGAGTCCCGCAAGGTGAGTCCCGCCCTCGATGGTGTGAATCAGGTTCGCGTAGGTGTACACATGCTCCTGGTAGCCGTCGTTGTACTCGAAGCCGACATCAATCGCTATGTTGTCCCTCGTCCCGGAAAGCACAACAGGCTCCGGGAAAAGCGGCGCTCTGTCGCGGTCAATGTACTTCACGAACGCGCCTATTCCGCCCTTGAAGAAGTATTCGCGGGACTCGCTGGTGCGCTCGTCGACAACAGAAATCTTCAGCCCGGGATTGAGGAACGCAAGCTCCTTGAAGCGGCTCTTGAGGGTGTCAAGCGAGTGGTGAACGTCCTCGAATATTTCACGGTCAGGAAGGTAGTCTATCCTCGTTCCCTGCCAGTTTGCCGGGACTCCTTCGCTGAGTTCTGTTACTGGGACTCCGCGCTCGAAACGCTGGGTCTTCTCGATGCCATTGCGGGCAATAGTAACAACCAGCCACTCGGATAAAGCGTTGACGACTGACACGCCTACCCCGTGCAATCCTCCTGAGACCTTGTACGCTCCCTCGCCGAATTTGCCGCCCGCGTGAAGGACAGTCAGCACGACCTCGCTTGTTGGCCTCCCGTTGTAGGGGTGTGGGTCAGTGGGGATGCCGCGCCCGTTGTCCTGGACGGTGATGCTTTCGTCGGGGTGAATGATGATGTCTATCTTGTCGCAGAACCCGGCCATCGCCTCATCTACTGCGTTGTCGACGACCTCATAGACTAGGTGATGAAGGCCGCGTGAAGATGTGTCGCCGATGTACATTCCGGGACGTTTGCGGACGGCTTCGAGTCCTTCGAGGACTTTTATGCTTTCCGCGCCGTATTCCTGTGTGGGTGATGCGTTAGTGATTTCGTCCATGTGTGAAAAGTTTTTGCCTCCTGTTGGGATTTCACGGGAGATTATAGCAGACTGGGGGATTTCGGGCTTGCTAACGGCTTCTGCTGGGGGTGTGTGGTAAGATTACGCAAAAACTCAGGAGGAATGACTCACAATGTCAGACGCAAAACAGATAACCCGCACAAGAGTCCGTTACGGAGAGACCGACAAAATGGGCGTGGCCTATCACCCAAACTATTTGAGCTGGTTCGAGATGGGACGGAGCGACTTCTGCCGTGCAAACGGAAAGAGCTTTGCCTTGTGGGAAGCTGAGGGAATATTGCTGCCGGTCGTCGAGGCTCATTGCAGGTACAAATCCCCGCTGTGCTACGAGGACGAAATCATCATCGAGACTACCGTAACCAAGCTCACGAAAGTCAGCGTAGTGTTCTCGTGCAGGGTGCTTCATGCTGACACTGGGAGGGTCGCCGCCGAGGGTTACACCAAGCACGCGTTCACATCTCCTGACGGAAAACTTCTCCGGGATGGCAACGCTCTTCACGACTGGCTGAACGAGTTTCTCGCGCAATAGGAGGCAGAATCCCATTCTCACATTGTAAACTATAAATTCCAGCGAATAATTGACAATTCCGCCCCCTGTTCACTATAATCTGCCGGAAATTTTCAGAACGGGGTAATATTTTTGCGGACTAACCGAATCAAATCACTCGTGCTTTGCGCAATGTTCGCGGCACTAATTGCGGCGGGTGCGTTCATCAAGATTCCTGTACCTGTCGTGCCTTTCACGCTTCAGTTCCTCTTCACGTCATTGGCCGGGCTGCTTCTCGGCGCGGAATGCGGGGCTGTCTCGGTGGCGGTCTACATCATCACCGGGCTTCTGGGCGTTCCTGTCTTCGCGAACGGCGGGGGGATAAGCTACGTCCTCCAGCCCAGCTTCGGTTACATGCCGGGCTTCGCTCTCGGTGCTTACGTGACCGGGAAAATCGCAGGCACATCAACAAGTCCAAGTTACAGGAGACTCGTTGCCGCGAATTTCGCCGGGCTTCTCATCGTCTACACAATAGGGATGGCATATTACGCGCTCATCAGCGATTTCTACCTGGGGACTCCTGTGGGATTGTGGCCGCTGTTCCTGTACTGCTTCATCCTCGCTGTGCCGGGTGATATTGCGCTGTGCCTGTCGGGGGCGATGCTCGCGAAAATCCTAATCCCCGTCATCAAGGAGGGACAATGCAACGCATGAGCTGTGCTGAAATTCTGGCCTCAAAGGTCATGGCCGGGGGCATGATCACGAAGGACGAGGCAATGAAGCTGTACGGCGAGCCTCTGGAGGAACTCTGCGCTGAGGCTGACGAGATTCGCAAACACTTCTGCGGGGACAAGTTCGACGTATGCACCATCATCAACGGCAAAAGCGGACGATGCTCCGAAGACTGCAAGTTCTGCGCTCAGTCAGCCCGACACAGCACCAACGCTGACACTTACCCGCTTCTTTCACCCGGCGAGCTCACGGAGAAGGCCAGACGCGATTTCACGCTTGGAGCCGCGCATTACGGCATCGTAACGTCAGGAAGGAATCTCTCGGATAACGAGGTCGGTAAGGTCTGCGAGGCCGTCAGGAAAATCAAGGATGAGACGGGAATATCGGTGTGCGTTTCTCTGGGCCTGCTTACGGAGGAGCAGTACAGGAAGCTCAAGGCCGCCGGAGTCGCGAGAGTCCACAACAACCTTGAGACCTCAGAGAGATTTTTCCCGAACGTCTGCACGACTCACAAATTCTCGGACAAAGTAAAAGCGATAAAGGCCGCAAAGAGAGCCGGGCTTCCCATTTGCAGCGGGGGAATTATGGGAATCGGTGAGAGCGTTGAAGACAGGGTAGACATGGCCATAACCCTGCGCGAATTGGGCGTGAAAAATGTCCCGGTCAACATGCTCAACCCCATTCCCGGAACACCGCTTGCTCTCCGTCAGGTTCTCGGCGAAAACGAGCTGAGGAGGATTATCGCGGTCTACAGGTTCATTCTCCCGGATGCATTCATCAGGCTTGCGGGAGGGCGGGGGCTTCTTGCTGACATGGGGCGGGCTTGCTTCGAGTCGGGCGCGAACGCTTCAATCTCAGGGAACATGCTCACGACTCAGGGCTTCAGCGTTGAGAGCGACATGAAACTTTTTGACGGACTCGGATTCAGGACGGGGCATTATGACGATTGAGGACAGAAATATTTTCATCGTCGGAACTGGCACTGATGTAGGGAAAACTTACGTCGTCGGACTCATGCTGAAGGAGCTTCTCCGTTCGGGGGTAAACGCGGCTTACTTCAAGGCGGCCATGAGCGGGAACGTCCGGGACAGCAGCGGTGCTCTCATTCCCGGAGACGCTCTCCACGTCAGGGAAGTATCAGGCACAACCCAGCCATTGAGTGAGATGTGTCCGTACGTCTACGAGGCGGCGTATTCCCCGCACCTTGCCTCGCGCATTGAGGGTAATCCTGTCAGCTTCGACACAGTGCTTGCGGGATTCGACTCCCTGTCAGCAAAATATGACCGCGTAATCATGGAGGGCTCAGGGGGAATCTTATGCCCCATACGGCTTGACGGCGGCCGGGAAATCTGGCTTGAGGATTTCGTGAAGGCGCGGGATTTCGGGTGCGTCCTTGTTGCTGACGCTGGGCTTGGGACAATCAACGCTGTCGGTCTCACAGCACACTACATGAAGGCTAGGGGAATGAGGCTGACGGGGCTAATCTTCAACCGTTTCCAGCCCGGCAACGTCCTTCACGAGGACAACGTGAGGGTCTGCGAGCGTCTGACGGGGCTTAGTGTGATTGCCTGCGTCGGCGAGAATGACAGCGATATTGCAGGAGGGATAATGTGATCTGGTATCCATACACGCAGATGAAGGGCATGAAGCCTCCGTACAAGATTACGGGCGCGGAGGGGGTTTACCTGCACGCGAACGGCAAGCGGCTCATCGACTCGGTGTCGTCATGGTGGAGCGCAATTCACGGCTACAATCACCCCGAAATGAACGAGGCCATAATCTCGCAGGTACGGAAATTCTCGCACGTCATGCTCGGCGGACTCACACATGACCCGGCGGAAAGGCTAGCGGAGAAGTTGCGCACGATGCTTCCGGGGACTCTCAATCACTGCTTCTTCTCGGACTCCGGGAGCGTCGCTGTTGAGGTCGCGCTGAAGATGGCACTGCAATATTTCGTGAACAGGGGCGAGACTCAGCGGACAATGACACTCTCCCTTGAGCATTCGTATCACGGCGACACGTTTAGGGCAATGGAGGCGGGCGACGATGAGGATTACCACTTCATCCTGAAGGCCTGCGGTACAAGCGGGAACACCGTCCACATTCCCACGAACATAGCAGACCTTGAGCGGGCGTTTGCTGATTACGGCGGGAGGCTGAACTGCCTTATCGTCGAGCCTTTGCTTCAGTGCGCGGGGGGAATGAGGATTTACGGTGTCGACTTCCTGAGACGGGCGCGGGAACTCTGCGACGAGTACGGGGTGTTGCTGGTCTTTGACGAGGTCGCTACAGGATTCGGGAGGACTGGGAATCGTTTTGTTGCTGACCTGGTACAGCCCGACATTCTGATTCTCGGCAAGGCTCTTACAGGGGGCTACATCGGCCATGCTGTAACAGTCGCGAATGACAGGGTCTTTGCCGGCTTCTACGACGATGACCCCAATCACGCCTTCATGCACGGCCCGACGTTCATGGGGAATGCCCTTGCCTGCACTGCCGCCCTGAAGTCGATAGAAATCTTCGAGCGCGACAACTACCTTGCGAGGGTGAAGCACATCGAGGAAATTTCGCGGGACTACATGAGGGATTTCACGGCGCGTGGAGTAAGGGAAGTGAGAATCATCGGGGGCTGTGTGTGCATTGAGTGCGAGGACTCGGAAGTTGCGCGGGGATTTCAGGATTTCGCGTATGACAGGGGGGTATTCAGCCGTCCTTTCTTGAGGTACATCTACACTATGCCGCCCTACATCATCTCTGAGGAAGACCTAGTGTGTATCCTCCGTGTCATGAGGAGCTGGTTTCAGCGGTAACAAAAATCCCCCCGGCCATGAAACCGAGGGGACGCTTCATCTTCACTGCTACCTCACAGGCTCAATGAGTCCGTAGCTGTTCTCGCCGCGCTTGTAGACAACGTTAATCTCCCCTGATGTAGCGTTCTGGAACACGAAGAACTCATGCCCGACTAGCTCCATCTGCATCACTGCCTCTGATGCTTCCATAGGGTGGACTTCGACCTTCTTCACCTTGTCGATTGCCGGAGCGTTCACATCAGCTTCCTCCTCAACGCTGAACGTGAAATCTTCCTCCGCCCCAAGCTGCGCCCTGTCCTTGAGGTAGGAGTTGTACTTCTTTATCCTCCGCTCAAGATTCTTCAGGGACTGGTCAAATGCCCTCCTAGGCTCTGTAGCGTCCTCTTCTGCCCTGAGAATTACACCGTTTGCGTTGGCTGTAGTCTCGACGTTGAAGCTGCCCTTGTGGTGAGTTACGACTATCTGGCAGTTCATGATACGGCGGAAGAATTTCTCCAGCTTGGATATCTTCTTCTCCATGTAATCCCTGAGCCTGTCATCGATTTCGCACCCGCGCTGTACAAAACGAATGTCCATTCCTGGCACCTCCTGAATTGTTATAGCTGATGATGATATTATATTACATTTCCTGATGTCATGCCCGGAAAAACAGCTCACATGCCCGCAGAAATTACCCCTTCAAGCTCGCCCGCCCCGATATTCTTTGTTACGCACCCGCCAATCTCAGCAGGCACTACAAGGTCAAAGCCGCTTCCTGAAATCTTGTGTCCGTTAAGCAATGCCTGTGATATTTCCCCGGCTGTGAAATTCGTGCATTCTGACGGAAGATTGTTCCTAGTGAGAGCGTTTATGATTCTTGCTGACGTTTCTTCACTGCACCAGCCCAGTTTTGACGATGCCCGCGCAGTTATCCCGATTCCCTGGGACAGTGCCGCGCCGTGCTGTATACCGTAACCGCTCAGAGCCTCCACAGCATTCCCCAGAGCATAGCCCAGACATTTCGTCCTCATGGCCGGAGTCAGATTCGCACGGTACTTTATGCAGCCTTCTATTATCTTCTCGATGTTGTCCTGGACATTTCCGCGCTCGAATATCCTGAACAACTCTTCGCCTGACATTATCGCAGTCTTGAGGGCTTCGGCTATACCTGACCTGTATTCT
This sequence comes from Synergistaceae bacterium, assembly GCA_017446055.1. Classification (GTDB taxonomy): domain Bacteria; phylum Synergistota; class Synergistia; order Synergistales; family Aminobacteriaceae; genus JAFUXM01. The sequence continues at coordinate 3,493 of JAFSRQ010000119.1, read as the reverse complement.
TCCGGCGATAGGGTAGCTAGGCAGTCAGTATCACACAGAACAAGCGAGGGACAGCAGGACATTCCAGCGAGGTTTTTCCCGGAACTAAGGTTGAGGAACGCGCTCTCCCATGCTGATACCTCGATCATTCCCGCCAAAGTCGTGGGTACAAGAACGAGCCTTACACCGCCCATGTAGCACCCGGCGGCGAACCCGGCTGTCTCACAGACTACACCGCCTCCGACAGCTGCGACTATGCATTTCCCGGAGAGGCCAAGCCCGGCCATGTCATCGAGGAGTTTGGCGACTGTCTGAAAGTTCTTCGCCCCCTCATGCGAGTCTATCGTGAGCTCGCATATTCTCAGCTTCATTCCGTCCGGCTTCGGGCATTCCTGGAAGTTCATTATCACTTTGGGCAGGTACAAGCCTGACACTTTCTCGTCCGTTACGATTAGTATTTCGGTGTAGGAGTCTTCTGCGAGCCTGAGAATCTCAACGCCGAGACGCTCTATTATCCCCCGGCGTATCCTTATGCTGTAGCCGTCATTGGCCTTTACGTTTGCGGGCATGTGTTATGTTCATTCCTTCCTGCACAAAAAAAACGCCTCCTGAAATCCTTTGACTGATTCAGAAGGCGTGCGTTCTCCGTGTATTTGGGGTGCTGTGAATCTTTCTCCTTACGTCAGCCAAAGCAATAGATACTCCCGGCGAAAGTACCAGAAGTAAGCGTTAAACACGTAATAGCTGGCTGATGCAAGATTGATTTTGTCCACTGTGATAAATAAACTCCGCTTAAATTTTTGAGATGTGAGAATAATTGCACGATTCCGCGTTAATGTCAAGCGGTTATTGCCTCATCATCTCGGCGAGGGCATAACGAAATCCTCAGACCCTCCCGCAAGAACAGGCAGGCTAATCATGATGTCCTTGCTGCAACCGACAACAACCCGGCGCATTATTGTGTTGACGATTTCGCCCTTGTCATCAAAAATTTCCGCCTTAAGCTCGAACTCAGGCCCTACAACTTTCCTCATGTCCCGGTCTCTCGGCATAAGCTCCGCGACTTTCCCGCCGTTGATGCTCACGTTGACCTGCTCAAGCGGCTTAAAGTCATCCACGGCCTTGTTGTCGAGGAAAATCCGATGCTCCCGGCCGATGTAGAACAGCCAGAACCCCAGCGCGACCAGTCCGCAGACAACGATAATCCTCTGATACCACCTCATGAGGAAGCGGAAGAACCCCACGCCCCGCAACATGAACAGCACCAGCCACACAACGACGAGCGCAACAACTCCCGCCTGGCACGGGCTTATCCCCCAAGCTTCAAGGTACGGCATCACAAGCCCCATGTACTCATTCAGCATCTCAGTCATCGTTACTCGCCTCCTTTGTTGCCGCGAAGACTCCTCCGGGCCGCCTCACGCTCACGGTTTCTCCTCCACGCATGAAGCACAAGAGCGATGGCGATAATCCCGTAAGACACGAACACACGGAAATATTCCCCTATCTGCGCGTCCCCGATGAGGTTTTTCCCGGCGACCGGCGCGACAATGAACATCAGGTGGAACAGGATTACCCCCGCGAATACGTTTGCGATTGTCGCACGTGATACGCTCGCTCCCCCAATCAAAAGCGCGGCTATCGAGAACATTCCGGTCTGGTCGTGGCTGTTGTAGGTGTTGAGAGTCCCCATGTTCTGGAGGTAGATTATCTGACCGTAGCAGGCAAGCACAGTCGAGATTACGATTGCGATAATTCTTGTGCGGTTGACGGGAATCCCTGCGCTGTCGGCAACACTCTGGCTCTGTCCGATTGCCCTCATGTCCTGTCCGAGCTTGGTCTTCCTGAACCACACGATGAAGACGCAGAACAGTCCAATCACAACAAGAGTCGCAAGCGGAATCCTTATTGCCCCCTCAAGGAACGGTATCTGCATGAGTATGAATGACTTTCCGCCGTTGATGCTGAGGAACTGCCCCGCCCCCTGTGTCCCTGTGATGACTGTGGGAATGAGGTTGTCGAGGACTCCGCGTATCCCCAGAAGGCTCACAGCGTTCCTCACACCGTAGCCCCGTGAAAGAAGAAGCGCGGGGTTCGTTATCGGTATCACCCAGCCCATGAGGTAGAGCACGGTCATCTGATACACGCCGTTGATGAAGAAGCCGAGTATGTAGCTTGTTACCATCTCCCGGCCCTTCGCCCTGTTGAGGACATGGCCGCAGAATATTCCGAGCACTATTGCGATTGGTGTACCGATGAGGCAGGCGAGAACCATTCCCGGAATGCCCACGATTCCCCAGTCGCATATGAACAGCAAGCCTATCTGCCCGGCCATCGCTCCGAGAACCATCCCGAAGTTCAGCCCCATTCCGGCCATGATGGGAATCAGCAGCGAGAGTATCAGGAACGAGTTGCGCCCGATCCGTGTCAGCATCTCCTGAATCAGGTAGCTTGCGGAATATCCTGACAGCGGGATTGCGAACGCCGATATTATGATGAAGACAGCCGGGACCGCGTTGTTTGCGACAAGGTCAAAGAATTTTCTCATCTTCCGGCACGCACCTTTCTTGTGAGAGCATAGAGAATCATTCCGTTGCTCACGATTAGCCTTATGACCTCCGACATGTCAGTCTGCAAGTAGCTGTTGATTACGCTCGGTGTCATAGTCAAAATCCCCTGGAAGAGGAACGTCCCGACTATCACATTGAGGATTCCGGCCTTGTTGACGCTCGCGCCCCCGAGAAGGATTGACGCAACAGCAGGAAGAGCCATGTAGAACGGCCCCATGTACAGCTGGATGAAGCCGAAGCTCTGCTCGTAGACTATGATTCCGACCGCTCCGAGTATTGTCGACATCATCACGGCTACCGTCCTCATGTGGTCGACATTAACGCCCGATGCCCGCGCAAATTCCGGGTTAGAGCCTACCGCAGTCATGGCCGTACCCGTCTTAGTCCGCATGAATATCCACACAAGCAACGCCATCACCGCAAAGAATATCAGCATCCCCGTCGGAATGTACAGGTGCATATCCTCAGTCTGAATGTTGAGAGCCAGCGAGTCGCTCAGTACGTGAAGCCAGTAGCCCTCGACGCTGATTGTTGTGCGCAATCCCTTGCCAGCATAGCCCCAGACCATTGTGGGGTGTTTGTACGGGAGCAGAAGCCACGCAATGCACATGAACGACACGGACGAGAAGCCCACGTAGGTAGCAATCATCATCTCGTCGCCCTTGACGCGGTTAAGTAGCTTGCCGTAAAACCAGCCGAGTATTGCCGCGATTGGGACTGCGATAATTATTGCCGACGCAAAGCCGAGGGGTTCGCGCCACGTGGTAACGAAAATATCATTGAGCCACGAGATTTTGTACGTCGTCCCAAGCCCCGAAAGCCACGCTAGAATCTCCGTGTTCCACTCAATCGACAATGTTGCGCCCAGAAGCCCCGCGATAATCCCCAGAGGCAGGCCGAAATTCAGCCCGCACCCAGCCTGTACCATCGGTATCATAGCAAGC
>JAFSRQ010000118.1 GCA_017446055.1 Synergistaceae bacterium | reverse complement strand
GTTGTACATGTGGTGAAGTCCCATGACGACCGTCCAAGGATAGATAGCTCCCATTATCGCCGAGCCGATTGGGTTCTTCACGAGGATTTTCGCTCCTTCAAGCACCCATGTCTCAAGCTGTGAGAATATCGGGCCGATTACCGTGAACGTGATGAACGTGGTAACAAGCACTGTCGTGAAAGGCACAACGAAGAGGTCAATCATCTCCGGCGTGTGCTTGTGAAGCCACTTCTCGATTGTGCACATGAGCCACACCGCTATGATGACCGGGATAACATGACCCTGATAGCCGACTTTCTGAACGCTGATGATGAAGTTGAGTATGTTGAAGTTCCACGCCGGGATTGTCTCAAGCGTTCCCACTACCCAAGCGTTGACGAGGTTGGCGTGAATCATGGCAAGACCGATGACAGCACCCAAGAATGTGTTTCCGCCGAAGACTCTTGCCGCCGAGATTGCGACTATGACGGGCAGGTAAGCGAACGCTGTGTTTGCGACCATGTCGAGGAAGTCATACCATGAAGTATTTGCGAACTCAGGGTAAACTTTTCCGAGTGCCTCAACGAGTCCCATCATCAAGCCTGACGCGACGATTGCCGGGAGAATCGGTACGAAAACGTCGCCAATGGCCTTGAGGATGCGCTTCCAGAGTGGCTGTGCCGCCGCCGCCGCCGCCTTGACATCATCCTTCGTGGCCTCAGTCATCCCGGTAACGCTCAGGAACTCAGCGTAGACCTTGTTGACCGTGCCTGTTCCTATGATGAGCTGGAGCTGTCCGTTGTTCTCGAACATTCCCTTCACGCCGTCAACGTTCTCAAGGGCTTTCTTGTCGACCTTGCCGTTGTCCTTGATGACGAGGCGCAAACGTGTCGCGCAGTGTGCCGCCTGGACGATGTTCTCCCGTCCGCCGATGTGGGAAACGATTTCTTCCGCACATTTCCTGTAATCCAGTGCCATAAAATATTACCTCCCTGAAAGTTAGACTAACTTTAATTCCGCAAACGCCTTCGCTAAACCGTCCTCGCTCACTGACGGACATACCATGTCAGAGAGAGATTTCAGCTTTTCGGAGCCGTTCGCCATACAGACGCTGTAGCCTACCGTCTGTATCATTTCCAGATCGTTCATGCTGTCCCCGAAGCCGACTGTGTCAGAGATTGGGACACCGAATTTCTCTGCGATTATCCTCACGCCGAGTCCTTTGTTGAAGGCCTTATCCATGATTTCGCCGTTTATGCACCTTGCTGTTGACTGTCCTACCTGCACATCCTGCACCACGAAGCTGAAGCCGTCGCCGAGTGCCGCTTTTGCCTCGTCAAGCTGCTCCATTTTCTGGCACATTATGACGACCTTGTAGATTGGCGAGCCGTCATAGTCCTTCATGGGCTTGATGCCAAGATTGCCAGCAAGAGCCTTCCGCCAGCGTTCAAGCTCACTGTTGCCCTCGCCCTGTCCGCTGAGGAACTCGCCGAGATTCTCATCGCCCCATGAGCCGCCGTATGCCTCAATCGTGCAGAAGACTCCTTGGTTGTGGAGGGCGGTTAGTGCCTTGTCGCGCTGTTCACTGGTCATCGGGTGGTTGTAGAGGACTTCGGAATAGTCTTCGCCGACCGCAACGTAGCCACCTGCGCATGAGATGTAGCCGTCAAACTGGAAGCGGAGAAGCGGCTTGAGCATGTCGGGATTTCGTCCTGTGCAGAGAAATACTTTGTGGCCGTTCTGCCGGGCCTTTGCGATTGCGTCAACAGCACTTGAAGGGGGGGTATTCTCACCTGGAGCGGTCAATGTGCCGTCAATGTCCAGAAATATCAGCTTCAAGATATTTTCCTCCTGATAAAATTTTTGTGTCTGAGCTGAATTTGTGATGTCTGAAAAATTTTTTGTGAATGGAAAAATTATATCCGCAAACTTTTCTTGAGGCAACAAAAAAAGCCGGGCTGTTTATTCCCGCGCCTATAAAGCCGAGTACCTTCCGCCGCTTGAGGATATGAGTCCTTCCGCCTCAAGGTTCATTATTGCCATGTTCACATCCATCAAGTCAAGCCCTGTCTGCGCGATAATGTCATCATCAGTTTTCGCGCCCGTCCTCTGAAGCAGTGAGTACACAGCCTTCTCGCTGTCGTTAAGTGCAGGAGCGTTATTCTCATGGCCGGAAGCGTCATCCCCGCCGCAGAAATCGATAACAGCTTGGCCATGTCCCGCAGTGATTTCACGGATGAAGCCGCCTATGTCGTAAAGATTCCTCACGCCCTCGTTCATGATTTTGTTCGAGCCAAAATTAGCCGCCTCGTTTATTCGTCCCGGCAATGACCACGTATCACGCCCAAGCTCTTTGGCCGTCCTTGCCGTATGCATAGCTCCGCCGTCCTCCGGGGACTCTGCTATCACCACATGTGCCGCCATAGCCGCAATAACTCTGTCGCGTTCCGGGAATCTCCATATGTCGCCGTTAGTCCCGAATGGATACTCACTGACCCACGCGCCCCGCTCAAGAATCATGCCGAACAAGTCGCGGTTCTCTGTGGGATATATGCGGTCGAGTCCGTTCCCGAATATCACGACAGTAACGCCATCCCCCGAAAGAGTCCCCCTGTGTCCTGCCGAGTCGATGCCTTTTGCCCCGCCGCTTATGGTCATTATCCCTACTTGCGCAAGAGCCTTGCCGAGATTCACTGCCTGGGTCTCAGCGTAGGCAGAACATTTCCGCGTTCCTACTATTGCTACTGACGGGAGGGACAAGTTCACATTGCCCTTCATGTAGAGGCCGACCGGGGGCTTCTTGAGGTCGAAGAGTCTTGCAGGGTAATCTAGATCTTGGGACGTGATGAACCTTGCACCGAACTGGTATATACGCTCGTCTTCACGTTCAGCCCAGCCGGCAGAGAGAAATTCCGCGAGCTTCTCACACATTCTCCCGGAGAGTCCGAGTTCCTTACGCAATGAGTCAGTCTGCCACAGTTCCGCCGGGTCATAATCTGAACACAGACGCGCAAATATTTTCTGGGGAACACGAATAGCATTAAGGAGAAGGGCGGCTTTGGTGATATTGTCCACAAAAATTTTCCTCGTCTCATGTGAATTTAGGGATGAGGCTATTATACTCAAGGCGGGTGCTATAATCCAGAAAATCACGATACAGGGGGCTAGGTTTATGGCTATGACTGACAGGAAGCAGATTGCTCTTCTCATAGACGCGGAAAATGCTTCATGGCGTTACATTGACCTGATATTACGCGAGATAAGCGCATACGGTTTCGCGACATACAAGAGGGTTTACGGGAAGGTCGAGTCCGTACAGCCCTGGCAGAACGTCATACTGAAGTACGCAATGACACCTGTCATACAGTTCAATTACACCAACGGCAAGAACGCTTCAGACTCCGCGCTGATAATCGATGCTATGGATATACTGTACGCAGGAAATGTTGACGGATTCTGCCTCGTAACATCAGACAGCGATTTCACGAAGCTGGCAATAAGGCTGAGAGAGTCGGGAATGCTCGTTATAGGGATGGGGGAGCAGAAGACTCCTGAGCCTTTAATGCGGGCGTGCGAGGAGTTCAAGTATCTCGACATGCTCCAGAAGGAAGAAGCTGAAAACGTGAGCGAGTCCGGCCATGACAGCGGTAATATCCTGCCGCCGATAGACAAGATAGCGGACGAAATATCCAGGGTCATCAACACAGTTTTCCCCAATGAGGAATGGGTGAGACTTGCGGACTTGGGCAACACCCTTCCCAAAGAGATACCCGGCTTCACTCCAAATCATTACGGATTCGGCAAGCTCAAGAAAATGTTTGAGGCTTTCAGCGGCCGCTTCGATATGACGGAGAAATCAGACGGCGACTCGCTCCCGGTGCTTTACGTGAGGGACAAGCAATAATCATGGCAAAATTAGCACTTCACCATCACAACAACATAGACATGCTTCACGGCCCTCTGCTGGGCAAGATACTTCTCTTCGCTGTACCTCTGGCGGCAAGCATGATGTTGCAGCAGCTCTTCAACTCCGCGGACGTGGCAGTAGTCGGACGCTTCGACTCACCTCAGGCAATGGCGGCAGTAGGAAGCAACGGCGCGGCAATAAACCTCATGGTCAACCTCTTCGTCGGACTCTCAATCGGGGCTAATGTCGTAGTAGCACGGTGCATTGGACGCAACGAGACCGCCAAGATTCATGACGCTGTACACACCTCAATCATGCTCGCGGTAATCAGTGGTATCTTGCTCCTGATATGGGGACTGGCCGCCGCAAAGCCTCTTCTGACTCTCATGAACACTCCCGGCGACATCATAGACCTGGCCGTTGTGTACTTCAGGATATATTTCCTGGGTATGCCGTTCATCATGCTCTACAATTTCGGCTCGGCAATCCTCAGAAGCAAGGGGGACAGCAAGCGGCCTTTGTGGAGCTTGGGACTCGGCGGGGTAATCAACGTGATACTCAACCTGATATTCGTTATCGGCCTGAAGTTGAGCGTTGTGGGCGTGGCGATGGCAACGGTGATCTCAAACGTGGTAAGCTCCATGATGATAATGTACTACCTGATGACTGAGGAAGAGACGTTCCGCTTCAGGGTTCGGGACTTGATGATGAGACGTGAGCATTTCACACAGATACTGAGGATTGGACTCCCCGCCGGGCTTCAGGGAATGTTATTCTCCGTCTCCAACGTAACAATACAGACAGCGATAAACTCCCTCGGCTCATACGCGAGCGCAGGTTCAGCGGCGGCACTCAACTTCGACTTCCTGACGTACTATGTTGTGGCGGCGTTCACCCAGGCGGCGGTAACCTTCACGTCCCAGAATTTCGGGGCTGGCGATTACGGGCGGTGCAGGCGGGTATTCTCACTCACTATGTCGGCGGGGCTGGCCTTCACTGGTCTGTGCTGTATCGTCTGCGCTGTGTGGAGCAACGGACTACTCAGCCTCTACACGGTCAACCCTGAAGTCCTGAGCTATGCTGAAATCCGGATGATACATGTTGTAGCGTTCCTGTGGATGACGAACATCTACGAGGTCAGCGGGGGATGTCTTCGCGGAATGGGGTACTCTATGCTTCCGTCGGTGCTGGTGTTATTGGGGTGCTGTGTGCTGAGAATCATATGGGTGTACACGGTCTTTGCGTGGGAAAATGATTTCACGGTTCTGATGGACGTTTACCCGGTCTCGTGGGGGATTACGGGAGTCGCTACGATGATTGCGTACTGGCACGTGAGACGCAGACTCCTAGCCTAGACATCAAGGGGGCAATGCCTCGTCCCAGCACCGCCCCCCAAACCCTACTTCCCCGTCAGCCTGTGATACATCCCGAACAGCCCCCTCACCACATCCTCCTCGCTCATATCCTCATCCCAACCGTAAGCCCTCAGGACCTCAGCGTCATTCCTCTCATGCGCCCGCCTCAACTCCACAGGCATCACAGTGTCATCATACAGCCCCGCAAAGCTCACACCCGGACTCTCCGCCCTCGCATCAAGTATTCCCCTTGCAGTCCCCTCAATCCTCGCGCGCTCCTTCACGCCAGCCTCAGGCCACGGGAACGTGTTGTACACCATATCCCCCGAATACCTGTAATCGCTCTTCAGCCTCCCGCACACATGCCTCATCCACGCCATATGAACCCGGCTCGTCAGCACCCCGAAATCGTACAGTGTAGCGCCGGGGATAATGCTCACTGCGTCGCTGGCTATCACGTCAGGAGTCATGAAGCCTATCGGGACATAGCGGCGTTCCTCCGATGACACACGCGGGATGACGATATACTCACTTGCGGGCTGCCTTATCTCCGCGAAAAGCCACGGGTATTTTGCGAGCTTCTGTGTTGCTGCCCTGCTGCTTGCCTCCCTGAAAGCCTTGACCGCCTTCACTCTCTTGTTCACCAGCGGCATGTTCCGTATTTCGTCAGGTTTAGCCCCCCCAAGCCACAGGCACCAGCGCGGAATGTTGTTGATGAACTCATAAGCCCCCACGTAGCGGCGTATGAATCTCTCAGCTCCCGGCTCTCTCCTGATGAAGTCGGCGTAATCCCCGGCCTCAATGATGAGATGCCCTCCGTCCCTGGGGAGGTTGCCTAAGTCTATTTCCGGGACATTCCTGCAAATCGGGGTCTTGCTCGGCACTGCAATATCCTCGTCCGGGCCTTCCTGAAGGTAGAAGTTGATGTTGTCGACGAGCCTGTAAGTTCCGTCTGGAGCGTAGAGCCTTCTTTGAGCGGGTGGGTTTGTGCTAATGCAGACTATGACGACGTGGACATGAGCCATCTTCTTTTTGTCGGGAAGCTCATTCTTCCACACGAACGGCTGATGGGCGAAGTCAATCTTTATCTCCCAGTCCTTGTGGAGCTGTCCGAATATCCCCGATACCTGCTCGCCCTGGACGACGGAATTTGTTGCGACGAAGGCGGCCTTAGTGTTCTTGTCCTGAACGTACTCTGAGGCAACCCTGAACCATCCCGCGACGTAATCGACCTTCCAGTTCTCGAACATGTTCCTGAAGACTTCCTTCCGTGCTCCCTTTATGTCTGAGTAGCCGATGAAGGGGGGGTTGCCCATGATGTAGAGCATATCGTCGTGAGGTATCTTCCAGCCTTTGACGAGGAGGTCAGCCCTGAGAGCGTCTTCTTCCTCGATGCCGTCATATTCAGTGAGGGGGAGGGGCGGTTTCTGCGAGCGCACTACGTCCCTTGTTTCCTTCCACATTTGGTGGTCTGAGATCCAGAGGGCGGTTTTTGCGATGTTGACGGCGAAATCGTGGGACTCTATTCCGTGGAACTGAGTGATTGAGACTTTGACGGGCGGCCTTTCACATTCGGGGATTGCGGCGAGGACTCTGTTCTCCATTCTTCGGAGGCAGATGAAGGACTCGGTGAGGAAGTTGCCAGATCCGCAGGCGGGATCAAGAAAACGTAACGCGGCTAATTTGTCCTGGAAGGCGAGGAGCTTTTGTGTTCTTGCGTCAGACTGAGGCTCTGAGAGAATGGCGGCGAGTGTCTCATTGAGTCCGTCGAGAAAGAGCGGGTCAATGACCTTGTGGATGTTTGCGGGCGATGTGTAGTGTATGCCTTCCTTCCTGCGTGTTTCGTCGTTGATGGTTGCCTCGAAGATTGCTCCGAATATGACGGGTGATATTCCTGACCAGTTGAACCCTTCGGCCATGTCGTGAATGATTATGCCGAGTTCGTCGGGTGAAAGCTGGGGGAAGTCGACGGTTTGGGCGAAGAGTCCGCCGTTGACGTAGGGGAATGCTTTGAGTTCCGGCTCAAGGAAGGGGGCTCTGTCGTGGATTTCTGTGTTGAGGACGGCGAATAAGTTTGCGAGCGCGTCTTTTGCCATGATGGAGCGGGGCTTGAGGTAGTCGTGGAACTGTGATTTTGCGAACAGCCCGGAGTCTTCGGCGTAAAGCAAGAACACGAGCCTGACGCAGAATATGTTGATGTTTTCGCGTGCCTTGTCGTAGGTGTCTTTGTCGTAATGTTGTTCCTTTGCGACAATGGCCAGCGAGTCGAGCAATGAGCCATAGAGTGATTTGACTAGCTCGCCTGCTTTGACTGACACGGCGACTTCAATCGGGGCAGTTTCGCCGGGAGTGAGGAGGAACGGAAGATTGTCCTTTGTCGCGTCCTTTACGGCCATGATCTGGGGGGGCAGTGTTGGGTTCTCCATGTCGTGGATGTGGAGTGTGTCGAAATCGCAGGTGATGATGTAGCGTCCTCTCTGTGAGAACGGGAGCCAGTCGTAATAATTTTTGGCCTGGAGGAAGGCGGCTTCGAGGTCTTTACCGGGTGATTTCTGCTCAATGATGGTGCCTGTTGAGGGGATATAAGCGTCGATGAATTTTGCGTGTTCGATGTCGACTCTCTTCTCGAAGTCAACGTAATCTTCCGGGCTGATGATTCCGAAAGTGTCCCGGATGAACGTGAGCCAGAAAGTTTGAGTGTAACTTCTCTCGTTGATGTCCATGATGATGCCTCCGTGGGGAATGTTGGTGTGATTGTAGCATGTCCATCTATTGAGGGAGGAAGTGATTGCTGGCTGTGTGGAACTGTAACATGAGGCTTGAGTGTGTTGTGGGTGATATTGTGCTATGGGTGCTGGCTTGTGTGGACTGTAACATGAGGCTTGCGTGTGTTGACTGGTGATAGCGTGCCGTGGGTGCTGGCTGAGTGAGACTGTAACGTGAGGCTCGTGTGTTGACGGGAGATATTGTGCCGTGGGTGCTGGCTGAGTGAGACTGTAACGTGAGGCTCGTGTGTTGACGGGAGATATTGTGCTGTGGGTGCTGGCTGAGTGAGACTGTAACGTGAGGCTCGTGTGTTGTGGGTGATAGCGTGCCGTGGGTGCTGGCTGAGTGAGACTGTAACATGAGGCTTGAGTGTGTTGACGGGTGATAGTGTGCCGTGGGTGCTGGCTGAGTGAGACTGTAACGTGAGGGTTGCGTGTATTGGGTGAAAGCGTGAAGTGATTGCT
>JAFSRQ010000117.1 GCA_017446055.1 Synergistaceae bacterium | reverse complement strand
TGCTTCTCCATGTACTCGCTCATGTCTATACGTATCATGTTGTCCTCAGAGTCGAACAGAGCTTCAGCCAGTGTCCGGGCCAGCTCAGTTTTGCCGACACCAGTAGGCCCGAGGAAGATGAATGAGCCGATTGGCCGCTTGGGATCCTTGATGCCGCTTCTGGCGCGTAACACAGCATCAGCAACGAGACTCACTGCTTCGTCCTGGCCTATCACGCGCTTGTGGAGAATCTCGTCCAGCTTCAGCAATTTTTCCCGCTCGCCCTCAAGGAGTCTTGTTACCGGGATTCCTGTCCACCTTGATACTATGTCGGCGATCTCGTCATCAGTAACTTCAACACGCAGAAGTTTGTTGTCGTCCGAGCCTTTGAGGATGTCAGAGCGTTTTGCTTCCTGCCCGGCCAATACGCGCTTCAGTCTCGGAAGCTCGCCGTTCTGCAACTCTGAGACTAATTCCCAGTTGCCATTTCTCTGCGCCTCGTCAATTTTCGCTTTGGTCTCCTCAATCTGCCGCCTGAAACTCTGTATGTCAGCAATAGCTTTCTTCTCGTTCTCGTACTGTGTCCTGAGAGTCTCTTCTTCCGACTCGGCCTCCTGAAGCTCTTTCTGCAACACTTTAAGGCGTTCCTTGCTGGCTTCGTCTTCTTCGTGTTTCAGTGAGACTTCCTCAATCTTGAGCTGCATAACTTTCCGGGCAGCCGCGTCAAGTTCTGAGGGCTGAGAGTCTATCTCCGTCCGAATCATAGCGCAGGCTTCATCAACGAGGTCTATAGCCTTGTCCGGGAGGAAGCGGTTCGTGATGTACCTGTTCGACAATACCGCCGCCGCAACAAGAGCATTGTCCCTGATTGCGACTCCGTGGTGTACCTGCAACTTCTCGCGAATCCCCCTGAGTATCGATATAGTGTCTTCTACTGATGGCTGCTCAACGTCAACGGGCTGGAATCTCCGGGCAAGTGCCGCGTCTTTCTCGATGTACTTGCGGTATTCGTCAGTCGTGGTAGCACCGATGCAGTGCAATTCCCCCCGTGCCAGCATCGGCTTCAGCATGTTACCCGCGTCAACAGCACCCTCCGCCGCGCCCGCCCCGACTATAGTGTGAAGCTCGTCAATGAACAGAATGATTCTCCCGTCGCTGTTCTTGACCTCGTTCAACACGGCCTTGAGTCTCTCCTCAAATTCCCCCCTGTACTTTGCCCCCGCCACAAGCGAACCCATGTCCAGAGCGAATACTGTGCGTTCCTTGAGTCCTTCTGGGACATCTCCGCGTACTATTCTCTGAGCTAGCCCCTCAACGATTGCGGTCTTTCCGACACCGGGATCGCCTATGAGGACGGGGTTGTTCTTGGTCTTGCGGGACAATATGCGTATCACCCTGCGTATTTCGTCATCGCGTCCGATTACAGGGTCAAGTTTGTTGTTACGGGCTGCCTGCACTAAGTCCCGGCCATATTTCTCCAGTGCCTCATACGTTGCTTCAGGGTCTGCGCTCTGGACTCTCTGTGAGCCTCGTACATCGTTAAGCGTCCGCAGGAATTTCTCCCCGGTGATGCCGAAGCGGGAGAATATTCTTCCGGCGGGGGTGTTAGTGCCTTCCTCAAGCATGGCCATGAATAGATGTTCAACCGAAATGTATTCATCCTTGAGGGATTTTGCTCTTTCCTCAGCGCGTGCGAATAATCGTTCAAGCCTCTGGGTGATGTAGATTTTACCCTGCTCTGTTCCTGAGAATGTTACGCGGGGCAATTTCGACAGCTCTTCATCGACTGCCTTTGTGATTTCACGGGTATCTATATTCATCTTCTGGAGCAGCTGCGGTATAAGCCCGTCGGAATCCCGGAGCATGGCATACAGCAAATGCTCACAGTCTACTTGCTGGTGATTGTATTCTGACGCTATAGCCTGTGAAGCGTTCAGTGCCTCCTGGCTTTTTCGTGTCAGCCTGTTAATGTCCATAGTAATATCTCACTCCATTTAACTAAGTCTGACTAATTATAGCGGACAAATCGATTAATGCAAGAAAAATTTTGCGGTATATAGGATAATTAACCAGTCAGAGAATCATCATGTCAGGAGCAATATCCAGATAGTAAAAAAAATTATGGAGTCGTGAAATAGTCTGTTTCTGAAAGTACGCTTGACAGAAAGAAAAAGGGAGGATTAGACTGCTGCGTAATGTCAGTGTGCTGGACAGGTATCACCAATCCGTAGCAATGCGGCTACCGTGTGTAACATGGGAAGTCAAAGCCTCTGGACTGCCGTAACAACCTAAGTAGCACAAGCGAACAGGGGCAGGAAATGTCTCAGCAATGAGGAAAGAACGAGCAAATCTCGAAAAAGTTGTACTCAGCACAACATTACACTTTTTACGTAGCAGAAAATATTCCTATGAGCAAAAGTATCAGGAGAAACTATTTCTACAACGCCGCGTACAATGTCCTTACGGTTCTTACGCCCCTGATCACAGCCCCGTATATTTCGAGGGTTCTGGGGGCTGACGGTATCGGCACTGCGAGTTTTGCGGCTTCTGTCGCTGAGTACTTCGTGATTTTCGCGGACATGGGTACAGGGAGCTACGGCCAGCGCGAAATATCATACTGCCGTGATGACCCGGACAAAAGGAGCGCAGTCTTCTGGGAGACTTTCTTTCTCCGTGCGATAAATACGGTGATAGCGTTGGCTTTGTACTTTCTTTTCGCGTTGTCATTCATGGAATCTTACCGGGATATATTCCTGATTTACTCGCTGAATATTACATGCCTTGTGTTCACTGTAGGCTGGTTCTTCGCAGGGCTTGAGGAGTTCGGGAAAATAGTGCTGAGGAATCTAATCATCAGAATCGCCGGGATAGTGTTTATTTTCCTCTTCGTGAAAACAAAGTCTGACCTTCCGCTTTACGTTCTCGGACTGATACTCTTCAACCTGGCCGGAGCAGTGGCAATGTGCGCATACCTTCCCGCCTACATCAAGAGACCCGATTTCAGTAACATTCACCCTTTCAGGAACATCAAGACGGTTCTGTCATTCTTTCTTCCTACGGTAGCTGTACAGGTCTACACGCTTCTGGACAAGTCAATGCTGGGATTTTTCACGGAGAACGGATTCGAGAACGGATATTATGAGCAGTCAATGAAGATTTCACGCGCCGTTCTTCCCCTGATAATATCGCTTGGGGGTGTAATGATTCCGAGGATAGGCTATCTTTTCGGCAGGAATGACCGTGAGACAATAAATTTCTACATGTACAGGAGCTACAATTTCGTGTGGTTTCTCTCTGTGCCTTTATGCTTCGGGCTTATGGGAATATCGGATAACTTTGTGCCTTGGTTCTTCGGGCCGGGCTATGAGAAAGTAGCGGGACTGCTCAAGATTTCGAGCCTGCTTCTTATCGTAATAGGCTTCAACCACGCAACAGGGTCGCAGTATCTCATCCCTACAGGACGGCAGAATCTCTACACGCGGGCAGTGATTATCGGTGCGGCGGTGAACTTCCTCATGAACATAGTGATGATACGGCTGTTCAAGTCTTACGGTGCAATGATGGCTTCAGTGGCGGCAGAAGGATTGATTGCGGTTGTCGAGCTTCACATGATACGCCGTGAGTTGAGCATTATGAGAATATTATCGTCAGGCAGGAACTACATCATGGCCGGGATAATCATGCTTGCGGCATTGCTCTTCATGGGCGGGAAACTGTCCCCGTCAGCAATACACACATTCACGATGATTTTCACGGGAGCAGGAATATATTTCGCGGTGCTTTTCGCGCTGAGGGATAAATTCTTCACGGAATATTCCGCCAGTGTCTTAGGCTACATCAAGGGCAAGTTCATACGTTAAGGGGGGAAATACATTGAGGCGTTACGAGTTCAACATGACAAGCGGACGTATATGGACGGTGCTTCTTATGTTCACATGGCCGCTGTTGCTGGAGAACCTGTTACAGCTGCTCTACTATACTGCGGACAGCGTGATAGTCGGGCGTTACGTGGGAGTGTCAGCACTTGCCGCCGTCAGCGCAACGACTCACATCTGCGGAATGCTGGTGCGCTTCTTCAACGGCACTGCAACAGGAGCAGGAGTCGTAATCAGCCGGGCTTTTGGCGCGAATGACCGTCAGAGACTCACCGAGTCCATCAAGACATCACTCATTCTGACGCTCACAGGCTGTGTATTGCTGACTCTCTTCGGGGTTAGCTTGTCGCGCTTCTTCCTCGAAAGGATGTCAACACCTCCTGACGTTATCGACGAGGCGGATCTGTACCTCAAAATCTACTTCGGGGGAATATCCGGGCTTCTCTTCTACAACATAGGCGGGGCAATTTTGCGGGCAATGGGCGATACTCGGAGGCCACTGTTCTTCCTGATAGTGTGCAGTGTCCTCAATATCGCGCTGGATTTGTGGTTCGTGAAAATCGGCTGGGGTATCGCTGGCGTGGCAATTGCGACTATAGCGGCTCAGGCGTTGTCGGCGTGCCTTGTCGTGTTTACGGTGGTGAAATCGGCGAGGCTGTCGGGGAAATGGCGAATAGACCGGGACATTGCCCGGATGATTCTGAAGATAGGGTTACCGTTTGGGATTCAGATGGCGGTTGTCGCGTTCTCGAATGTCTTTGTGCAGGGGTATATCAACGTTTTCGGGACGGCATATATTGCGGGCTGGGGGGTGTACATGAAGCTCGACCAGTACATGATGCTTCCGATTCAGAGCATGGGGCAGGCGGTAACGGTCTTCACGGGGCAGAATCTCGGAGCGGGCAAGCATGGCCGGGCTATCTCTGGTACGTGGACAGCTCTGGCCATGATGCTTGTGATTTCGTCAGCAATTTCTGCGACTCTCTGCGTGAATGCGCCGCTGATGTCATCATTCTTCAGCCCTGACTCAAAGGTCATAGAGTACGGGACTCTCTTCATCAGGATGTGTACTCCCATTGCCGTAATAACATGCTTCACGCAAATCTTGTCGGGCTATCTCAGGGGGGACGGAAATTCGCGTATGCCCATGATAATCACTCTGTGCACTCACGTGTTCTTCCGTCAGGCGTACCTTGCTGTGATTACGAGGCTGATACCGGGCAATGTGTACGTTGTTGGCTTCGGTTACCCGGCCGGGTGGATACTGTGCGCACTGAGCATGACTCTGTACTATTTCCGCTGGCAGAAGAGACGCTCCGGCATGCTCACATTCTCTCAAGCCTGAATGTGAAGGACTCGTAATCGCTCTTTGGCATGTCAACCGGGAAACCTGAGTCCATCAGGGCATCAGCAGGGTAGATTTTCCCGCTCTCAATATCCCTGTAGAACGCCCCGTGAGTGAGTCCCCTCGGTGTAATGTAGATCACTGGCATGTTCCCGTGATTCTGTGGGATTACCACGCTGATTAGTGCCTTGCTTCCGTCATGAGAGACATACTCCCACGCGCAATAGTTATCGCTCTCAGGATTGCTCAGTCGATAATAGAGTCCCTCGGTGATGATTTCGCGGTCCAGCTTGTACTGCCGAATCTGCCCGGAAATCTCGCGCCTCTCGTCATCAGTCAGCTTCAGGGGGTCAAGCTCGTATCCGAACGCCCCGGTCATTGAGACGGTATAGCGTGCCTTGAGGGGTGTGATTCTTCCTGTCTGGTGATTGGGGCATGTCGAGACGTGTGCGGCAACCGCGCTCATAGGGAAGCCGAATGATGTCCCGTAATGTATCGTGAGTCTGTCAAGAGCGTCTGTGTTGTCGCTGCACCAAATCTGCGGAGTGTAGTACAGCATCCCGGCGTCAAAGCGTCCTCCTCCGCCCGCGCAACCCTCGATGAGTACGCCGGGGTATTCTGACGTTATGCGCTCCAGAATCTCATAGAGTCCGAGAATGTACTTGTACGCGAGTTTTCCATTGCTCCCTGAGTGTGAATAAAGCTCGGCGATTGAGCGGTTGTAGTCCCACTTGAGATAGGTTACTCCCTCATTGAGGATTCCGCGCATTGACTGGATGATGTACTCCCTTACGTCCATTCGTGAAAGGTCAAGCACAAGCTGGTTGCGTCCAAGTACTGGCTTCTCACCGGGTATAATCATGGCCCAGTCTCTATGCTCACGGTAAAGCCTGCTGTCCTCGCTGATCATTTCAGGCTCAACCCATATCCCGAAATCCAGCCCAATAGCCTTGACCCTGCTCACCAATTCACCGAGCGTACAGCCTAATTTCCCCTCGTCAGCAGACCAGTCACCCAAAGCCTGAGCATCATTGTTCCTGTTCGTGAACCATCCGTCATCAAGAACCAGCATATCCACTCCGAGAGCCTTTGCGCTTTCTGCCGCGTCAAGAATCTTCCTGCCGTCAAAGTTAAAGTACAGAGCCTCCCAAGTGTTGAGGACGACTGGGCGGGGGGAGTCCCGGAATTTCCCCCGGCAGATGTTCTCGCGTATGCAGGCGTGGAAGCTGTGCGTGAGTTTTCCGAGTCCCTCGCTGCTGAACGTCATAATCACTTCCGGCCCGGCAATCTCTTCTCCCGGCTCAAGTCCATACGAGAACTTCTCCCGTGAGAGTCCCATAATGACCCGCGTCTGTCCGTACTGGTCAAGCTCTGCCTCTGCGCAGAATCCCCCGCTGTAGACGAAATTCATTCCCCAGCAGCGTCCGTGAGTCTCTGTTGCGTCATGGTCAGCGAGTATCACGAAGGGGCTGTACTGGTGGGACGACATTCCCCGCCTGCTGCCGACTGAGTACGAGCCGTGATTGAGTCTCTGACGCTGGTACTGACGCTCTAGAGTGTGGCGGCCATGAAACGTAATCAGGTCAAAATCTCCGTGCGTGAAGTCAAGGCATGAGCTGTAGAGTTTCTCGGCTGTGAAAGGCTTGCTGCCATTGTTGCGGACGATGACACTCCTTGTGATTATGTCCTTACCGGGTATTACTCCGTACAATAGCTTCACGCTGAGACCTAAGCGATTATTGCTGAGAGTTACCGTGAGAGTCTGCGCTTCCTCGCCGGGGTTGGCGTAAACAGCAGGCAGTCCCGGTAGTGAGTATTTGCCCTCCGTAATCTCATGGCCGGAGTAACGCAAATCCGCGCCGTATGTATCCTCTGAGTCTCTCACAATGAGCATGGGACTCCTGTAATCCCCCGTGCCCTGAACCGGGAACTCCTGCGGCAATGCGTCAAGCGAATACGTCCTGTCCCTGCCTAACTCGTATGGAGACCCGGAAAATCCACGGTCAGCAAACGTAAGCCCCCAGTCTGTGAAGCCCGCTGTCTTTGCCCCGTAATAGAGATGAAGCAGATAACCGAAGCTATCTGCCATCATCTGATACGTTGTGTTTCTTGTGGTGAGGGTGAAAATTCTCCGTCCCTCATCGAATGTTATTGCCATAAATTTTTTGTCCTCGCCAGAATTTTTTGCTGACTATTTTACCGCACCATTGATTACCCCGTTAATGATCTGTTTCTGAGCGACAATGTAGAATATCAGCATAGGCAGCAGTGCCAGCAGGTATGACGCGAACGCTAGGTTGTAGTTCGTCCCGAATTGAGTCTGGAACGTCAGCTGTGCAAGAGGAAGCGTAGTCATCCCTGAACCCGACATAATCACGAGCGGGGTCATGACATCATTCCACGTCCCCAGAGCCGTAAGAACCGCAACAGTCGCGTGCATTGGCCACATCAGCGGAAAGATTATCTTCCAGTACGTTGTCCACGTTGAAGCACCGTCAACATGTGCCGCCTCCTCAAGCGCAATCGGAATATTCTTCAGGTAGCCCGCGTAGAGCAACACGTTCATCGGCATGTAGAACACCACGTACAGAATGATTACCCCGAACATGTTATCGATGTGCAATTGCGCTGTCTGCTTCACGAGCGGCATCATCAGTATCGCGAAAGGCACGAACATTCCGCTGACTATGTAGAAGTAGCTGAAGCGGTAGAACTTGCTCGTCCCCATGTTGCGGGCAACGGCATATCCCATCAGCGAGTGTACGATGATTGAGATTACCATTGTGATGCCCGTGATGAGGAAGCTGTTGAAGAGTGAACGCCAGAAGTCCGTTACCCTCATTGCCTCGCGGAAGTTGTCGAGACTCCATTCTTTTGGGAACGAAAGGAGGCCGATTACGCTGTTTGTCATTTCGCTGGGCTGCTTGAAGGCGATAATCACTGTCATGTAGAGCGGGAAAAGAACCGTGAACAGTCCGAGCAGTAGCAATATTGTTACAGGCCAGTTGAAGCGTTCGGTGGCCTTGATTTCCTGATTAGCCATGATTAGAGCTGTTCCTCCTTCTTGTTGAGATACTTGAGCTGAAGCACTGAGATTATCACGATGACGATGAAGAATATCACGGCGTTTGCGCTCTGGAAGCCGAACTGCCCCCCGCCCATGCCGTTGTTATAGATGAGGAAGGAGATAGACTCGGTACTCTGAGCCGGGCCGCCTTTCGTCAGTGCCATGATCTGGTCAAACACCATCAGGTTGTTCTTCATGCACAGCACCATGTTGATGGTGAAGAACGGCATAATCAGCGGGAACGTGATATACCTGAAACGATTCCAGCCTGTCGCGCCGTCAAGGGAAGCTGCCTCGTAGACATCCTCCGGGACAGTCTGCAAGCCCGAAATGTATATCAGCGTGTTCATTGCGATTGACTGCCACGCGCACACTATCACGATCGCAATCCAGGCAAGGTTCTTGTTCGCGAGCATACTTGCAGTGCTTGTGATGGCCGGAAGGATGTACGTGAATATGTAGCTGAAGATGTAGCCGACGACCAATGCTCCGAGAATGTTCGGGATGAAGTACATTCCCCGGAGAAAGCTCTTGAAGCGTATCTTTGCGTTGAGGGCGAGTGCCATAATCAGACTCAGTATGTTGATGAGTATCGTCGCCACCAGTGCCAGCTTGAACGTGAACCAGTAGGAATTTCCGACCCGCGAGTCCGTGAACAGGTCGATGTAGTTCCTCCAGCCTACCCAGTCAAATTTTGTGCCGTAGCCCCGGAAGTTCGTGAAGCTGTACATGAAGCCCTTGATGAGCGGCAGCGTGTTGAACGCGAAGAACAGAAGCAGTATCGGGACTGCAATCATCAGGAACGTGCGCGCTCTCTCATTCTGACTCTTCATGAATATTCCTCCTTTCGTTAGTGTGAAGCGTTGTACTTCTTGACCTTGCTGATGAGGTCTCTGTTGTAGCGTACCCAGTCAGAGTCGAAACGTGAAAGGAACGCGTTAATGTCCCCGTTCAGAAGGTAAGTCTGAATCTGAGCGTCAACGGCCATCTCTGACGGATAATGATGGTCGTGGTAGTCCGCCATTTTCCCCGCGTCAATGTAGTGCTTCATCCCGTCAAGCATAGGGGCAAGCCTGAAATCACCCTTTGAGCATGGGACTCCGTTCTGAGCGTCAACGTACATCTGTATGTTCTCCGGCTCAAGAAGGAAGTCGATAACCTTGTAGGCGGCCTGCTTGTTGGGGCATTCCTCAAGAACGCAGAACATGAGGTCGACTCCGCTGTTGAGGGTCTGAGCTCCGGGCTCGTCTCTTGCGGGGAAGACGAACGAGTCGATGTTCATGTTTGGGTTGACCGAGAGAATCTGCGGGACTGCGTAGCTTCCTATCGTGTACATGGCCGACTCTCCCCTCGCAAAGGCCGTGCAGGCATCGTTGTAGCTGTATGCGAACGGGCCTTCCTCACCGTACTTAAGGAGGGCGTGAATCTTCTCGGCAACTTCCCTGTACTGCTCCGTGAATGTAGTCTTTCCCTCGTTGACCTGCTGGCAGACATCGGCGGGAGCAATTCCGACAGCGAGAGCGTTCCACGGGGCTAATGTCGTCCACGTGTCCCTGTAGCCGAAGTAGAGCGGTCTGATTCCTGCGGCCTGTATGTCATCACAGAGCTTGATGAACTCCGGCCATGAGTCGGGAATCTTCCAGCCGTGTTGGTTGAACATGTCGCGGTTGTAGAGAATCCCTGCGGCGTTGGCCATGAAGGGAACTCCGTATGTACCCGGCTCAGGAAGGAACTTGAGGCCGTTGATGATGTCAATGTATGCGGGCTTGATTTTCGCGAGTCCGGGATAGTCTGACACGTCAGCAAGAAGCCCTGCGTCCTGGAAGTTCGAGAAGTCCATATCCCCGCCGATGCCGATGATGTCCGGGTAATTCTCGCGGATAAATCTCGTCTTCATGATGGTTACAGCGTCAGCAGGCGACAAGAAGCGGACGTGTATATCCGTGTGCGTGGCGTTGAACTTCTCCTCAAGCTGCTTGAATATCTCGTAGGCTTCCTGCTTGTAGTGGACGAGCTCAATCTCAACAGGCGCGGCGAATGCTGACACACTGAGGCACAGCACTAACGCCAGTCCCAATAATAAGCGTCTCATTTTCCCGCCCCCTAATGAATGATGGCCTGCTCGGTTTCTTTGTCGAACACGTGAATCTTGTCCATGTCAAACGCAAAGCTCATCACATCTCCGACTGCTGCCCTGCTTGACTGGCCTACTTTTGCCGACATTGAAGCCCCTGCGAAGTCAAAGTAGAGCTGCACCTCAGAGCCGAGTAACTCGAACACTGTGATTTTTGCCTTGAACGGAGCAGTCAGCTTGCAGAGTGCTTCGGCCTTAGCGTCATAGACATTCTCAGGACGGACTCCCATGATGACAGTCTTGCCCGTGTAGCCTTTCTCGCGGAGAACGTCAACCTTCTCATTCGGTATCTCGAAGCTAGTCCCTCCGGCTATAAGGTCGTTGCCGTCAAACCTGGCATCGATGAAGTTCATCTGAGGCGACCCGATGAAGCCTGCCACGAAGATATTATCGGGCTTGTTGTAGAGTACTGTCGGCGAGGCTACCTGCTGGACTATTCCGTCCTTCATGACAACGATTCGCGTTCCGAGAGTCATTGCTTCTGTCTGGTCGTGGGTAACGTAGATTATCGTTGCTCCGAGCCTGTCGTGAAGCTTGGCGATTTCTGCCCTCATCTGTACACGGAGCTTCGCGTCAAGGTTACTCAGAGGCTCGTCCATGAGGAAGACCTGCGGGTTGCGGACTATTGCCCTGCCCATTGCGACTCTCTGTCTCTGTCCTCCTGAGAGCTGGGACGGTCTGCGGTCTAAGACTTTCTCCAGCTCCAGAATCCTAGCTGCCTCACGCACTGCCTTGTCGATCTCGTCCTTGGGTGTCTTCTTGAGCATGAGGGCAAAGGCCATGTTGTCGTACACCGTCATGTGGGGATAGAGCGCGTAGTTCTGGAAAACCATCGCAATATCCCTGTCTTTTGACTCAACGTCATTCACGACGCGGTCGCCGATTTTGAGCGTGCCTGACGAGATGTCCTCAAGCCCGGCTATCATGCGGAGGGTGGTTGACTTCCCGCACCCTGAAGGCCCGACAAAGATGATGAATTCCTTGTCGGCAATTTCGAGGTTGAAGTCTTTCACGGCCTCATAACCGTTGGGGTACTTCTTCCAGATATGCTGAAGCGATAATCCTGCCATGTGTATGCAGACTCCTTCACGTTAAATTTTTGTTGGTTGGGAAAATTAAGCGATTGTTATTTTATAGCGGACTCACATTTTCACGAATGGTACAATATCTGCTATTATTTACCCTAATGCTTGCATATCATCTGAAATTCTGCATATACTCGGAGCTGGTACAATGCATAAAGTCAAATTCTCGATATTCCCTAATCACAGCTTTGTTGACTTGGGACTCTACCAATTCGGACAGGAAGCATGCGAGCCCGGTCATTCATTCGGCCCGGCAAGAAGGAATCATTACCTCTTTCACTACGTCATCAATGGACGCGGGACTCTCTATTCCGATGACGTTCACGGACATACCAGCACATTCAGAATCAACGCTGGTGAAGGCTTCCTGATATACCCTGAGCAGGTCAGCATGTACGTAGCAGACATCAATAACCCGTGGGAATATACCTGGCTTGAGTTTGACGGATTGAGGGTGAAACAGGCACTTGAGACCGCCGGATTCACTCATGAAGAGCCGGTGTACAGGACTCGTTTCCCAGACCTCAGAGAGAAACTGCGCGATGAGATGCTCTGCATTGTCGACAACAGCACAGCCTCACCGTTTGAGCTTATCGGACACCTGTACATGTTCATGGACTGCCTGACACGCTCTGCCGAAAACGCCGGGAGAGTCATCACGAGCCGCCTCCGGGATTTCTACATACGCGAGGCAATATCCTACATAGAGAGCAACTATCACCGGGATGTTACGGTTGAGGAAATAGCGCAGGCACTCAGGCTCAACAGGAGCTACTTCGGGAAAATATTCAGGCTGTCTACGGGTAAGTCGCCTCAGAGATTCCTGATGAGCTACAGAATGATCAAGGCTGCCGAGATGCTGGTTATGACGGACAGAACGATTAACGAGATCGGAGCGTCAGTAGGCTATGAGAACCAGATGCATTTTTCGCGGGCGTTCAGGAACATCTACGGAATTTCACCGCGTGAATGGAGGAACAGCCACAAGGACGGGAAAGATACTCTGCTGACATAAAGAGAGAGCCCCCGTAATAGGCGTTGGGGACTCTCATGCGCATAGGTTTTGTTGGTGGCTTGTTCGTGTAGTTAGCGGACTCTCAGGTAAAGCTTATCTCCGTCTTTTTCGTAAATATTCGTGACAGTGGCATCCTCGGCGGCACCTTCTGAAGTATCTGGCACATCATCATTATCCACAGCTGATTTCCTGAATCCTTCCTGCACCGCTTTGTTGGCGAGAATGTTTGCCAGTTTCGTGTTTGCTGCATCCAGCGTATAGCACAGCCACCACTGATTGCCGCTCACAGAGATTGCGTATTTCCCTGCGGTTTCGGTAGTATCCAGAAGGCTTGTGTCCTTCATATACGCCGCGAGTCCTGTCTTGATTGTGCCGGGCAGACTAGAAGCATCGTAGGGATTCGTCCCCTTCGCAATTGCAACGTTGTTGTCCGCGTAGTACATCTCCATTGCCGAGCTGATGATGTGGAAGTTCTCGACTATCTTCTGCGCCTCGGCTATATTGTTGGCTTCCTTCCCTGACACCAAGCCCATTGAGCCGAGCAGTGCTATTATTGCTATGACGATTAACAGTTCCACGAGCGTGAATCCTTTTCTTACCTTCTTCATTGCTATTTTCCTCCTGTGTATTGTTACTGTATTATCCGCGCCTATCTCAGATAACTTCCTTATGCAGAATGGTTACTGCAAGCCTTCAACATCAAGTTTCGAGGAAATAAGAAAAATTGCACACAACTATTTAACACTTGCCTTGCTATGTGATATAATTTCACGTAGACAGGGTAATATGTTTATGCACGTCATGTGCAGTTCTTCGCGATAAAAAAATTATAACATAAAACCTTGTCTTTTTGTTATGCCCGCATATAAATTTTTCGTGCTGAACAAAAAAAGACCTCCCGACAACACACAGAAGCCGGGAGGTTATTTTGTCGCCTCAGTCCTTCACCAATGGCCGCCACCAAGACTCATTCTCCACGTACCAGCGTATAGTCTTCCTGATTCCGTCAGCGAATCTCGTCTCAGGTCTCCACCCTAACCGCAGGTATATCTTCGTCGGGTCAATCGCATATCTCAGGTCATGCCCCTTCCTGTCAGTCACAAACTCAATCAGGCTCTCAGGCTTCCCAAGCTCCGCGCAGATCAGCCGGACAATGTCGATGTTCCTCATCTCGTTATGCCCGCCGATGTTGTAGACCTCCCCGACTGAGTCAGCATCATGAATCACAGCGTCAATCGCACGGCAGTGATCCTCGACATACAGCCAGTCCCGGACGTTTATACCCTGCCCGTAAACAGGAAGCGGTCTGTCGTGAAGAGCGTTGATTATCATCAATGGGATTAACTTTTCCGGGAAATGATACGGCCCGTAGTTGTTGCTGCACCGGGAAATGCTCACGGGCAGATTGTACGTCCTGTGATACGCGAGCACCAGCATATCAGCTCCGGCTTTCGAGGCTGAATAGGGCGACGAGGTGCGTATGGGCGAGTCCTCCCTGAAGAACAAATCCGGGCGGTCAAGCGGCAAGTCTCCGTATACTTCATCCGTGCTGACTTGGTGATAGCGTGTTATGCCGTACTTCACGCAGGCATCGAGCAATACCCCAGTCCCAAGAGTGTTGGTGAACAGGAAAATTCCCGGGTCATTGATGGAGCGGTCAACGTGAGACTCAGCCGCGAAGTTCACGACAACGTCAGGCCGCTCGCGCTCGAAAAGCTGGTACACCCTCCCGCGGTCGCAGATGTCCATGTGGAAGAACGAGATTCTCCCGTCAGCAATAACTTCCTTCAGGGTAGCGAGATTTCCGGCGTATGTGAGCTTGTCGACGCAGAGAATTTCGTCCTTCGGGTGATGATTCAGCATGTGGAAGATAAAGTTGCTTCCTATGAAACCTGCCCCGCCTGTTACGATGATTTTCACGGTAATATGACCTCCTTTAATGTGATATATTCGTTTGCGCAGAGACACCCCCGGCCACACAACCCGGTGAAGCCTGCTGCTGTTACGATTACTTTCACGATACAGCCCCCTTCGCATGCAACTTGTCCCATCTATGAGACACAACGCCATACAGCCCGGTGAAACCTGCTACTGTTACGGGTGCTTTCACGATGCAGCCTCCCTTAGCGTGCAACTTGTCCCCGCCATGAGACACAACGCCACATGTCCCGGTGAAGTCCTGCCACTGTTACGGGTGCTTTCACGATACAGCCTCCCTTAGCGTGCAACTTGTCCCCGCCATGAGACATAACGCCATACAACCCGGTGAAGCCTGCTGCTGTTACGGGTGCTTTCACGATACAGCCCCCTTCGCATGCAACTTGTCCCATCTATGAGACACAACGCCACATGTCCCGGTGAAGCCTGCTGCTGTTACGGCAATACAGCCTCCTTCAGCGCGGGAAGTTTGCTGTCTCGTTCTATGATGTTCAGCGGCACGTTCACTTCCGGCCACGCAATATTTATGTCCGGGTCATTCCAGATTATTCCGCCCTCATCGTTTGGGTGCCAGTAATCGTCACACTTGTAGCAGAACTCAGCGAAGTCCGACAGCACAAGGAAGCCGTGCGCAAAACCCTTCGGTATGAGAAGCTGCTTGTGGTTGTCCTCAGTCAGGATTATCCCGTAATACTTCCCGAAGGTCTCACTTCCCCTGCGAACGTCAACAGCAACATCGTACACAGCCCCACGAATCACACGCACAAGTTTCGTCTGGGGATAATGAATCTGGAAGTGCAAGCCCCTCAAGACTCCTGCCGTGCTGCTGCTCTGGTTGTCCTGCACGAAGTCATAATCCAGCCCGGCTTCGGCCATGTCGCGGTGATTGTACGTCTCCGTGAAATAGCCGCGCTTGTCGCCGTGAACAGTCGGTGTAATCACACACAGCCCGCTTATTCCTGCAACATCATGCTCAACGCTAATCTGACTCATATTCTGCTAGATACCTCCTCAATGCGTCCCGCCAGTCAGGCAGAGGCTCAAATCCCGCCTCACTCAGCTTGCTTTTGTCCAGCCGGGAATTGTACGGCCTCTTTGCTTTTGACAGCCCATATTCAGCAGTTGTTACGGGAATCACGTTGACGTTCACCCCTGCCTGAGAGAATATTTCCCGCGCGAAATCGTACCACGAAATATATCCGCCCTCGTTCGTGGCGTGGTAGACACCGAACTTGTCCGTGGCGTTCATGTCAGCAAGAAGCCGGGCCAGGTCAGGCGTGTATGTCGGCGTGCCAATCTGGTCATTCACGACCCGGAGCGTGTCATGTGTCCGGGCAAGTTTCAGCATTGTGCGCACGAAGTTATTGCCGTTCTTGCCGAACACCCACGCGATTCTGACGATGAAGAAATCACGAAGGTATTTCCTCACTGCCAGCTCGCCGAGAAGCTTCGTCTCACCGTAATAGTTCAGCGGGGAATACGACGTGTCGTCAGGAATCCACGGCTTCGTCCCGGTTCCGTCAAAAACATAATCCGTGCTGATATACGTCATGGCCGCTCCAGTTTCAGAGCAAGCCCTCGCTATGTTCTCCGTGCCTGCCGCATTGATGGCGTAAACTTTCGGCCTGTTAGCGTCATCTTCAGCCGCGTCAACAGCCGTCCACGCCGCGCAATGTATCACCCGCTGGCATACTGACTCCCTTATGGCCACTGAGACCGCCTGAGTGTCTGTGATGTCGAGGGGGACATACTCGCAGGATTCGCTACCCATGAAGCCCGGCTGAATGTCCGAGGCGACGCACTCAACCCCGCGCCCGGTAAGCTCACTCACTAAGTCCCGGCCTAACTGACCGTTTGCGCCTGTGATTAACACTCTACTTTGCATCGATATACTTCCCTTCCAGAACATCAAGCAAATACTGCCCGTACTGATTTTTCCTGAGAGACTCGGCTACCTTCAGGACTTCTTCACGTGTAATCCAGCCGTTGAAGTACGCGATTTCCTCAAGGCAGGCAATCTTCCTGTGCTGGTGGGTCTCAAGAGTCTTGACGAAGTTCGTTGCGTCCGCGAGGCTCTCATGAGTCCCGGTGTCCAGCCACGTGAAGCCCTGCCCGAGAAGCTCAACGTTCAGCTCCCCCCGCTCAAGGTATATGCGGTTGAGGTCGGTTATCTCCAGCTCACCGCGCTTTGAGGGCTTGAGGGACTCGGCGAACTCGATCACCCTGTTGTCGTAGAAGTAGAGTCCTGTTACGGCGTAATTGCTTTTGGGGGATGACGGCTTCTCCTCGATTGAGACAGCCCGCCCGTGTGAGTCGAACTCAACGATGCCGAATCTCTCAGGGTCATCGACATAGTAGCCGAAGATTGTCGCGCCCTTCCCGGATTCCGCGTTGCTGACCGCCTCGTGAAGCCTGCGTGAGAGTCCCTGCCCGGAAAATATGTTGTCGCCGAGAATCATTGCTACTGTGTCATGGCCGATGAAGTCCTTTCCGAGAATGAATGCCTGCGCGAGTCCGTCGGGCGAGGGCTGTACCTTGTACGAGAATTTCACGCCGAAACGCTCGCCAGTCCCCAGCAATTTCTCGAAGCGGGGCAGGTCGTCAGGTGTTGAGATTATGAGAATGTCGCGGATTTTCGCCTGCATTAGGATTGAGACGGGGTAATATATCATGGGCTTGTCGTAGACGGGGAGCAGCTGCTTTGATGTTACGAGGGTGAGCGGGTAGAGCCGTGTGCCGCTTCCGCCTGCGAGTACGATTCCCTTCATGGTTTGAGTCCTCCTGAATGTTTGTGTGGCTATATTGTATCAGCGCGGGCATACATAAAAGAAGAGAGCCCCCGTTAATAGGCGTTAGGGACTCTCTTTGCGCATAGGTTTTGTTGGCTGAGTGTTATATTGTTAGCTTGAGGCTTCTATTTTTCCGCTGAGAAGGGTTACTTTGAACTTGTATTTACCATTGCTAGGCTTAGTAGAGTCCGTTTCTGTGTTCCTTGCCAATATAGCAGTTCCCGTATCAGTCGCTGAAGAATACGAGTTATTGTAACCGTTTATCTCCTGCAGTGCATCAACGATTGCGTCTTTCTCACCATCTCCGGAGAAGTCTACCGTTATTGCCCATTTTTCCGGCCCTGTACCTTCAGTCCCAGTTACAGCCGCATACTTTATCTTGTTGTGGGTATCGTTGAAATCTTTCCATGCCGGTAATTTCGCGAAAAGTACATCATCCGCTGTCAGGCTCGCAATATTATCTGCGCCTTCTGTTACAGAGTATGCCATCGCCGCATTCCTGCACGCATTCACGTTTGAGGCTATCGTTGACGCTTTTGCTTTTGCCGTTGACCCTGATACTGCCATTGTCATTGCCGCCGTGAGTGTTGCCATAATTGCAACGACTATCAACAACTCGACTAATGTGAAACCTTTTCTTGATTTCCTCATGATTTTTCCTCCTTCATTATTCCATGCGGTTACTGTGTTTCTACCGACTCCGCGCCCACAGCCAGCCAACGAAACCAAAAATTTTTGCACACAACTATTTCACGCTTTTCTTGCCATATGCTATAATTACTAGCGACAAGGAAGGCTAGAGGTATATCCTCACACAGCCGTGTGCAGATATTTTGTTTAGGTGATGAATATTATAGCACAAGCCTTGTCTATTTTGTTGTCTTTTCACGCGAAATTTTCACGCGCCGTTAATCCCCTCCCCAATCCTCAGAGCCTCCATGTTCCCTGCAATGTCATAAACGCTGGGGATAATACTATTTGTCTGCTATAATGACCTCATTCACCCAAGAAAGGAGCATTTGACAGTGTCAGAATATTCCGCTAAAATCGCCCAACGCCCAACGCCCAACGCCCAACGCCCAACGCCCAACGCCCAACGCCCAACGCCCAACGCCCACTTATGCCCGAAATTCAGCATCATAGTTCCAGCCTACAACACTGAAGCCTGCATAGCCCGCTGCCTAGACAGCCTCATCAACTAGGACATCCCCGAACGCAACTACGAGATACTCATCACAGATGACGGTTCAACCGACAAGACCGGGGCAATCTGCGACTCATACGCCGCCAAATATCCCTTCATCCGAGTAACACACACCAGCAATCACGGAGTCAGCCACGCCCGAAACATCGCCCTCGAAATGTGCAGGGGGGAATATGTCGCATTCTGTGACACGGACGATCTAGTGTCCCCCCAGCTGATAGCGGCACTGACGAAAGCGGCTGAAGTCTTCGGCAGCCCGGATATGATGATATACAGTCTCTTCCGCGGAATGCCCAAAAGCGGCTGGCCTGTATATGATGTCGAAGCAATGAGTGAGGCTGACGGGGAATTGTTCAACGCTGAAGAAGTCATGATGAAAATTTTTACTGACAATATGACAGAAGGGTATTCATGGAATAAGGCCGTAAAGAAGGAATTTGCCCAGAGCGTGAAATATGATGAGTCTTTGGTCATGCATGAGGATGAGTATTATTTTGTGTCAATGCTGCTCAAGAACGGACAGATGCGAGCCTGCCACCTGAATTACTGCCTTTACTGCTATTTTCCAAGCTCATCTTCAGAAGCGGCAGGGAAAATTCTGAGAAACCGCAACCCTGAAGGTTACCCGCGCAATATTGAAGTATCTGAAAAAATACTTTCTTTGCCGAATCTCCCTCCAAAGGTCGCGGAACAAATCGAA
Organism: Synergistaceae bacterium; assembly: GCA_017446055.1. GTDB lineage: Bacteria > Synergistota > Synergistia > Synergistales > Aminobacteriaceae > JAFUXM01. Next base: position 24,879 of record JAFSRQ010000117.1, on the reverse strand, counting down.
GCTAGGAATTATTATTTTGCCGTGAAGTGCATATTCTCCAATAGAACGCCCATAACCCCAGCAGCATATGCTAGGCTCAGAGAACACTTGCGCAAATCAGCGTGGAAATATTACTTCAAGCGCAAGGGCAGGAAAATTACAACCAAGCTGACAATATTTATTGTTCACATACTGATACTGCTTCACATTAGAATGCCACGCCGCAAATAATCTGCTGTATACTTATGTGAAAATTTCCATCACACATAAGGAGTGTTTGCAGCTTGCATTTGCTTGTGAGTATAATCGCGTTCGTAATCGTTATAGCCGTCTGCGTTATCGTCCATGAGTACGGCCACTACATCACCGCTAAAATCTTGGGCGTTCAGGTTCACGAGTTCGCGTTCGGAATGGGCCCGGTGATTCTTCAGCGCAGGGACAAATCAGGGATGCTTTGGTCGTGGCGGGCGTTCCCCGTGGGCGGCTTCTGTCGTTTAGCCGGAATGAATGAGGAGGACGAGGGAGAGTCAGTGATTTCCGGGCGGGGCTTCAACGAACAATCCGCGTGGAAAAGATTTCTCATTCTCCTTAACGGTTCTGCGTTCAATATTCTTCTTGCGGTTCTACTCATGGCCGTTTTCCTCTGGGGCCATGGGGTACTCGACATGAACAGCACACGAATCGGCGAAATCATGCCCGGCTTCCCCTCAGAGCAGGCCGGTATCCAGGTCGGCGATGTGGTTCAATCCGTCAACGGCGAGTCAGTCAGCAGGTGGCGCGAAATGTCCGAGAAGATTCGCGTTGAGGCCGGGAAGAATGAGTCGGTAACAGTCGGAATCAAGCGCGGCGGCGAAACATTGACCCTCACCGTGAACGTCCCCGACAACAAAGAATACGGCAGGCCCATGCTCGGTATATCACCGTCATATGTGCGCTACGGAATATTCTCCGCTCTCAGGAACTCGGCAAGTTACACCTACAGGATGACAGTCTTAATGCTCCGGGGACTCGCCGAGCTTGTCATGGGCTATCAGGAAGCGGACGTTACCGGGCCTGTGGGAATCGCGTCAATGTCCGGCCACGCTATGAGGTCAGGCTTGTGGGGATTCATCTCGTTCATCTCAATCATCGCGCTGAATCTCGGCATCCTGAATCTTTTCCCCATACCCGCACTTGACGGAGGAAGGATACTTTTCGTGCTTCTGGAAATGATTTTGCGCCGGAGACTCCCTGAGAAGGTCGAGAACTGGATACACACGGCTGGCTTCGTGGTGCTGATTTCGCTGATGATTCTTGTTACCTGCAAGGACGTGTACAACTTGTTCCTTACGCATTAAGGAGGCCATGACATGAACAGCAGAAGGCAGGTCAGCATTAACGGACTCACAATCGGCGGGAATGCTCCTGTGCGTGTTGAGAGTATGCTCAAGGTCTCGCTCGACAAAAGGGAGGAGTGCCTTGCGCAGTGTGAGAGGCTCATAGCCTGCGGGTGCGAGATGGCGAGGGCTGCGCTTCCTGACGCGAAGTTTGCTGACGATTTGCGCGCTCTCGTGGGGTCGACAAGGCTCGTGATTATGGCGGACATTCATTTTGACCCTGCGCTTGCGATTCTTGCGATGGAGGCAGGGTGCAGGGCAATCCGCATAAATCCCGGCAACATGCCATTGAACCGCCTCAATGACGTAATATCTTGCGCGAAAAATTCAGGTGTCGTGATTCGAATCGGCGCAAACGGTGGAAGCGTCTCACAGTCCCAGCTTGACGCGGCAAAAGGAGACCGTGCAGAAGCTCTCTTCATCGCGGTGCGTGAGCAGGCGGAATTGTTGTTGTCGCAGAATTTCACGGACGTAATATTGTCGGCGAAATCCTCAAGTGTTCCCGAATGCGTCAGGGCTAATGAGCTTATCGCGGCGGCGTATCCTGATTTCCCCATGCATATTGGACTCACTGAGGCCGGGCCGGGCGACGGGGGAGTCGTGAAGGGGTCGGCGTGTATTTCTGCGTTGCTCATGCGGGGGATTGGGGACACTTTGCGGGTGTCTTTGACGGATGAGCCTGAACGCGAAGTTAGAGTCGGCTACGAGATTCTGAAGGCACTTGAGATTCGCACGAGAGGGGTAAACCTGATTTCGTGTCCAACTTGCGGACGGAGGCGGGCTGATGTCATGAGGCTGGTGAAGATCGTTGAGCCTATGCTTGCGGATTTGCCGGACGGTGTGAGCGTGGCGGTTATGGGCTGCGAGGTCAACGGCCCGAAGGAAGCCAGGCACGCGAAATTCGGAATCGCAGGGACTCCGGGAGGGGCGGTATTGTTCCGTGAGGGGAAATCCTGCGGGGAATACAAATTCAGCGAGCTTGAAGCGGTGCTGCCGGAGTTTTTCGGCGGGGAAAGGGGATAAGGTCATGAGGAAGTTTCGCGCTGTTCTCATTGTTCTTGCGCTTCTGCTGTGCCAGTCGGCTTTTGCGGCGGATGAGAGCTACATAATCGGCAGGGTCAGGAACGGAATGTACACTAACCAGTCGCTGGGAGTCAGAGCGTATTTCGGCGAAAACTGGAAGATATTATCGCGCAGGGAAATCGCAAGGCTTAACGGGGTAGTTATGTCTGCCTCGCCTACATTGGCAGAACTCACAAACGGCAAAGTTCCGTCCTTCTGTGCTGTTACGGCTGATAATACAGCAATCGTAACAATAGAGATAACAAACTTGGGAGTGATGGGGAGTGCTGTTGTCTCCGAGTCCGTCAATGAGGAACTTGACGCGCTCATAAGGCAAATCTCCGGCAAATTATCACAGGCATACAGCGAAATGGGATACACAGACGTAAAGATAGACCGGGCAAACGTAACTTTCACAGGCAGGAAATATCCCGGCATTATTGTTACGGCAAAAGCTAAAGGTGTACCTTTGTATCAGAAGCAGGCAGTGTGCATCAAGGGTGAATATTGCTATCAGGTAACAGCCACAAGCACAAGGCTTGACATAACGGACAAACTTCTAGGCATGTTCCGCAGAACTGGAAGCTAGTAACTCACGGCCTCCCCAAAATTTCAGGGAGGTCATTTTTTTTCCCTAATGAAGATTACGAACGGAAGAGTGCGGATATTATTCTCACATAGTCCGTGCAGCTGGTTATATCTGTCAGGGTCTTCATGGGCAGCGTTTGTTGTATAGGCCAATTCCCTTTATGAGTCCACCTGACTTTGCGGACGTGAGAAGCATAGCCAGATTCACCTTTGCCGCAAAATTCGTAACCAGACTCAACTATTCCCATGCCGACAATCTCAGAGCGTCCATTTTTGGCGAAGACCACATCACCGGGCTTCAGGTCATGCGAAAACTGCCACAAAGCAAGCGAAATGTTCATGTATGAGTCATCACCATAGGCTTCACAGAGTTTCTCATGTATAGCTTTCATGTCGGGATATGCATTCAGATCGCCGAGTTCACCCCAGCCTATTCCCATGACACCGTGCGAGTAGAAATTTTCCCACATACATGCATTATGGCCCGGCGCATACAGCCAGTAATGCACTGTTTCAGCATCTTCCCGCCCTGACAATGCCCCGTCATTCTCGATTGGCCGGATTACGCGACAAGGATTCCCAGCCGCAAGCATACCCGCCGGAATGTCCCTCGTAACCACGCTCCCCGCACCTATCACGCACCCGTCCCCAATCGTTACCCCTCCTGTTACGGTTACGTTTGAGGCAATCCAGCAGTTGCTACCAACCGTTATGGGCTTCCCGTACTCAAGCTGAATCATGTTCCCGTCAGCGTCAGGCCGGGCGTTGCGTTCCTGCCAGCGCAGGGGGTGCATGGGAGTGAGGAGTGATACGTTCGTTCCGAGCATGACATTGTCGCCGATTCTCACCGGGCAGACATCAAGTATCGTCGTCCCGAAGTTGGCGTAAAAGTTTTTCCCGATGTGAATGTTTATCCCGTAGTCGAAGAAGATATGTCCCTGGAAATACGCCTCGCGGTCTGAATACGGCAGAAGCTCGTGAAGTATCCTGTAGCGTTCATCCTCGTCCGTGTCGTATAGCTGGTTGTACATCATGCAGAGCCTGTGCGCCTTCGTCCTAAGCGTGTACAGTTCCTCGTCAGCAGGGTTGTAGAGTTCCCCGGCGGTCATCTTCATACGTTCATTCATTCGGCTGTATCACCTTTCGTGTGGATTGCTATAATTCTACATGATTTCCATTCACACACAAATTTTCAGGAAGGAGTTTTCCTCACAATGGTACAGGGTTCTATGCTCGTGGTAATTCTCGTTGTGGCAATTATCCTCATGGTGCTTCTCATCTCCAAGATGAAGTTCCATCCGTTCGTGGCATTGTTCGCTGTGGCTCTGGCTATGGGGCTGGCGGTCGGAATGGCACCCGCGAAAGTCCTCGACACCATCCTTAACGGTTTCGGGGGGACTTGCAGGGGAATCGGTATCGTGATTCTTCTGGGTACGATAATCGGGGCTATGCTGGAGAAATCCGGCGCGGCATTCACGATGGCTGATTCGGTCTTGAAGGTAGTCGGCGAAAAACGTCCTGCCCTCGCAATGTCCCTCATAGGCTGGGTAGTATCAATCCCCGTATTTTGCGACTCAGGCTTCGTCATCCTCTCGTCCCTCAACAAGTCGCTTGCCAGAAGAAGCAAGGTCAGCCTCTCCACAATGGCAATAGCTCTGTCGACAGGTCTCTACGCGACTCACACCCTGGTCCCCCCGACACCCGGCCCGATAGCGGCGGCTAATGAGCTCGGAGCGGATCTCGGAATGGTCATCATGTGGGGTATAGCGGTCTCGATTGTGTCAGTGCTTGCAGGATACATCTATGCTCTCATCGCCGGGCCGAAGCTCCCTGTCCCGTTCGACACAAACACGGAGGAAGGCGGCTCGTACGAGGAACTCAAAGCGAAGTACGGGACTCTTCCGTCAGCCTTCAAGTCATTCGCGCCCATACTGATACCGTTAATCCTAATCGCGTTCAGCTCATTCATCAGCTACCCTTCAACCCTCGCGAAAATCGGCGGAAAAGAATCAACCCTCTTCATCGTCTCGTCGTTCTTGGGCAACCCCGTTATAGCGTTGTCGATAGGAGTCGTGCTGTGCTTCTTCCTCGCTCCGTTCACTGAGGAGGTAACAAACGGCTGGATTGGCGCGGGGGTCAAGGACGGCGCGAACATCATCATGATTACGGCGGCGGGCGGTGGACTTGGTGCAGTCATCGCGGCTTCAGGAGTCGGCAACTACATCGGCGAGGCACTCTCAAGCTACAACTTCGGGATATTCCTTCCGTTCATCATAGCGGCGGCGTTGAAGACAGCTCAGGGTTCGTCGACGGTGGCAATCGTAACAACAGCCCAGATTATCGCCCCCATGCTGGCATCACTCGGACTCGGCTCACCTATGGGCGGTGTTCTGGCTACCCTCGCAATCGGTAGCGGCGCAATGGTTGTGTCCCACGCAAACGACTCGTACTTCTGGGTCGTGACTCAGTTCAGCGATATGGATCTCAACACGGCGTACAAGGCTCAGACAATGGCGACGCTGATTCAGGGAGTCGTTGCTGTGCTGGCGATATACGGAATTTCGACGTTCATGCTGTAGACGCAGCAGGGAAATTCACAGCGGGGAGCAGGCGTGAGAGTCAGTTCCCCGTTTTTGTTGTTACAGGAAAGGAGACATAATATGACGATACCAGTCAACATTTTCCGTGAGTATGACATACGCGGCATTGCGGACAAGGAGCTTACCGATGAAACCGTGAGGGCAATCGGCCGGGCTTATGCGTCGTGGCTGATACGTGCGGGCGTGAGTTCAGGCGTAACTATCGGGGGGGACGCGAGGCTCTCGACACCAAGAATCAAGGCGGCCATGACTGAGGGTATATTGTCGGCGGGGCTTGATGTGGTTGACGTTGGGCTTGTTACAACGCCGATGCTTTACTGGAGCTTGATACGCTTCAACGTCGACGGAGGAGTCATGATTACCGGCTCACATAATCCACCAGACATGAACGGCCTGAAACTGTGCTTTGAGCGCGGGACTCTCTGGGGGCCTGAGGTGCGCAACATTCACACGATAGCCGAGTCCGGGAATTTCGAGTCAGGCAACGGCAAGCTCACTCACGCCAAAATTGATGACGAATACCTGTCTATGCTGGTGTCAAAATTCACGCTCCCGTTCACAAAACGCTTCAAGGTTGTCTGCGACTCAGGAAACGGCGCGGCGGGTCTCACGGCAAGACGCTACTTCGAGATGCTCGGCTGTGATGTCGTGTCGCTGTACGATGAGCCGGACGGACATTTCCCCAACCACCACCCAGACCCCCAGAAGCGCGAGAACCTACAAGACCTCATAGCAAGAGTCAGGGCAGAAGGTGCTGACGTTGGTTTTGCTTACGATGGGGACGCTGACAGAATCGGAGTTGTTGACGACAGGGGCGATGTGATATTCGGGGACAGATTGATGGCTCTCTACTGGAAGGAGATACTCGGAACTCACAAGGGCGCGGCTGTCCTCGTTGAGCCGAAATGCAGCATGGTTCTTCCTGAAGTAGCGGAGAAATCCGGCGGAAAACCCTTCTTCTGGAAGTCCGGCCACTCAGTCATAAAGGCAAAAATGCGGGAGGTCGGGGCTTTGTTCGCGGGCGAATATTCCGGGCATATGTTCTTCGCTGATGAGTTCTTCGGCCATGATGATGCATTCTACGCTTCAGGGAGACTCCTCCGCATAATGTCCGAGAGAAGAGAGTCGCTTTCACGCCGCATGATGTCGATTCCGCTGTACCCGTCAACAGAAGAAATCCGAATCCCCTGCCCTGACGATGAGAAATTCCAGGTAACCGAGCGAATCACACAGAAGGCCCGCGAGAAGTATCAAGTCAGCGACATTGACGGAGTCAGAATCATGTACCCTGACGGCTGGGGACTAATCCGCGCCTCAAACACTCAGCCCGTTATGGTCGTGCGCTGTGAGGGGAGAACGCCTGAAGCACTCGAACGCATAATGCAGGACGTGAAGGAACGCGTGTTAGCTGAGGGACTGCCTGACTTCACATGGACATTCTAGCACTGGCAACCACACAAGCCCGCCCGCAGTACAAGGTGATAATCACTCCTGAGAGCGGCAAGTTTCTTCCCGTCAGCACAAAAACAGAGCTGGAAATCGGCTTCGGCAACGGAGAATTTACGGTGCAGTACGCCATGAACAACCCGGAGATTCTGCTTTACGGCGTGGAAATCTCACAGGCTTGCGTATTGCGTTGTGCCCGGCGTGCTTACGGCCTCGATAATTTGCGCCTAGTCAACACAGATGCAAGGTACATGCTGCGTGAGCTGTTCCCGGATGAGTCCCTACAGAAAATCATGATGCATTTCCCGTGTCCATGGTCGAAGAATGCTGACGCGCATAAACGTGTTACGGCTAAAGATTTTGCTGACGGACTCGCGGCTGTGCTGAAAGTTTCGGGAACGTTCGTGATGGTTACGGATGATGAGCCTTACGCCCGCGAGGTGTGGGACGTTCTGGGGCAGCACGAGGCTTTGGCGGCGGAAGATTTCACGGTCAACCCAAAACGGGAGATAACCACGAAATACGAGCGCAAGTGGCTGGCTGAAGGCAGGAGCATTTACCGCGTGACGTTCAGGAAATCGGGGGCGTTCACGGCAGAACGGAGGGTAACAGGAGGAGACATGCACATAAGGATTCCGCGTGAGGTAACGGCGGCTGACATGGCCGGATTGCGCAACACTGAGGGGCGCGGGGGCTGGGGAAAATCATTCTGGAAGTTCGGGCGGACATTTAGTGAGGCTGACGGTGATACGTACCTTCTTGAGACGTTGACGAGCGATGACGAGTACGAGCAGAAATTCTACATTCACGTTGCGCCGAAGGATGACGGCTACCTTCTGAGGCTCGACAAGACCACGCTGGCATTCCTGACTCCGGCGGTGAGGTCGGCTCTCAGTGATGCGGCTGAAAGACTGTCCCGGCCATGAAGGATGTGCGTCCTACTTCCGGGCGGGTATTGTCGGCACTCTTCAGCATACTCGGTGATAGGGTTGAAGGGGGGATGTTCCTTGACCTTTTCGCCGGGACAGGGAGAGTCGGACTTGAGGCCATGAAGCGGAGAGCAGGGTGGTGCGTGTTCGTTGAGGGCGTGAAGAGTCGTGCTGACGAGATACGGCGCAAGATTGATGTCATGAATAACTCAGATGATATAGACTCACCAGCAACACCAGCCAACATAATATTGTCGCTGGAAGTGAGGCGGGCGGTAACGTGGCTCGTCAAACGCAGCATGAAGTTCACCGTCATATTCGCCGACCCTCCATACAATTCCGGCTGGTGCGAGACTCTCCCGTCAATTCCCGGACTGGATGCCCTGTTCATGCCTGATACTGTCATGGTGATTGAGCATTCAGCGCGAGAACCCGTAACACTCACCGTCAACCCTCACAATCTCACAGTAACATCAACACGCGAATACGGCGAGACCTGCCTAACGTTCCTGCAAATGCTATAATCCTCCCATTACCCCCGAAAGGACAAGTGATATTTTGCGCCAGCAATCCGTAACCCGTCAGGCAGTCTCCAACATAATCCCGGCAATCATCATCGAGATCATGCTCATGATCTACAACCTCGCTGATACGTTCTTCATCGGCCAGACTGGAGACCCCTTGCAGCTCGCGGCAGTCTCCCTAGCCTCGCCAATCTTCATGGTGCTAATCGCTCTCGGAATAATCTTCATGGCCGGAGGAATGTCCTTCATCTCGCGCTCTCTCGGAGCAGGACAGACTGAACGCGCCGACAATATAGCTTCGTTCTGTGTGTGGGGAAGCATACTCACGGGCGTTGCTGTGGCTGTCGTCTTCATGTTCTTCATCGACAGGATATTACGCGCAATCGGTGCAAGCCCTGAGACGTTCAAGCTGGCCTATAGCTACCTGTCAATCGTAGTGGCCTCTACACCGTTTATCCTCTTCAGCATGGCAAGCGGGGGAATAATGCGGGCGGAAAATCACGCTTCAGCCGCCATGACCGGGCAGATTTTCGGGAACATGCTCAACGTCATTCTCGACCCTGTGATGATTCTCTGGTTCGGCTGGGGGATAACAGGCGCGGCAATAGCTACGTCCGTCAGCATAGTGATAGGAGCAATGTATTACGCGGGCTATTTCGTCTTGGGGAAATCCTCGCTGAGTGTCAGCCCCAGAAAATTCCGGGTTAATGGCGGTATTGCGGCGGGAGTCCTGGCGATTGGGATTCCTGCGTGCCTTGACCCGTGGCTGATGAGCATTTCGCAGATGGTGATGAACTCGCTGATGTCCGCTTACGGTGATATGGCTGTGGCGGCGGCGGGCGTGGCCATGAGGATTGAGCAGCTAGCGTGCCTTGTTGCTATGGGTACTGGGCAGGGTATTCAGCCGTTGTTGGGCTTCAGCATTGGCGCGGAGGACTGGGACAGGTACCGGGCATTCCTGATGTTCGCGCTGAAGTTCACGGTTGCACTGACTCTGGCGATGGTGGCGGGGTGCTTTGTGTTCTCGCGGAATATCGTGGCTATGTTCGTGAATGACCCGGAGGCCTTCGGGTATGCCGTTCAGTTCCTGAGAATGAAGCTGTCGAGCAGTATATTGTTCGCGGTGTTCTTCGTGTTCGTGAACGCTTTGCAGGCTATGGGGGCTGGGCGTGCGTCGTTCATCTTAAGCGTTTGCCGTCAGTGCGTGCTGTACATGCCGTTGATGTTCGTGATGAATTACTTTGCGGGCGAGTACGGGGTTGTGTGGGCGTTGCCTATGGCCGAACTGCTGTCGCTGTTGCAGACGGTCATAATGTACGGGAGAATCATATTCAGTCCCAAATATTTACACAGCAAAGTCTGACCTGTAAAATAAAGTTCACATTCCCCAAGAACAATGGAGGCGGTAAGTTGTGCGTGTTTCACGGAAATATGCGATTGTGATTCTTGCGCTGGCATTCTCGCTGTGTGCTGTTTGTGCTTACGGCAACGAATACGAGGGCGACTTTGATGAAGATTATGAAGACTGGAGCACCAGAAGGATTAATGACCCCTTTGCTTCCCGCGCAAACATTCAGCTTCGCATGGACGCGACTCCCCCCTATGCCTCATGGATGGAGAGGGAGGGCAGGTACTCCCAGAAGGAACACAGGGCAGCTTTCCGGCAGGACGAGAAATATTGGGTCATAGATGAGCTTCCGAAGGGGTCAATATTCACCGTCCTGGAAGGCTACAAGGCAAGGTGCGTGTCATTCCACACGAAGGTTGCGTTAGGCAAGGCGGGCAAGGCTCTGGACAACGGGCGCGTGATTTATTCCTCTGGCACTAACGTGAAGTACACATATCCTTCATTCCTTCACCTGTACAGGGATTAGCCGTGAAAGTTACCGCTGTATATCCCGGCTCGTTTGACCCGATCACCAACGGCCATATCTACATCGCTGAACGTGCCGCGGCTGTGTTCGACGAAGTCATCGTGAGCGTCCTCGTGAATGAGCGCAAGACTTCAGCCTTCACTGTCGAGGAACGCTGTGTTATGGCTCGTGAGGCTCTCGGCCATGTGGGGAATATCACGGTCGACAGCTTCAACGGTCTCCTTGTGGACTATGTGAGGCAGAAGAAAGCCGGAGTGATTGTGAGAGGACTCCGGGCAATGTCGGATTTCGAGTACGAGTTCCAGATGGCATTGATGAATCGCCAGCTTGCGCCTGAAATTGAGACGTTCTTCATCGTTACTGACCCGAAATATTCCTACGTGTCCAGCTCAAGCGTGAGGGAAATATTCCACTTTGGCGGGACTGTGAGAGATGTCGTGCCGCGTGGGGTGTATGAGAGGCTGAGAGAGCGTTACGATGGCAGGCGATAAAGTGAGAATGTGGGGCATATGGAGACCGTTCGATAGTGAGAATTACCGTTACGCTTGGAGGAGCGGCAATATTCTGGGGGTAATCCGGCAGCTCTGGGAGGACGTGAGATGCACATACCAGCGGGCAAGGTTCGGTTACTGTTGCCGGGACTTGTGGAACATAGACGCTTGGTTTCTTGACGTGATGCCGCGTATGCTTGAGGAGTACCGGGACACTAGGCACGGAAGCCCTGTTACAGATGGAACTACGGAAGAGACATGCCACGAGAAATGGACAAAGATACTTGACCGCATGATATTCTTGTTCCGTGAAGCTTCAGAGGACACCTGCACAAGGCGCAACCCGTACGAGGCAGAGTATGACAGAATACAGGCAGAGTTCACAGAGAAATACGGCCTGCTCGGTGAGAAATTATTGACTGACGCGGAGAAAGATGAAGCCGAAAAGAGACATGGCCTCAGAGTACACTTTGCAAACGAGCTTCCAGAGTACAGAGAGATGTGCGACAAATATTTTGACGAGGACAGGAAGATTGCCGACTACCGCGGGAATTGCAAGGATGAGGCGTTCACTCTGTTCGTGAGATACTTTCATGACTTGTGGGACTGATACCCCGCCCCGAATGAATCCGAAGCAGGGTCATAACTCACCGAATATCCTTGAGCCTCACGCCGTCTTCAGTCTTCCAGTCAGCATTTCCGTTTGACGAATGCCCACGCACTACCGCAGAAGGCGACCTGAACTCGTAGTCCCGGCAAAATCTTTTCCCTGAAACAGTCCCGTCATCCTCAAGCTGAACTCTCAGCCTGTAGTAGCTTGTGTGCTTTCCGTCAATCATAGACTGACCGACATAATCAGACAGCCTTGACCCTTTCAGCACCGTGAAGCCTCCCGGACTCACGAAGCCTTTTGCGTCAGCCCCGGAACTTTTCATGCGGCAGAAGAAATACTGCCTCTTCTCCGTCTCTGTCTGCAAGGGCGCGAACACGTTATAGCTCAGTGTGGCGATAATCAGCCTTACGTTGTCCATGAACTCGACCCTCACAGCTTTTTCCGACTCCTTAAAGACCGTCCTGCCGTATGTATTCTTCATGAGGACTTTGTACCTTCCGCATTCCCTCAAGGTAACGGATTAACGCCTTGCTGAGATACTGGCCTGTAAAAGCTACAACGGTGTTCCAGCAGAAATTTTCACTGCCGATCTGATACTCTTTCAGGTGCTGACGGAGTCGTTCAAGCATGTCTTCTGACTCGCCGATGTACACTGAGTTGCTGCCGTCATCATTGCAGAAGAGGAAATACACTCCGGCCTTGCTCAGGTCATCACGGGCGTAACTCTGGATTTCCCCGCTTCACCGTTCCAGTTCGAGAGGCTTGCTGTGATTATGCTGTCAGGAGTCCCGTTCACGAGGAAAAGCTCTATCCTGCGCCCGTAAATTTCACACGCCCCCTCATTTTTCCGGCCTCACGTCGAACACCTCGAACTCAATCCTCTTCCTGTCCTCCTCAAGAGGCACTGCGTATTCCCGCTCAACATATACCCAGTCCCCCCAGGAAGCCGGCCTTATGCGCTTGAGGTTTATGCTGTAGCCGTTAATCACGAAGCCTATGCGCGAAATCAGCGGACGGTCGCCGTACTTGAACGGGAGAACATGCCATAATGTTGCGCGAACCCAGAAGCCCGCCGAAATGTTCCGTGAGTTTCCGTTCGTCATGATGTCGGAAATATATCCCCAGTCCCCGCTCCTGTAGCTGAACTTGTTTGTGTGGGCATCGACTCCTTCAAGCACATCGAGTTTCAGCGCGGTATCCCTGTCTGACCTCACCATGAAAACGCTGAATATCCCTTCGTCAGGCTTCACTTCAGCGTCAGGGGATTCAGGGGATGGCTCCGGCTGCTTTGCCCTGAACGTCCCAAGATAAAGCACCGTCAATCCGTCATCCGTACGGAAGCCTATCGAGCTGCCCATGTCGCGCTGTATGATGTACTCCGAGATTCCCGGCGTGGGTACGTCAACGCTTATTCCCTCGCTGGCATATGCTGAGACCGCCAGCCCTCCCAGTATCGCCAGAGCCGCAAGAAGTTTTCTCATGTGTCATTTCCCCTCATTTGACAGCTCATCAAGAGTGAAGTCGCATTCCTTCTCGTTCTCTTCAAGCTCAAGGATTCTCGGCTCAATCTTCTTCCAGTCCTCCCACGATTTCGGGCGTATCCTCTTGTACGTAAGCTCACTGCCGTTGATGAGGAAGCCGATCCGGGCTATTACCGGGTATCTGCCGTACTTGAAGGGAAGGTTGTGCCAGAATGTTACGCGAACCCAGAAAGTTGCGAGAATGTCGCGTGGGTTGCCGTTAGTGTCTATGTCGGCGATATATCCCCACGGCGCATTGTTCCTCCAGCTGAATTTGTTGGTACGGGTGTCGTAGCCGTCCCTCACATCGAGCTGAAGCGGAGTGTCCTTGTCCGACTTTACCATGAAGACCGAGAATATCCCGTCGTCAGCAATCTCATCCGGGGATACTTCTTTCTCCTCCGGGCGGAATGTGCCCAGGTAGATTATTCGCAGGCTCTCAGGACTCTTCATGTCGATGATATTCCCGGAAGGGTCATGCTTCACGTCCCCGCTGATTTCTTCCGCCGAACAAGACACACATAACGCCGTAACCAGAAGCAACACACAAAAGATTTTCCTCATGCTGAATATTTCATCCTCCTGTTGATTTCCTGAATGTGATTATTGTACACGCACTGAGAAATCCGCAACAGCATAAAAACTTTTCTGTGCTACAATAACCGTCATAATTTCACACGAAAGGCTGTGCGTAACATCATGAAGAAATTTGCAGTATGCGCGTTAATCATCGGACTCGTCGCCGTTATGGCTGTTCCCTCATTCGCATGGGATGCCGCGAAACAGAAGGCTCTCGGACAGGACAAAAACAAAATGACGTGGTACATCCTCGATTACGGCAAGGACGCAAACGGAGTACCCTTCGCGGTCTCACGCAAATACTACACGAACGCGACAATGAAGAATGACACAATAGAGCTTCTTATGTCAAAGTTCGGCCTCTCCCCTGAGAAAGCCGGAAGCCTCTACTTCACTGAATACGGCTACGAGTACACCCCGGACGGAAAGCAGTTCGCCCAGACCTACGTCCGCCACTATGACATGCTCGGCAATGAGATTCACGGCACTGTATACGATGACAGCTCCGAGTCAGCAAAGAAAGACTGGATCGCCCTCTCAGCAGTTGCAGGCTCAACCCCCGCTAAGGCCGCTCAGTACGCAGTCGGCAAAGTTGCAGCGACAGAGCAGAAAGCAGCCCCCGCAAAGAAAGCCACAACCACAAAGAAATCATCCAGCACAGTCCCGGCGAAAAGGGTCGTCCGCGCGAAGAAGAGCAGCTAGTTTAACGCTGAAGGAAAGTCATAGCTCCTCCCAGATTTGACGGGGGGAGTTTTTTTTTTATTGCCTCGATCTGAACAGTATGATGAAGATTGTCTTGATGAGTATCACTAGGTCAAGCCACAATGACCAGTTGCGGATGTAGTACAGGTTCATTTCACCGCATATTCTCTTGTCGTTCTCGCGCAGGCTTATCTGCCAGAAACCAGTTATGCCAGGCTTCACCGCCGAAATTTTCTGCGCTGTATCTTCCCCGTAAACATGAAGCATATCCTCAGGCGTGAGAGCCTTGGGTCCTACAATGGACATTTCACCCCTCAGAACGTTAAACAGCTGGGGGAACTCGTCAATGTATGACCGTCTGAATCTCCTGCCAGTCTTCCCACGTCCTGATGTCCTGAACTTGCAGAGGCTGAACACATGTCCGTCAAGCCCTGAGCGTTTCTGACGTGAGAATATCTGCCCGCCGTATTTCTTCCTGACCTTGAGGGCTGAATATACCATCACGGGCGACAATATGACCAGAGCCGCCAGTGCCCCGGTGTAATCGGCAAAAGACTTCACCGCCCTGTTCACTGGATTCAGGAGTCCTTGGGACGCTGAGATTACCGGCATTCCGTCAACGTCCCTGATTGATGACGAGAACGTTGTGAGCATGTACATATCTGGGATGTAGTGTACCTGTCTCACGTGGAACTCCACGATGTCAAGTATGTGCGTCAGGAGGCTCCTTGATGCAGTCGATATTGCCACTGCTGCCTCGTCTATTCTCTCTTTGGCGCAAATCACCGGGAAATCTTCGAGCGTACCCCGAACCTTGAAGCCCGCGACTGTGAGTCCCTGCTTCGATTCGTCATCGTCAAGAAAGCCGGAGACATGGCCGAGCGTGAAAGGGTTGTCGGTTATCTTCTCCGCGAAAATTTCACCCGTCCTTCCCGCGCCGAGTATGATTATGTTTGTTGACAGAATGCCGAGAGCAAATGCCGCCCTCCTGAAGATGTAGCGTGATGTTATGCACAAGGGGATGAAGATTATTATCCCGGCCGAAAGCATGAAGCGTGAAATCTCGAATTTCTGTGAGTAAAGGAAGAGTACTACAACCAGAAGAATCAGGAATGAGGATTTCAGAACCGCTTTCATCTCGTCCCACAAAAGCCAAGTCTTGAAGGAGTACAGCGAGTTGAAGTAGAAGACAGCAAGCATAGTGCCTGTGAAAAATGTACTGGCTTCCGGCGTGAGGGTTCTGGTTATTCTCCCAGCCATGAAGAAAGAAACTGTGAGCCAGAAACTCAATCGGAAGATTATAGCGTCAATTACCGCCTGGAATATGGCAGCAATGATTCTGGTAAAATTTTTCTGATGTCCCATCTTGCCAATGATATACGCCTTTCATGGAATTTTTGCTAGTATATCATGAAGCATTATCAGGAGGCTTATTCGATGAACTCTCAAGACAGAAAATACACATTAATGACTACCCACCCCGTAAGCAAGTTAGTGCTTCGTCTCGCAGTCCCGTCAATAATCACAATGATGATCAGCGCGATATACAACATGGCCGATACATACTACGTTGCCGGGATAGATGTCCAGTCCCCCGCGGCAGTCGGCGTGATATTCTCGTACATGGCATTCATCCAGGCGGTTGCATTCTTCTTCGGCCAGGGAAGCGCAAACTATATCTCGCGGGCATTGGGGGCAAGGGATCGCAGGAGCGCGGAGCTTATAGCGTCAACAGGATTCTTCACCTCGCTCCTCACCGGGATAATGATTGCGGCATTGGGCTTCGTGTTCATGGACGACATCCTTCACATTCTAGGCTCTACTGATACTATACTGCCTTATGCGCGGGCTTACTTCAGGTATATCTTAATCGGTACGCCGTTCATCATGTCATCGTTCGTGCTGAACAACCAGATGCGTTTTCAGGGGAATGCTTTTGTCTCAATGCTGGGTATAACTTCGGGGGCATTGCTGAATATCATTCTTGATCCCGTGTTCATATTCGTTTTCGGGATGGGTGTTGCGGGCGCGTCTCTTGCTACTATGATCTCTCAGTTCGTCAGCTTCATGCTTCTTCTGACACTCTCAGGCAGGCGGGACGGAATCCCTCTGAGGCTGGGAAACTTCCGGCCTACACTGGCACATTACCGTGAGATTGCGGCGGGGGGGCTTCCCTCACTGGGGCGGCAGGGACTCGCAAGCATCTCGATGGCATACATGAATCAGCTTGCGGGTGCTTACGGTGATACGGCGATTGCGGCACTGTCCATCGTTTTCCGTGTAACCATGTTCGCGACGTCTATAGTGCTGGGTTTCGGCCAGGGATTCCAGCCTGTCTGCGGCTTCAACTACGGCGCGGGGAAATATGAGCGTGTGAGGCGTGCTTTCTGGTTCAGCGTGGGAGTTACGGCGGTCTACTGCGCTTCCCTGAGCATAGCGGGATATGCCTTCGCTGAGAGGATAATCGCGCTCTTCCGTCCCGATGACCTTGAGCTTATCGCGTTGGGCTCGCAGGCTCTGCGCTATGAGTGCCTCGTGTACTGGTCTGTGAGCTTCGTTACTATCTCGAACATGTACTTGCAGAACACACGCAGGACAATCCGGGCTACTACATTGGCGGCATCAAGGCAGGGATTCATGCTGGCACTTGCTCTGCACTTCGGGCGGAAGTTCTTCGGGCTGACGGGGATAATCTCTGCACAGCCTGTTGCTGACGGCCTGACATTCCTTCTTGCTGTGCCTTTCACCTGGAGCGCACTGCGTGAAATGAGGGGCGAGTAATCCGCATAACTCTGTAATTACTTGCTGCTTGTAGTAAAATTATATTCATTCCTTATTTTTACTCCGCAAAAATTTTACACAAGGAGGTTACAGCTTATGCGTACTCTAAGAAAGTTGGCGGCGGCGTTATTGGTCATCATGCTTGCCGCTTCGAGTGCGTTCGCGGTTGTCTACGGTCAGGCAGGCTACGAGACAGAAGGCTACGATGAGGCTCATGCGTGGGAAATCGACTCTGCCGAAACCCTCATCAAAGTCCGCGATGATATTTACTCCGGCAAGATCAACACCGGGAAATATTACCGCCTGACAGCAGACATCGACCTTAGGGAGTACAGGGACTGGATACCTATAGGCCCGGACGAAGACGAATGGAACTACAACAAGACTCCCTTCAACGGCGTTTTTGACGGCGGAAACCACACAATCACCGTGTACATTGCCCGGACGAACCAGACTTACACCGGGCTTTTCGGGGTGATGAGCGGAGGAACAATCAAGAACCTGAAAGTCTCAGGCAGGGTAGCGGTCTCAAACAGGAACACAGGCTATGCTTGGTCAGGAGGCTACAGTTCTTACGTCGGCGGAATCGTAGCGTACATTCTCGGTGGCCGTGTCGAAAACTGTACGTTTGACGGAACAATCACCGGCACACATTCAGATACCTACGATATGCTTGTAGGAGGCATTGCCGGAGCAAACCGCTGGGACGAAACGGTAATCACAAACTGCAAGGTCGGCGGAAAAGACTCGTCCACAAAGATCAAATCCTCAGCACCGGGAGAGCATTCATACGCAAGCGGCATTATCGGCTACTTCACTGACTACAATTCAGGGAACGAGATCAGCAACAACTACTCGCGCGTAACTCTTGAGGCCGGCATCAAGCAGAACAGGATTTACGGCTACAGGGACGGCACAAGCGGAAGGGTTTACGGAAATTCCGATGTAGCCCCCGGCGGTGATGACCCAAGCGACGAGACCATCGAGGCCGTGTCAATAACGACAGCGTCATTACTCGGTGAAGCCTTTGTCGGTCAGTCATACTCCACTACTTTCACTGCGTCAGGAACGACTCCTATAACCTGGTCGCTCACATCCGGGAAACTTCCGGAAGGACTGACGTTTGCGGGGGATACTGTCTCAGGCACTCCCACAAAGGAAGGCACGTACTCATTCACCCTGAGTGCCGCTAACGAGTCGACATATGACACGCGCGAATTTTTCCTCACAGTAACCGACAACACTATAGCCCCTGCAATAACGTCATCGTCATACTTGGGTCAGTTCGTTCTGGGGGACATCATCAGCATTCAGCTCCAGGCAAACGGCACAGAGCCTATAAAGTGGAGGACTGAAGAAGGCAGCACGCTTCCTGCAGAAGTATCACTCAGCTCCAGCGGTGTGCTTTATGGTGCTATTTCAGAGGTGGGCAGCTTCTCGTTCGGGATTTACGCGGCCAACTCTGCCGGGGAAGACTACACACTCTTCACGCTTGATGTTATGGCTCCGACAATCGTAATCACCACAGACTCCACTCTGCCTGAAGCTACAGCCGGAGAATACTACACTGCATGGTTCTATGTGTACGGCGAAAACCTGCCCTCATATCTTGCGTGGGTGTGGTCAGCCGAGAATCTCCCTGGCGGACTCGAAATGGACTCAAGCGGCTATATACGCGGAACTCCTACGACAGCAGGGACATACTCATTCCCGGTTACGGTGAAGAACGGAAATTACAGCACGGTCAAAACATTCGTCCTCACGGTGAACGGGTCAGAGTCAAATCCGCCGGAAATAGTTACGTCCTCTCTGCCTGACGGAAGACTCAACAAGCCATACTCATACCAGCTCGAAGCCGAGAGTGATACGCCTGTTACGTGGACTGTTGACGGACTGTACAATGGACTTAGTGCCACGTCAGATGGATTGATTTACGGGACTCTGACAGCCTCCGGGACTTTATCCGTTACTGTTACCGCTACAAATGAGGGCGGCCAGGACTCCCGGACATTCACGCTGAACATCTCCGAGCTTGACGGGATTCCGATTGACGCGGCTCATTTCCCGGATGACAGCTTCAGGTCATACGTCAGCAGCAACCTTGACACCGACGGTGATATGTGGCTAGACTCTGACGAACTGAACGCGGTAACCTACATCAACGTCTACAACATGGGGATTGCTTCAGTGAAGGGCATCGAGTATTTCACAGAGCTGACTAACCTTACTGTCTGGATGAACAATCTGACCGAGCTTGACCTGTCGGCGAACAATAAGCTGACATACCTTGACTGCGACAACAACCAGCTCGAAGAGTTAGACCTCAGCAATAACACCGCGCTCAAGACCATTCACTGCGACAACAACAGGCTTGAGGAGTTAGACCTTAGCGGGAATACTGAGCTTGAAGTTCTCTGGTGCCAGGCCAACCGCATAACAGAGCTTAATCTCTCGGCAAATCTCCAGCTGCGTGTTCTGTGCTGCCGCGACAACCAGCTTGAAGAGCTAGACCTGAGCAGTAACACGGCACTTGTGGATCTCAGCTGCTACGGCAACAAGATTCCGGCACTCGACCTCAGCGCAAACGTAAACCTGAACCCGTCAAACCTGAGCCTCTCACCGCAGAACCTCACAGGGCTTGACGTGAAGAAATATGCCGACAGTCCGTATTATGTTGCTGACATTTCCGGCATACTCGGCGAAAATCTCGCAAACGTATTCACCGACAGCGTACGCGGATACGGCGCGAGCTATGCAGAGACTTTTGACCCCGACACAGGAAAGGCAACCTTCTACTCGCTCCCCGAATGCGTGATATACGAGTACAATACAGGCTTCGCGATGCCTTCAGGCTATAACCTTAACGGAGCTGACGACCCCAGCAAGATGATTGTCTTCATTTACCCGTCAGACAAACCGGAAATAGTTACGGAGACTCTCCCTGCGGCCATTCAGGACAACCTTTACTCCACAAGGCTCGAAGCTCTCAGCAAGACTTCTGTAACGTGGGACGCTGACGATCTGCCCGACTGGCTGGACATCGACCCTGATACGGGCGTAATCTCAGGAACTCCTGATGCAACCGGGGATTATACGTTCACAGCAATTGCCGCTGCTGAGAGTGATGACACTGACGGAGAGCTTGAGACATCGAAGGAGCTTACCATCACCGTAAACAGTCCTGTTGCAGTAACAGCAGAGAAACCGAGCATTACCACACAGACAATCCCGAACGGCAAAGTCGGAGAGCGTTACAATGCTGATATTCTCGTTACAGGCACTGCGCCGCTGGAATGGACAGTAACGGGGCTTCCCAGTGAGTGCTGGTATTCTGTCTGGACTGAGATAGGTACAGAAGGCTTCCACTGCACAATAGGGTCAAGCAGGCGTTTCACACTTCCCGGACCTTACACGGTAACAGTAACAGTAACCAACTCGGCAGGCTCTGACTCATGCACATATGAGATGGAGGTTGAAGACGTTCCGCCGACGATAACGACAACGTCAATCCCTGATGCTCATATCGGGACTCCATACGGAGCTAGCTTCACTGTTGTAGCTGGAAGCGCGTACACGTGGGAATTTTCCGGCACGCTTCCTGAAGGGGTGATCTTCAACGACAACGGCACACTGTCAGGTACACCAGCGGAGGAAGGGACATTCACATTCACGCTCAAGACTGAGAACGACTTCGGCAGCGATGAGAAGACCTACACGCTGAAGGTGAACGGTGATGCACCATCAATCACTACAGTGAGCATCGACAAAGGCCGGGCGAATGAGTACTACACTGCAACATTCACGGCAACAGGAAGCGAGCCAATAACGTGGGACTGGTCTGGAAATCCCCCGGACGGAATTACATTCGACAGCGGGACTCTCTCAGGCACTCCAACGATGCAGGGACGCTACACATTCTCGGTGATTGCGTCCAACAGCTACGGCACTGACAGCAAGACATTCACGCTTGAGGTTGAGCAGTCTGTAGTAGTTGCCCCGAAGATCACAACGGCATTCCTTCCGGCGGCGAAGGTCAATGAGTCTTACAGTGCGGTGCTTTCGGCAGATGGAACAGCTCCGATAACGTGGTCTGTGTCAGGCGATGTTCCCGCAGGACTCACCCTGTCAGAATCCGGGACTATATCAGGCATACCGACAGAGGCGGGCGTGTTCCAGCTCACCGTGAAGGCCACAAACGCGGCAGGCGAGTCGAGAGCGGCGGTGAAGACGTTAGCACTGACAGTGAACGGCATAGCTCCGTCGACAGCATCATTCGACACGCTCCCGGAAGGCTCTGTAGGAGTTGAGTACAGCACTGTTCTTTCAGCGGACGGCACATCACCGATAACATGGAGCATATTCGGAGCACTGCCTAAAGGATTGTCGCTTGATGTCAGCTCAGGCAGGATTTACGGAACGCCGGAAGAGGCCGGGAGCTTCAACTTCTCCGTAACAGCCTCCAACATAGCAGGAATGTCAAGCGGAAGGCGCGCCCTCACAATCAGGGCTTCAGTGCCGTCAATCACAACTGAGGCTCTTCCTTCGGCCATGATTAACACATCATATGATTTCACGCTTGAGGCTGAAGGATCAGCGCCAATGATATGGAACAACATCGGCACTCTTCCCAGAGGACTCACACTTAATGCTGACGGAATAATCAGCGGTGTTCCGACTGTGTCAGGCTCATTCGACGTAAGGCTGACCGCGGCAAACTCAGCAGGTGTTGACAGCAAAGACTTCACGATTTTCATCGAGGGTACAGCTCCGACACTCAGAATCAGGGGTGAGCAGTTCGGCTACGTAACGAGGGAATACAGCGCGCTCATTGAGACGACCGGGACAAAGCCCGTAACCATCTCCGTAACTGAGGGAACGCTCCCTGACGGCCTGACGCTGAACACAGAGAACAGCACTATCTCCGGGACATTAGCGGCGAAGGGACAGTACACATTCACGCTTACTGCCTCAAACGTAGCGGATAAGGTATCACGGCCATTCACGATTACTGTGTACGACCTCAACCCGCCCGCGATAACGACAACAGCCAGGCTTCCCGACGGTTATATCTACGAGGAGTACAACTACCAGCTGTCAGCAGAAGGCACCGATGTGAAGTGGTCATTGGCGGAAGGCTCTAACCCGCTTCCGACAGGGCTGAAGCTTGACGAGGGCGGACTCATTTCCGGGGCTGTTATGGGGAGTGCTACGACATACACATTCAGGCTCGTTGCGGAAAACAGTCTGGGGCGTACGACAAAGTCATTCAGCCTGAGAGTAAAGAGCGGAACACCGTCATTCAAGTCTGACACGCTGAAGACGGCGAAGTGGAACAAGAAGTATGCGTTCACGCTCAAGCTGGTAAACTTCAAGGCTACGGAATGGACGATTGTGGGAGATCTGCCGGAGGGAATCAAGTTCAACAGGGGCAAATTCTCCGGCAAACCCACAGAAGTTGACGACTACGATCTGACCATCATAGCCAGCAACGGAGCTGTAGAGGTTGTTGGTGAGTATGAGCTTAAGGTTCAGGGAGTAACACCCAAGATCAAGGGCACTCTCAAGAAGGGCAGCGAGGGTGTACCGTACACATCAACGCTCAAGGCTAAAGGAGTAACACCTATAACGTGGGATATTGACGGACTCCCTGACGGCCTCGACTATGAGCAGAGTCCTACGGGTGAAACCTGCACTATCTCAGGAACACCGCTAAAGGCATTCAGCGACAAGATAGACGTGAGAATCGACAACGGCTCAGGCGATGGACAGTACATAGGCAAGAAAATGAAGCTGACCATCAAGGCACTCAAGCCTCAGTTCGAGACGAGAGCTATAGAGCTGGCGACATGGAAAGCCGGAGTGCCGATTGATTTCGACTTCAAGCTGTCAGTAAAGCCTGTTGCGGTAACTTGGGAATGCCTCGGCAATCTTCCTGAAGGTTTCACGTTTGACACTGACAATGGCCGCCTCTACGGGACTACGAATGAGACAGGAAGGTTTGTCTTCACGGTTATCGCCAAGAACGCCAACAAGCTGTCAGCAAAGAAGGCACTGAACATCATAATGGTGATAACGGATGACACGACTCCTGCGCCTGCGAATGACCCGGAGGAGCAAGAGCCTGAGTTCGTCAACGGCATTGCGTACTACGAGCGCGGAGAACTCACCACTGACATGATGGCTGAAATCGCAAATTCCGGCGAAATAGTTGCGGCTGTCCTTCCTGCTGTGGAGGTCGAAGAGTCCGGCATGTATGAGTTCACGGTCTCGCTTGACATGGCCGCGCCTGAAGGAGGATTGCTCGTGTGGCATTCATTCCCTGACGGAGAGAACGACGACAGCGACTCGGACAACGCAATCTTCCTCGATGACAGCGGCGAAACAATCGAGAGAGTCCCGGAAAGCTACACTGTAACGGTAAGCGCATGGCTTGAACCCGGAGTCATCTACGAGCCTGTTATAGCTGTAAGAATCAAGGACTAGCGGAAATTACCGCATTACCCTCCGGCCTGAAACCGGGGGGCTTTTTGTTACGGAGGTCAAGATGAGAAAGTTAATCGCGCTGGTTATTGCCGCTGTGGTTTCAGGGACTGCTTCGGCTGGTGGGACAAGGCCAATGCTTTACGGCACATTAGAGTCTGGGACTGAGGGAGCCGCTTACAGGTCGGAGCTTACTGCTACAGGCGTAACACCGATAGAGTGGGACATTGACGGACTGCCTTACGGACTCGAATACACTGTGAGAGACAACGGGAAAGTATGTACGGTTTCAGGAATACCGCAGGAGATATTCAGCGGCAGGGTAACAGTAACAATCACCAATGGCCCGGATGATGAGTCAGGGCAGTCATACAGCAGGACGATGAATATGACTGTCAGGGCTGTGCGTCCGGTGTTCGCGGCTGAGGAAGGCATAACGCTGGAATTTGCGGTTGGTGTTCCGGCACATTTCCAGTTTGAGCTTACAGAAAGCCCGCTTGAAGTGATATGGTCATACTCCGGGAATATTCCTGAAGGTCTCATGCTGGACACAGACACAGGAGTCCTTTACGGCACGCCAAGAAGAGCAGGTGAGTACAAACTTTCAGTGATTGCGGAGAATGCCAACAGCAGGTCGCGGAAGTCTGCCCTGAACGTCAGTATCATAGTAGAACCCCAGTCATAAAGCAGACAGCCCCCGGCCATGAAAAGCTGGGGGATTTTTTTCACGCCAATGTAGTACAATACCGATTATCCACGAACATACATCAATCACAAAATTTAAGGAGGCATCATAATCATGAAGAGGCTGATTTCGTTCTTGCTGGCCGTTGTTCTTGTGGCATGGTCAGCGGCGGTGGCTTCGGCTGTGGTTTACGGCAGTGATGGCTATCTTCTTGAAGGCTACGATGAGGACTCAGCATGGGAGATTAACTCGGTCGCAACACTCATCAAGGCCAGGGATGACATCAACGACGGCACAATCTCAATGGGCAGGTACTACAAGCTGACGGCTGACTTAGACCTTAGCGGCTATAAGGACTGGAAGCCCATCGGTGTCAACAGCTCGTACCCATTCCGGGGACAGCTTGACGGCAACGGCCACACAATAACTATAGCTATTGCCCGCTCGGATGAGAATTACGCAGGCTTGTTCGGCTACATCAAGGGCGGTGTGGTGAAGGATCTTTCTGTTACTGGCAGTATCAGGCTTGCGACGCTCAACAAGTCCATCACTATTTATGCGGGCGGAATTTCTGCCTACATGGAGAGCGGCACTATCGACAGCTGCAAGTTTGACGGCAAGGTGAACCTGTCGGGGGCATTCAGGGACTA
>JAFSRQ010000116.1 GCA_017446055.1 Synergistaceae bacterium | reverse complement strand
TACGAGTTCACGGTGTCGCTTGACGCTGCTGTTCCTGAAGGCGGCCTGCTTGTGTGGCACTCGTTCCCGGACGGAGAAGAGGACGAGAATGATGCCGACAACGCAATATTCCTCGATGATGACGGAGAGACGGTCGAGAGAGTCCCGGAGAGCTACAGCGTAACAGCATCAGCTTGGCTTGAGCCGGGAGTCATCTACGAGCCTGTTATCGCTGTGAGGATTAAGGACTAGGTTATATTCAGGCAAAAAATTACCCCCGGTTTCATGGCCGGGGGCTTTTCTTTTACCGCTTAACGTTAATTCTTGTCGCTGAACTCTGCATCTACCGTATCACTGTCATTCGCTGACTGTCCGGGATTCTGGCCTGCTCCCGGATTAGGGCCTGCGTTCTGATACAGCCTCGCTCCGAACTCCTGCATCGTCTTCATCAGGTCATCCTTGCCCGACTTCATTCCCGCTTCATCATTCGACTCAATAGCCTTCTTCAGCGCGTCAATCTTCGTGTTCACACGGCCTTTCTCTTCAGGTGTCATCTTGTCGCCCAAGTCCCTCATGAGCTTTTCGGCCTGGAATACCGCTGTATCAGCCTCATTCTTTGCCTCAGCAGTTGCGCGCTTCTTCTCGTCATCAGCGGCGTGGTCTTCAGCGTCCCTCTTCATACGCTCGATGTCGTCTTTTGACAGGTTCGATGACTGTATCGTGATCTTCTGCTCCTTGCCAGTGCCTTTGTCTTTTGCTGACACGTTGAGTATTCCGTTCGTGTCAATGTTGAACGTAACCTCAATCTGCGGAATCCCTCTCGGAGCGGGGGCGATACCGTCAAGCGTGAACTGTCCGAGCTGCACATTGTCCCGTGCCATAGGACGTTCGCCCTGGAAGACCGCTATCTCGACCTGGGGCTGATTGTCCGCAGCTGTCGTGAAGACCTGGCTTGCCTGCGCGGGAATGGCCGTGTTGCGCTCAATCATCTTCGTCATCACGCCGCCGAGAGTCTCAATCCCAAGCGTGAGGGGCGTAACGTCAACAAGCACTATGTCCTTATGGTCTCCCTTGAGGATTGCTCCCTGAATCGCCGCGCCTGCCGCAACGCACTCATCGGGGTTGATGCCCTTTGTGGGTTCTTTGCCGAGAAGGTCAACAATCTTCTTCTGAACCATAGGCATACGTGTTGAGCCGCCTACGAGTAATATCTTGTCGACTTCTGACGCACTCAGCCCGGAATCCTGCAACGCTCTCTGCGTGGGCTTGATTGTGCGGTCAAGAAGGTCTGCTGTCATTTCCTCAAACTTTGCGCGTGTCAGCTTCATCTCAAGGTGCTTGGGGCCGGTCTGGTTTGCAGTGATGAAGGGCAGTGATATTGTCGTCTCGGTCATGTTGGACAGCTCGATTTTGGCCTTCTCTGCCGCCTCACGTAATCTCTGCATGGCCATTGAGTCCTTCGTAAGGTCAATGCCTTCTGACTTCTTGAACTCTGAGGCCATCCAGTCAACAATCCTGTTGTCCCAGTCATCACCGCCGAGCCTGTTGTCGCCCGCAGTCGCAAGAACCTCGAACACTCCTTCGCCCACATCCAGAATTGACACGTCGAACGTACCGCCGCCCAAGTCGAACACTAGAATCTTATGCTCGTCCTTCTTGTTCTCACCGTAAGCCAGGCACGCCGCAGTAGGCTCATTGATGATACGGAGAACCTCAAGCCCCGCGATTGTGCCAGCGTCCTTAGTGGCCTGCCTCTGTGCATCGGTGAAGTATGCCGGGACTGTGATTACCGCCTGCGTTACAGTCTCACCAAGATAATCTTCCGCATCACGTTTCAGCTTCTGGAGAATCATCGCTGAGATTTCCTGCGGGGTATATTTCTTGCCGTCAATTGAGACCCTGTAATCCGTCCCCATTTCGCGCTTGATTGACATGATTGTACGGTCTGCGTTGACGATGGCCTGACGTTTCGCGAGCTGACCTACAAGCCTTTCGCCGTCCTTCGTGAATGCTACTACTGACGGTGTAGTCCTTGCTCCCTCGTTGTTGGCGATAATAGTTGTCTGGTCGCCTTCCTGCACTGCTATGCATGAATTTGTTGTACCTAAGTCTATTCCTACTACTTTAGCCATGATATATTTTCCTCCCTATATTTTCCCTACTGTTACTTTTGCCGGGCGCAACACCCTGTCTTTTGTCCTGTAACCCCTGAGCAGTTCCGCCGTGATTTTCCCGTCAAGTTCAGGATCATCAACTTTCTCCGTGCCTGAAGCATCATGAAGCGCAGGGTCGAACATTTCGCCTTCAGTCTTGATGATACTGACACCGAGTCCCTCAAGCACTCCCACAAACTGACGCTGCACCATCTCAACGCCCTTCACGATTCCGACCGGGTCATCACTGCTTGCCGTCAATGCCCGGTCCAAGTTGTCGAGCACCGGGAGCATCTCCGTGATTACTTCCTCTTTGGCGCGGGCTCTGGTCTCGTTGCGTTCTTTGATTGTCCGCTGGCGGAAGTTGTAGAAGTCTGCCCTCACTGTCTTTATTTCCGTCTTGAGGCTGTCTATCTCCTGCTCCAGTTTTCCGGCTTCATCCTGTTCATTATCCTCTGTAACTTCCGGCTGTAATTCTTCCTCGTCCATATTGTTCACCTCCCTGAAGAGTCTTCATCGAGAACGTCAGCAACAGTTTCAAGAACGCTTATAGACTTCTCATAATCCATCCTCATAGGCCCGATTAACCCTAACACTGCCTTCTGCTGTCTTGGCCGGGCGGGTATGAGTATCATTGCGTTATCCTCCATGCCCTCGGTTTCGTTCTCCTCGCCCAACGCTATGTTGAGTGCTTTGCTTTTGCGGCATTTCTCTATCATCCGGGCTAGGGGCTTCTCCTGTTCCAGCAAGTTCAAGACCGCCTGAATCCGCGAGATTGTCTGAAAGTGAGGCAAGTCCAGAATATTCCTTGCACCCGCGCTGAAGAACTTGTAGTTCTGCTCAGTAAGGAACTTGTCCAGCTCCGTTATAGCGTCCCTGCATGAAGTCTCAGCCTCAGACAGCCCCGATGATGCGTACTGATACAGTATCTCTTTGACCTCGCTCCAGGAATGGCCGCCCGCAAATGTATTGATCCTCCTGCTGAAATCCTCAAGAGTCTTCGCGTCAACCTCATACGGCAGCGTGAACTGTGAATGATGAACGAGTCCTCCCTTAAGCACAATCAATGCCAGAACGTTGTTGCCTCCCATGAGTATGAAGTCTATGTGCTGAATCTCTGCGCTTTCGAGTGCCGGGACCGCCGCGACCGCCACGCAGTTTGTGAGTCTGGCCATGAGATGAGTTACGTGCATCAATAAATCCTCAATGCCGCTCTTGCTTCCGAGTATCTCCTGCCTTATGTCCTCCGCGTGAAGGTGATGCCTTGCCCTTGACGTTACCGAGTCTATGTACACTCTGTATGCTCTTGCTGTAGGGAGTCTCCCTGATGACGAGTGAGGCTGATAGAAATATCCCATCTCTTCAAGGTCGGCCATCTCGTTGCGTATCGTCGCAGGGCTGAGTCCACGTATGTACTTGCGCGTGATTGTCCTTGACCCGGCAGGCTCTCCTGTCTTGATGTACTCGTAGACCACCGCGAGAATGATGCTTAACTGCCTTTCCGTCATTTGATGTTCACCTCCTCTGATGATTTTAGCACTCACGCAAAACGAGTGCCATTACGATTTAGCGCGGATAAGATTAGCAGAGGCTTTCGGAAATGTCAACAGTCAGGAAAAATTCAGCGTGTTATAATCGCGGCATGAAATCCCAAAACGAGGTGAGGAAGATCGCAATCCCAGTAACGATTCTCACGGTCTCATTCAACGCTGAGGCTACTATATCGCGGACAATAGAGAGCGTGATTGCCCAGTCATACCCGGAGATTGAGTACATAGTGATAGACGGGGCATCGCGGGATAATACGGTGAAGGTTGCGAGGTCATATCTTGACGTGTTCAACAGGAGGCCGGGACGAAGCATGACGGTAATCTCAGAGCCTGACCGGGGGATGTATGACGCTCTCAACAAGGGCGCGGGGCTGGCGCATGGGGTCATTGTCGGGCAGATTAATGCGGATGACTGGTACGAGCCTGACGCGGTGGGGACTATGGCGGAACTGTACGGGCGCGAGAATTACGACCTCGCTTGGGGGAGTCTCAACGTGATTACGGGGAAGGGACACTACATCAAGCACGCACGGCGCGGACTCTTCTGGTCAACCTCGCACTGGTGCCACCCGGCGGCGTTCGCTAAACGTGAAGTCCTCCTGCAATATCCTTACCCCCTCATCAACTCCCACGATGATTTTGACTTCGCCACACATCTTTATGTTGACGGTAAGAAGCTGGTCCCGGTCGACAAGGTCATAAGCAACTTCACTTTCGGGGGAATGAGTACAAAGAAGAGTCTAAGTGAGGCAAAAAAGAGGCTCGATGAGATTTACGGCATTCACAGGAAGTACGGCATGAGCAGATTGTATTATGTGTACAGGCTAATGTTCGAGGCGGTGAAGTACATTCTGACATAAACCCCGTAAGCAAAAACATTCCTCCCTGATATAATTTCCACATCCCAATAAAACAATCAAGGAGGAAAAATTCTCATGGCACGAAAAATTTTCCCTTCCGGCTTTCTCTGGGGCGGAGCGACTGCCGCGAACCAGTGCGAGGGAGCATATGACGCTGACGGGCGCGGACTCTCAAGCGTTGACACAATCCCGGCAGGCAATGACCGAATGAAGGTAGCCCGCGGCGAACTCGAAATGTTATCCCCTCAGCCCGGCTACACCTACCCTTCACATGAAGCAATCGACATGTACCACCACTACAAGGAGGATATTGCGCTCTTCGCTGAGATGGGCTTCAAGTGCTACAGGCTCTCTATAGCGTGGACTCGCATTCTCCCCAACGGCGACGATGACACACCCAATGAGGCGGGGCTTGCGTTCTACGAGTCAGTCTTCCGTGAGTGCAGGAAGCACGGCATCGAACCTCTCGTAACAATCGACCACTTCGACACACCGATAGCCCTCATCAAGAAATACGGAGGCTGGCGCGACAGGCGAATGATTGACGCGTTCCTGAAGTACTGTCGGGTCATCTTCACGCGCTACAAGGGACTCGTGAAGTACTGGATAACGTTCAACGAAATCAACATGCTCCTTCACATGTCGTTCATGGGGGCGGGGATTGTGTTTGCTGACGGCGAGGACAAAGAGCGCACCAAGTACACGGCGGCACATCACGAGTTACTCGCCAGTGCGGAGGCAGTGAAACTTGCTCACGAGATCATGCCCGGCTCAATGGTCGGCTGTATGCTGGCGGCGGGGCAGTTCTACCCTTACTCCTGCAACCCTGCTGACATTCTGGACAGCATCGAGAAGGACAGGGATAACTACTTCTTCACGGACATTCAGGCACGGGGCGAATATCCAGTGTGGGCACTGAAGAGGATGGAGCGCGCCGGGATTGCCGACATAGTAACAGAAGCAGACGCTGAGACGCTCAAGGCCGGGACGGTGGACTATGTTGCGTTCTCGTACTACTGCTCACGGTGCACGACGGCTGACCCTGAGATTTTCGCCAAGCATCAGAGGCCGGGCAACGCTGTTTTCCGTGCTGTGGAGAATCCCTACCTCAAGCATACGGAATGGGGATGGCAGATTGACCCGCTGGGACTCAGAATCACAGTCAACAGTCTCTATGACCGCTACCAGAAGCCGCTGTTTGTGGTGGAGAACGGACTCGGAGCGAATGACACGGTTGACGCTGACGGGAAAATTCATGACGCGTACAGAATAGAGTACTTGAGGGCGCATTTGCTGGCACTGAGGGACGCAATCACTGAGGACGGAATCCCGGTGATTGGGTTCACGGCGTGGGGGTGCATTGACCTTGTGAGCGCGTCATCAGGGGAGATGAGGAAGCGTTACGGGATGATTTATGTTGACAAGGACGACAGCGGCAAGGGAAGCCTGAAGAGAATCAGGAAGGATAGTTTCTACTGGTACAAGGGGGTGATTGAGTCTGACGGTGCGAGCCTTGACGAGTAAGGAGCTTGATTGATGAAAATCGTGATTGAGTATCTGAAGGAAGCCAGAGGGGAGATAACCGCCGGGCTTATGCTTGCGTTGCTGGGGTGGCTGTACAGTCGGTATCGTGCGTTCATGAAGATGTACAGGCGCAAGAAGCAGGAGCTTGAACAGATGAGAGCAGAGATGACTCAGCTTGGAGCAACAAAGGAAGAATGTGAACGCTTGCAGGAGGCACTGAGGGAGTCTGAGGCACAACGGCAGGACTTGCAGAGTCAGCTTGAGGCACAACAGCAGGAGTTAGGACGCAAGGACGAGGCATTAAGTCAGTCAGAAGCGCAAAAGCAGAACATACTAGGTCAACTTGAACAGGCACAGGGTGAACTTCAGCGCAAAGACGGAGTGTTGATTCGACTTAGAAAGCAATATCCGATAATTAGCGATGATGATTTTCTGAAGCTGTGTAAGTCTGCCTCTGCGGAAGAGATTGAAGAAGCCATAATGAACGGCGCAAATGTCAACGCTAGGGATAATACTAGAGACAATAACGGAAGGTCAGCTTTAATTTTGGCAGCTTGGCATAACCGTCCAGAAATAGCAGAATTGCTCATGAGATACGGTGCAGATGTTAATGCTGAGGATAATAACGGTGAGACGGCTTTAATGCTGGCGGCAATATGTGGACATACACAAACAGCAGAACTGCTCTTAAAGCATGATGCTGACGTTAATTCTAGGGACAACCTTGGCTGTACGGCTTTATTGAGCGCGAATCTTCATTGCCTTGATGTAATAGAATTGCTCCTGAAATATGGCTCAGATATCAACGCTAAGGATAATGATGGCAATACGGTTTTAATGAAGACAGCAACATATGGTTTCATTGAGGTTATGGAGTTGCTTCTGAGATATGGCGCGGATGTTAATATTGGCGACAATGGAGGCGATACAGCGTTAACGTTGGCTGCGTGTTACGGTAATGCCGAAACTGTAGAATTGCTCTTGAAACATAGTCCAGAGCTGAATGCTAAGAACAATTACGGCTCAACAGCGTTAATGCTGGCTGTCTATAGGAGCAATATCAAAATTGCGGAATTAATTCTGAGAAACGGCGCAGATGTCAACCTCAAGGATAATAATGGATGGACAGCTTTGATGCGGGCAGCAATGGATATGTATGTTGATGACCCATGTATTGTAAACTTACTCCTCACCAAAGGCGCAGAGGTTAATTCTAGTGATAATCATGGCCGAACAGCTTTGATACAGGCAGCAGTATTCGGCTACACCCAAATTGTGAAATCACTCCTGATACATGGTGCAGATGTCAACTTCAAGGATAATGACGGTAACACCGCTTTGATATGTGCGATAAGGAGAGGCCATACAGACACAGCACGGCTCTTACGCTCATACGGAGCAAAATAGCAACACAAAATTTCATACAGGAGGCAACAACATGGACTACAAAGAACTGGCAGCAAAAATCCTCGAACACATCGGCGGAAAGTTCAACGTCAAAGGCGTAGTACACTGCGCGACCCGTCTGCGCTTCACCCTCAACGATGACACCAAGGCAAACACCGACGCAATCACCAAGCTCAAGGGAGTCCTCCAGGTCGTCAACGCGGGAGGCCAGTACCAGATCGTCATAGGCCCGGACGTTCCGCAGGTCTATCAGGAAGTCGTCTCAATCGGAGGCTTCGAGGCTTCAGCCGCAATCGATGACCCAAACGCTGAGAAAGAAGACAACCGCTCAAAACTCAGCAAGCTCCTCGAAAGCATCGCAAGCATCTTCCAGCCCATTATCCCCGCAATAACCGGCGCAGGACTCCTCAAGGCTTTAATGGCTCTTTTCGCGTGGCTGGGGTGGCTTCAGTCAGGCACTCAGACGTACATTATCCTTAACGCTATGGCTGATGCTGCGTTCTACTTCATGCCCATACTTTTGGCAGCCTCATGCGCCCGAAAGTTCAAGTGCAATCAGGGCAACGCTCTAGCCCTCGCAGGAGTTTTAGTGTACCCGTCATTCATGGCTCTGATGTCTGGGAAAGAGGCCGTTACGTTCTTGGGCTTCCTCCCTGTAACACGCGCACCTTATGCCTCGTCAGTAATCCCGATAATTCTCGGCGTTTGGTTCATGTCAATCGTTGAGCATTGGGCGCAGAAAGTCTCACCGAGAGCGGTAAAGTTCTTCTCCGTCCCCCTTGCAAGCCTCCTCATCGGCGGAACAGTAACGATTACCCTTCTCGGCCCTATAGGTTCGTGGGCATCGGGGCTGATTAACTCGCTGTTCACGTGGATGAACGCGACTATTCCGTGGCTTGTCCCGACACTTGTGGGCTTCTTCTCGCCGCTTCTCGTAATGACCGGGACACATTACGGCCTCATTCCCATTGGCACAAACAATCTTGCTACGGTGAAGTGGGACTCGGTCGTCATCGGTATGCTTCCGTCAAACGTTGCACAGGGGGCGGCAGGTCTTGCGGTTGCGTTGCGCTCGAAGAATCCTGACACGAAACAGCAGGCAGGCTCGGCAGGACTCACAGCTGTACTCGGAATCACTGAGCCTGTATTGTACGGTGTAAACATGCGCTTCACGTTCCCACTTTACGCGGCCATGATAGGAGGGGGACTCGGCGGTCTCTACATGGGCTTGACGAGGGTAGCAAGATTCGCGGGCGGTTCGCCGGGACTCTTGGTGCTTCCGGGATATATTCCTCACGCTGAAGGTCTGGCTCTGGGCTACACGATGATGAACTTCGTGCACGCTGTAATAGGCGGAGTCGTTATTGCGTTCGTGGGGTCATGGGTTGCCTGCAATATCATGTGGGACATCTGGCGCAAACAGGGCAAGCTCGCTCCCGAAGAACTGGGGCAGGTTCTCCCGGATGTGCCTGATGACGTGATTGTAGCTGTTGCTGACGGAAGGTTCATCAGCCCGGACGAGATCAAGGACGAGGCATTTGCTGGCCAGACAATGGGTCAGACAATAGCAGTAGACCCCGCCAACGGGATAATCTCATCGCCTGCAAACGGAGTAATCGAGATGATTTTCCCGACTGCCCACGCTTTCGGACTCAGGATGAAGGACGGCACCGGGCTTCTCGTCCACATAGGAATAGACACGGTGAAGCTCAACGGCAAGGGCTTTACCCTCCTCAAGAAGCAGGGCGACACGGTGAAGGCAGGAGAGCCTGTTGTTCGTGTTGACTTGGGAGCGGTGAAGGGAGCAGGTTACAGTCCGCAGACGATCGTGGTCATCACCGAGCCTGTGAGAGAAGACGAATTGATGTCGTTCATCGAGTTCGGAAAGGACGTTGCGCGGGGCGACATTCTCAGCAAGTAGCACGTGAAAATCAGCGGGGGGATAACGTCATGAAGGCGCGAGTCCCCCTCAATCTATCTGCCCAGTAATTTCTTGAGCCTCTCATACGGTTCGGGAATTGCGCGTTTGACTGCCAGCTTGAAGTTGCTGACTGTTAGCGTAGACAGCGGGATTGTAGGCACGTGATGATCACGAAGCCAGCGGTTGATGAGCATGATTCGCTTGCGGACCGGGTAATTCTCTGTAGGCGGAATGCGTTCGCATGGCCTGCCGTTGATGACATCGTCAAAGAGTTTCAGCCACTTCTTCACGATTACTTCAGGGAGAAATGATTTCTCGGTGAACTCCTTAGCCTGCCGACCAAGACGGACGTTAAGCTCCCTGTCCTTGAGCAGCATGATGATGTACCGCTTGATTTCCTCCGGGTTTCGGCCAAGATACCCCGTCTCACCATGCCTCACAGTATCGAATAATCCATAATTTGCGCGGGCGACAACAGGAACACCGCAGACCTCAGCATCAAGAGCGACAAGCCCGAAAGTTTCAGTGATAATATTCATCACAACGCCTACTGTAGTCTTGTAGTAGATTTCGCTTTTCTTCGCTCCCATGTTGCCCAGAAATTTCACCGACGGCAGTATCTCTCCTCCTTCAGTCAGGTGCTTCATGAACATGGCTTCGTATTCTGACTCGGCCAAGCCATAGCCGCCAAGCCGCGTATCCTTGTTGTAGAGTTTCCCGCTGCCTATGACATATAGTGTTGCGTCAGGAACTTCACGGAGAATGTCCTTCCACATTGCCGCAAGAACGTGGAAGCCCTTATGTTTATACAGTCCGCCGGTAAAAGTTACTGCCGGTGATGAGGGATATTCGCGGAGTCTGAAGCAACGCCCGTCAAACATGTTGTGTATGAATGTCGACTTGGCGATTATGGGATGGTCAAGGTAGCGGTCATAATGCTCATGGCTGACCATAACGATTCTTTTGACGGCTGGATTTTTCCAGAGAGTTCCGACAAGGTCATAAGGCATGAAATTATGAGACCACGCAACAACATTAATGCCTGAATCTTTTGCCCTGCCGTATATATCGTAAAGATCCGGAAGCTGATAGGCTCTCACGACCAGAATATCATTGCCGTCTGCCTTAACCTGTTCTATAAGGTCGGAATTGCTGCGGAATATGTGTACTTTCACGCCATCGGGATAAATGTTGCTTTCCTCGCGGCAGTAGAGATTGACCTCACAGTCTGAGAATTTCGCGAGAGCATATGCCAGAAGGATGAACTCATATTCAGTGCCGCCTATACCGGGATTTCCGAGCTGGGGATTCCTGAAGTCCATGCTACGGAAGAAAGCTCCCTTCCCGTAATCGTGATCGTTGAGGAATACAGCTATCCTCATGACGGGAAGCCCCCGTGTATCTTAGGCGGAAGAATGCTTGATGTGCTGCTGTGGAATGATGTAAAAGGACAGACTAGGCTACTGCGAACTGCGAACTGCGAACTGCGAACTGCGAACTGCGAACTGCGAACTGCGAACATTATGGCGCGCAAATTCACTCGTGTCAACCTCCTTATTGCTGGAATTTACGCAGGATTATAGCACACAAAAAATTCCCCCCGCACTGCACGGAGGGAACTCATCACATTTCACTCACTCAGCTTCAGACTCACCGTCAGCAATATCCAGCATGGCATCTTCACCGTCAGCAGAAGTACCAGCATCCGCGTTCTTGCCATCCTCCGCCATAGCAGCATCATCATCTTCCGTCCGCATGACATCTCCGGCCTCCGGCATGAATCCGATTCCGTCATTGGCCTTCAGCATGATAGCCTTCATGATTTCGTCCTGCAACGCCGGGTTCTCAGCAAGGAATTTCGCGACAGTCTCCTTGCCCTGCCCGATAGTCTCGCCCTTGTAGGTCAGCCATGAACCTTTTTTGCCGATTATCTCGTAGTCTATGGCCATGTCCACAACAGCAACGCCGACAGGAATACCCTTGCCGTAAATCAGGCTAGCGTGCGCCGTCCTGAAAGGGGGAGCGAGCTTGTTCTTCACGACCTTGAGATACAGCTCATGGCCGATGGTAACATCACTCTTCTCCAGCTTCTTGCCCCGTCTGACCTCAAGACGTATTGACGCATAGAATTTCAGTGCGCGTCCTCCCGTTGTAGTCTCGCTTGGGCCTTGTGCGTAACCTGTCGAGATTAACGCCCGGAGCTGGTTGATGAATATCACGATGCAGTTGGTCTTCGCGATAATTGACGCTAACCGCCGAAGTGAGTACGACATGAGCCTTGCCTGTAGCCCCATCTGACTCTCACCTATCCTGCCGTCAATCTCTGCCTGCGGTGTCAATGCCGCGACCGAGTCCACAACGATAATGTCAACCGCTCCAGTCCTCACCATCTGGTCGAGAATGTAGAGTGCCTGCTCTCCGCTGTCAGGCTGTGCAAGGTACAAGTTCTCGATGTCAACGCCGAGAGTTTTCGCGAGCCTTGGGTCAAGTGCGTGTTCCGCGTCAATGAATGCCGCAATGCCTCCTGCCTTCTGCGCCTCAGCGACCGCGCAAAGGGCTATCGTAGTCTTGCCGCTACCTTCCGGGCCGAATATCTCCACGATTCTGCCTTTAGGGTAACCGCCGATGCCTAATGCAACGTCAAGAGGAAGGACTCCGCTGGGTATGACCTCGACATTGTGCTTTGCGTTTTCGCCGAGCTTCATTATCGCGCCGTCCCCGAACTTGCTTCGAATGTCGCCGATTGCGTCCTCAAGAATCTGCTCGCGGGTTGACTGGCCTGACTTCTTCACTGCTTTTGCCAGGGTAATCACTCCTTTATTTGTTCGTGTGAAATTTGCCGGATAAGTATACAGCATTTCAAGCCGGGATTCGATTATGCAGATTCTGCGCGAGTGTCAGCTTTTCTTCGTGAACGTAGCTTTTTCTGTGTTGCAATTAATTTCTGCCACAAGATAATTATTACACTAAGATTAAGGAGTGATTCCTATGATACAGAAAAAATACCTTGTCGCCGTAACAGTCTTACTTCTGGCAGTCTCACCAAGTGCATGGGCAGATGGGATTCCCTTCATGGGTCTGATACCTGAGCCGGTGAATCTCTCAGGGCTTGAGCTTCCTTCCGTTGACTTTGCTGACTCTGGAATACATGCCTCGCGTTACGTGCCTGAAAGCTGTATACAGTCAAGCACACTACCTGAATACCCGTCTTACAGTACTTCCGGCATGCCTGCGGTGAAGAATCAGAACCCTTACGGAACATGCTGGTCTTTTGCGGCGACAGGGGCAGCGGAAATCAACGCAATCAAGCAGGGGCTTATGGCCAGTCCGAATTTCTCCGAGCTTCATACGGCGTGGTTCGTCTACAAGGATCCCGGCAAGAGCTTCCCGCTGTACTCCACGAACGGAATATTAGACCAAGGCGGAAACTCAACGATGAGCACAGCTATATTCTCCCGTCTCGCCGGGCCAGTGAACGAGTCAGAGCTTCCCTACAGCAGAGCGGAGAACTCAAGCTACATCAGCGGCGTAATGTCGTCAGCAACCGATTACCCTCCGTGCGGAATCTGCCTGACTGACTCATCTCGCATAGACTTCGAGTCCCCCACAACTGACACGCAGAGAGACCACATCAAGAACATGATTCTGCGCACCGGGTCTGTCCTGACATCGTACTATGCCGGGAGCGGGGCGTTCTCTTCACCCGGAGGCGAGGCTGCATACTATGTACCGGGAAACGGCTTCGTCAACCATGCCGTCCTTATTGTAGGATGGGACGATGATTATCCGCGGGCAAATTTCGACACACAGCCCCCTCAAAACGGAGCGTGGCTCATACGCAACAGCTGGGGTGATGAGTCCGGGAA
This sequence comes from Synergistaceae bacterium, assembly GCA_017446055.1. Classification (GTDB taxonomy): domain Bacteria; phylum Synergistota; class Synergistia; order Synergistales; family Aminobacteriaceae; genus JAFUXM01. The sequence continues at coordinate 7,791 of JAFSRQ010000116.1, read as the reverse complement.
CAACGGCTATTTCTGGATGTCATACAGCCAGTTTCTTGGTGAGGCGGTATCGTACACTTTCGCGCGTACTGAAGACGGACTGAAGCATTACGGCGATGATTACCTCGGCATGAGCGGCAGCACTGGCAGCGGAAATACGGCGTGGGCGGCAAAGATATTCACGGCAGATTCCCGCGAGGCAGTAACCCGCGCAGGCTTCTACACTACGGGCAATGACACAGCGTATGAAGTCCGTGTTTACGCCGGGGCCGGGAAGTCAGGCTCTGATCCTTCAGGGGGGACTCTGGCCGCGCAAAAGTCCGGGACATTCGGTTACGCCGGGTATCATACTGTTGACGTTGACCCCGTTCCGCTTGGCGAGGGTCAGAAATTCTCCGTTGCGGTCAAGCTCACTAACAGGCAAAGCATGACTCCCATCGCAGTATCGTCAGCAAAAGGCACAGGCTACCTTTCCTCAAACGGAACAAGCTGGCGGTCATGGAATCAAACGCCATGCATAAAGGCTTTCACAGTTCCTTCTGATGCTGACCCCACACCTGAGCCTGATTATGACGCTGAACCCGCGCCAGTCCCAACACCTGCGCCTGCTCCGACTCCGACTCCTGCGCCTGAATCAGACGACACGCCTTCACCCGCACCGACTCCGACTCCTATCCCTGATGATGATACGCCTATGGACGAGCCGCCATTCATCACGACCAGCACATTGCCGGAAGGTTACGCCGGAGAATATTACGAGGCAGTTTTAGAGGCATACGGAAGTTCTCCGCTAACTTTCAGCGTGAGGGGGCTTCCCTCGTGGCTGAGATTCACAGACAGGGGCAACGGAAGAGCAGCCCTTAGCGGCAGGCCGGGCGAAAATGATTATGGCATCTACACAATCTCTGTTACCGTCAGGAATAATTCATGGAGCTACGTTGAACAGTTCCCTATCACTATATGGCGTTCAGAGAGTGAGAAAAATTGGGGCTGGGACTGGGACGACTTAATGGATGCCCTTGATGACCTCGCCGATGACATTGATGATTTCTTCAGCGACAACAGCAGCGGAGGATGCAGCGGCTCAGGAGGGGGTCTCATTCTTGCGGCACTGTCTGCGGCAGTCATGCTCAGGAAATTTCACCGTAAGTCATAAACTTTGCGGATGTCTGATATGATAGCGTCAAAGGAGGTTTTCACACATGGAAAATATCTATGACGCTCTCGAAATGACACTTAGCGACTGGCAGCTGCTATTTGCGGAATGGGGCGAGCAGAAATTCCGGGCGGCTCAGGTCTGCCAGTGGATATATGCGAAGAAGGAGTTTGCTTTTGACGGGATGACCAACCTCAGCAAGACTCTCCGGGAGAAACTCAGCGGCAATGTCACGATGGGCTTCCCCGTGATGATACGTCAGCAGGTTTCACGGGACGGGACGCGAAAATTCCTGTGGCAGCTCAACGATGGGGCAAGAATCGAGTCTGTTCTTCTGAATCACGGAGGCCACAAGACAGCGTGCATATCGAGTCAGGCCGGGTGTCCGCTGAAGTGCGCGTTCTGTGAGACAGGAGCAAACGGTTTCACCCGGAATCTTTCGCGGGGTGAAATCATCGGGCAGTTCCTCATGATGGAGAAGATTAACGGTGCTGACATCAACAACATCGTATTTATGGGAATGGGCGAGCCGTTATTGAACGAGGGCAATGTGTTTTCCGCAATACGCTCCCTCAATGACAAGAACATGCGCAACTTAGGCGCGAGGCACATAACAATATCGACATCAGGAATCGCGCCGGGCATTGAAGACCTCGCTGACTTTGAAATACCCATAAGGTTATCGCTCTCACTTCACGCCCCAAATGACGAACTCCGCTCAAAGCTCATGCCCGTAAACAGGCGTTACCCATTGCAGAGCCTTGTTGCCGCCCTCAAACGCTATCATGATAGGACAGGTGAACGCATAACGGTTGAATACGCCCTCATTGACCGCGTGAACGACTCGCCCGAATACGCATATGAAACAGCCGCATTGCTTGACGGCCTCGAACCCTACATCAACATAATCCCCTTCAACCCAATACCCTCAAAGCCAGAACTCAAACGCTCATCACAAGGACGGATAAAGGCATTTTGCGCGGCATTGTCTGAAATGAAAATAGAGCATGAGCTACGCAAGGAAAGAGGCTCTGACATAATGGCGGCTTGCGGTCAATTGGCGGGGGCTTCGGCGTAACGACTCCTGAAATCCTCATAGGCCAGCTTTATCCCATCGCGGAGGCTGGTCTTTGCTTTCCATCCGAGAGACTCTGCTTTGCTCACGTCCATAACTTTGCGGGGAGTCCCATTAGGCCGCGAAATGTCCCATGAAATTGCACCGTCATACCCAATAATCTCAGCAACAAGGGCGGTCAAGTCCTTTATCGTAATCTCCTTGCCTGTCCCGGCATTCACTGTTTCATTTCCCGAATAATGATTCATCAAGTACACGCATAACTCTGCGAGGTCATCAACGTACAGAAATTCACGCAAAGGGCTTCCATCTCCCCAACATGTTACGGACTTTGCGCCGGAAATTTTTGCCTCGTGGAAGCGTCGAATCAATGCGGGCAATACGTGTGAATGTTCCGGGTGATAGTTGTCGCCAATGCCGTAAAGGTTGCAGGGCATGACGGAAATATAATCTGTGCCGTATTGTGTGTTGAGGTATTCGCAGTATTTGAGGCCGGAAATTTTTGCGAGGGCGTATGCTTCGTTGGTCTTTTCGAGGTAGCCTGATAGCAGGTATTCTTCCTTTATGGGCTGAGGGGACATTCGCGGGTAAATGCATGATGAGCCGAGAAATTCGAGCTTCTTGCATCCGTTACGCCACGCAGAATTGATTGCGTTCATCTCAATCATCATGTTGATGTACATGAAATCCGCCAGAGCTGCCGAATTTGCCGCAATGCCTCCGACTTTTGCCGCCGCGAGGAAAACGTATTCAGGCTTCTCACGCGCAAAGAATGATTCCGTATCAGCCTGGCTCGTCAAGTCAAGTTCCGAGTGAGTCCGCGTGATTATATTCGTGTAGCCTTGTCGCTGAAGCTCCCTGAATATCGCGCCTCCTACCATACCTCTATGACCTGCAACGTAAATTTTCGAGTCCTTCTGCATGTCTCATTCCTCCTGTAGAATTTCCGTAATCATATCACTTTGGAGGCCATGCCATGAAGAATATACTGCTTCACATCTGTTGCGCTCCTGATGCCTGTATTCCCGTGCCTGATTTGATTGCTGAGGGCTGGAACGTTTACGGGTTCTTTTACGGCTCAAATATACATCCTCATGATGAATATATCCGAAGGCTTGAGGCCGTTAAGGTTGTCGCTGAACATAACGCAATAACGTGTGAGCTTCCCGATTATCGCCCGGGAGAATGGCTTGAAGGCGTGAAAGGTCTTGAGTCTGAACCTGAAGGGGGGTTGAGGTGTGCGGAATGCTTCAGGATTCAGCTTGAGGCAGCTGCGTGTGAGGCTGTGAGACTGGGTTGCGAATATGCCTGCACGACTCTGACAATCAGCCCGCATAAGAATGTGAGTCTCATCAACGCTATTGGGGAGGAGATTTGCGCCCGGCATGGCCTGAAGTGGCTTGCTCGTGTGTGGAGGAAGAATAACGGGTTTTTGCGGTCGGTGAGAATGTCGAAAGAGATGGGGCTTTATCGGCAGAATTATTGTGGTTGTGTGTTCAGCTTAAGGAAAGATGCGTAATTCCACTTTTGAAAAAAAAAAAAATACGTATCTTAAAATGTATCACAAATCCTAAATACATAAGGAGTGTTACAGTTGAGCAAGATGTTCAAGGCTATTTGTGCATCAATGCTTATTGTTGCGCTGGCTTTCACGTTCGATGCTGGCGTGTCGTCAGCAAGGACTCGCAGACCCAGACCAGTGCCGAAAGAAGAATTAGAGCGCAGGGAGAGGGAGCGCATAGAGCATTCACAGCTTGGGCGTGAACTCATCAAGTGGGATCGCAAATACGGAAGTGGAGCAGATAAGAGGCGTGAGGAAGAACTGAAGCGCGAAATGGAGAGGCGCAGAAAGCAGAAGGAGCTTGAGAGGAGAGCTCTCGAAGACGCTGAAATACTTGGCGACATTATCGGCGAAGAGCTGAGGAAGTAAGGAGGACTAACGATGAGACTGAACAAGAAATTTGCGCCCGTTCTGGCTGTGATAATGATGCTCTCTATTGCTGCTCTTCCTGCACTGGCCGCCCGTGTAGAGACACTCGAAGACCTGATGACCGCAAAAGTCGGTGTGCAATCAGGAAGTGTAGCCGAGAGAATAGTCAAGCTCTTTCTGACTGGCAGTTCCGGCGAAGTCGTGTCGTTCGAAAAGGTTCGCGACATAGTGGACGCTCTCAAGGAACAGAAAGTTGATGTCGCCGTAATGGATGAGACCTCAGCGCGCTACTTTGCTATCACAGAGCATGAAAGTCTGCGTCTTCTCTTCCGTGAGCCTGTCTCGAAGAACCTGCCCTACGCAATCGCATTCAGGAAAGGTGATCCCTTCCGCGAAAAGGTCAACAAAGCACTCGCCGAACTCAAAGCAGACGGAACGCGCAACAAAATAATTGCCAAGTACATCATCGGCAACCCTGCCCCCGTGGATATCGACTTCAACAGGAACGAGAACTACGAGAAACTGTGGGTAGGATGCGCGGCTGACTTCCCACCTTATGACATGAGGGATGAACACGGCTTCTACGGGATTGACATCGAGCTTTGCGCGGCAATCGCCAAGAAGTTGGGAATGGAACTCGCAATCGCGGACTACAGTTTTGTGGATCTGGCCGAAGCCCTGCTTGAAGGGAAGGTAGACATGGTATGCTCCGCTGTCAGCGTCAATGAGGAGCGCAAGGAGTTTCTCGACTTCTCAGAGCCATACGATGCCGAGCAGATATTGATGGTAGTGCTGAAGTAATCGACAGCAAACACTGCGCAGGAATAAGATTTGCCCCTCAGCTCATGGCCGGGGGGTAAATTTTTTGTCCGTGTATAATTCTGGACGGAAGAAAGTGTTAATCGCAATGAGGTATAAATACTGCCCTGAATGCGGTGCAAAACTTACAGAGATACTATCCGGCGATGAAGGCATAACACCGTACTGCGAGGCTTGCGGAAAAAGATGGTTCGACACGTTCCAAAGCTGCGTAATCGTCCTGACATACAACGAGTTTGACGAGGTCGTCCTCGCGAGGCAGGGCTACTTGTCGGACAAATACGCGTCCTTCACATCAGGCTACATGACACCGGGCGAGACTGCCGAAGAAACCGCGCTTAGGGAAGTCAGAGAGGAATTAGGCATTGAACTTGAGAGCCTCGAATATGCAGGGACTTACTGGTTTGCGGCCAAAGATATGCTCATGCACGGCTTCATAGGCTTCACGCGCAAGAAAAAGCTTCACTTGTCGCAGGAAGTTGACAGCGCGGAATGGGTCAACGCTCTCGATGCTCCCAAAACAATGTTTCCTGACGGCCCGGGAAATTCAGCATATGCCATCTACCGCAAATTCCTGAAGATGCGCGGCCTCAATCCCGCCACTTAAACGGAGGTTCACAGTAACCATAAAACGCAAATTCCGCCCCAGTACGCTCCGCCCAACCTCTGTTGCCGTAATCGTAATGCCACCATTCGGACGGGTAATTGCTGAACCCGGCACCTTCCATTATGCGCTTGAGGGTCATCCTGTTTTCGTGGGCAACCTCATTCCCTCTGCCGTGATTGTCGTAATAGTGCGTGTGTGAATGCTCTTCTGTGTCATCGAAATTCCCGCCCATGTCCAGCAAACGCCCGTATTTGTCCGCTAGCGTCAGGTCAACAGCCCCTCCAGTGAGATGCCATGAAACAGTTTCAGCTTCCTTTGAGGGAACTGCGACGAATTCCCCGGCGAGGTCATGCGCTGTGTTGTGGGAATGTCCTTTTGCCTTGAGACGCTCAAGCATTTTCCAGAACAGAACGCGCTGAAGCTCATAGCTCCTCCAGCCGTCCCAGATAACGAACCTCAAACCTTCCGGCAGTGATTCGGCGGCCTTCAACAGACGCTCATACACGCCCTCACGTAGCCACACATAAGGCAATGACCCTTCAAGCCCTTCACCGTAATACCAACTCTGAGCTATGATTTTTTCCGGGTAAAGTCCTGCCTGCACTAACGGTTCATAATTTTCACGCAGTATCATGTTTAACGCCCCTTTATTATTACAATTTTAGCATGTATACCTCTTGCTTTAGCTATGGGGAGGGAACGCAAAATCTCCTTCTTTTTTTATTTTCGCTAATATCTTGTTTTTTAGCGAGGCATAATATAATTTTTTATAGAAAGTGAGGTGATAATCTTGTATTTAACTGTAAAAAATCAGCTTAAAAATCTCTCTGTGCGTGAATACAAAATATTGCGAACTCTTTGCAGACTGTCAAAAAACCTGTTTAACGAGGCTATGTACAGTGTCAGGCAGTATTACTTTGCTGAACACAAATATCTGCGCTACGAGAATAATTATCATGTTTGTAAGGGAAGCGAAAACTATCAGGTTTTAGGCACTGCAATAGCACAGCAGACGTTGAAAGTTGTCGACTACTGTTTCAAGTCATTTTTTGCTCTGATAAACAAAGCTAGGTCTGGCTCATACCAGTTCAGCATGATAAATCTTCCGCATTACTTGAAAAAAGACGGCTGGTTCTCACTTATAATCCCGCGAATAAAGATTAAGGACAGTTATTTTACGCTCCCAATGTCAAGGGATTTCAAGAAGGAACACGGCGAATTACGCTTTAATATCCCCCCTAATATAGCAGGCAAAGAAATTCAGCAGGTACGTATTCACCCGCGGAATAATGCCTGTTTCTTTGAGATTGAATATATTTACGAGCAGCCGGAAATGAAAGCAGATGTTGACCCTGAAAAATTCTTAGGCGTTGACTTGGGACTAGATAATCTTGCAACATGTGTAACAAGCGAGGGGGCATTGTTTATTATCGATGGGAAGCAAATCAAATCATACAATCGCTTGTACAACAAAGACAATGCGAAGCTTCAGAGCATCAAGGACAAACAGAAAATCAAAGGCTTAACGGAGCGTCAGTATCGCAATCTCAGGAAACGCAATGCCCGAATAAATCACGCGATGAGTGTGGCCGCCAGACGTATTATTGCGTACTGTATTAATCACCGTATAGGAAACATCGTAGTAGGTTACAATCCTGACTGGAAACACGAAATCAATATAGGCTCTGCCAACACACAGAATTTCGTACAAGTTCCGCATGGACAGCTCCGCGAGAAGTTAAAGTATCTTTGCGAGCTTTTCGGTATAAATTACGTTGAGCAGGAAGAAAGTTACACGTCAAAAGCATCTTTCTTTGATGATGATGACTTGCCGACATACAACGCCGATAACCCGCAAAAATATACATTCAGCGGAACGAGGGTAACACGCGGACAATACAGGACATCAACGTATATATTCAACGCGGACGTAAACGGCGCATTAAATATACTGAGAAAATGTAAACTGGTGAACTTAAGTGTTCTACAGGATAGAGGCTGCGTAAGCCAGCCCCGGCGAAAAGTTTGCTACGCACAAGGGTATTCTGGAGCGGTAATATGCGTGTCCAGACGTTAGACCGTGTACCAAACTTCACCGAAAGCCCCTGCATTTAGGCGTGGGGATTGTTTACAACTGTATAATTCACCTATCACACACAAACACACAGGAGGCAATTCAACATGCAGCAACTTTATGCGACGTGGAGAATGTCATACATTGAGGC
>JAFSRQ010000115.1 GCA_017446055.1 Synergistaceae bacterium | reverse complement strand
TGAGCAGGAGCTGAATGATGAGCTAGACCAGCGTCCCAATGATGAGGACGGAGCAAGGGCGTTGTACGAGCTGTACGAGTGCTACGTGAAAGTGGACATTAACGGGGACGGAATGCTGGAAGACGCGCTGATTTCGGTAGTTGGTGATGAGTTGATACGAGTAACAGAAAATCCTTACGGGCGAGTGCCGATATTCACGCTATCGCCAATCCGCGACCCGTTCAAGGTGCTAGGAAACCTGTCATTTGCGGAGATAGTCGGCGAGATTCAGACAATAAAGACGGCGTTGATGAGGCAGATGTTAATCAACACGGTGAACACGAACAATCAGCGGTGGTTTATCGACATGCGCGGGCTGGATGTGAAGGACATTCAGCAGAACCGGCAGTACGTCAAGGTAGACGGCGACCCTCGAACGAAGGTGTTACCGTTTCCGCAGCAGAGTGTAGCCCCTTGGAGCATGAACCTGTACGAGAACTTAGAGGGAGCGTTAGAGCATGGGACTGGTCAATACTCCTCATGTAGTCGTCGCGCCTTATAGCTCAACTGTAACAATGTTACCTTTAACTTCACTGGGGGATTTTGCTACTGGCGGCTACTATGGCTTCACTTTATTCCGCCGCTACCTTTCGAACGTCGCTGATGAAGCTGTTAGCTATTTCGGTGCTAACCATGTACTGGCACATAACGAATATCTTTGTGATGGAATAACAAACGGAGAGCCTAGCAGTTTCGGATGGCATGAAAGCCAGTGTGAACTTATGAGCGGGCAGCAGGTTTATGGTTACGGTTTTCACGGAACGGGCAACATGAGAAACAGAAGCGGCTATCTACAGTTCAGTTTTTACAGGCTGTCTCGTGGCTTAGGCGGAGTAAACCCTAGAATACTGCGGGACGTCGCTTCAGAAAATAGCTTATGGGCTACTGGAGATGAATGGCCGTCAATATTTACACTTGAAGCTGGCGAAGAAAGCTACTTGCCGAATATTACTCCATATTTGTGTATATGTTAGGGGGATGATTACGAGAAATGAGTAATGCAATATTAAGGCCGAACGGAACTATGCAGTTACGCGGCGGAACAGCGGCAACTATGGCATCAGAAAATCCGCTCCTTGCACGTCGTGAGGTTGCAGCTGAGGTTGACACAGGAAAGCTCAAAGTCGGAAACGGAACAGACAGATGGAATGCTCTGCCGTATGTCGGCGGTAGCGGCAGCGGAGACCATGAACAGCTTGAAGGGCTGCTTGGCGGTGCGGTGGCCGGACACTATCACATGACACAAGACCAGAATAGGCGGCTGGGGATACTGATAAACGCGATGTTTCCGAATGGCGATGACACGGTATTCATTCCATGCTTCAATAATGGCGACACCCAAAATCCCATACTACTTCATTATGACCCAGCTACATCGGAATGGATAGCAACTGATAATTCTGGAACACACAACAAATTATGTTGCGATAAAAATTTAGGAACATTCGATAGAACTGTATCATTAACAATCCGTACAGGAACATTCACTGATATTTATCCAGGCAATTACTTCACCTTCACTAATGTACCCTATGAGTACCTTGACGAGAATAACGAGACGCAGAACAGCACATACAGCGGCGTTATGAGGATAATGCACTTGGACTACCCGCAGTGCTGCGGCAATACTGAGTTTCCAGCTCATAGCATTTTAGTTGTACCAGACAATATTTTATTCTCTGCGCCTATGAATGATACAAATACCACAGAAGGCGGCTATGCTAACTCTAAGATGCGTACAGCATATCTCAGGCGAGCGGAGGCTATCTTCAAAGCATGTTTCGGCGCAGAGCATGTCCTCTCATATACCGAGAACTTAGTGAGTGAAGTAACTAACAACATTCCTTCAGGTACAGAGTTATGCGACTGCGTTGTTGAGCTTATGGATAGAAGAATGCTATGGGGGAATAACAATAGTTCATACAGCACGTACTATCAAGAACCTATTTTCCCGCACATGCAGTTAGCAGCATTTCGGCATAACTATAAATTAATCTACAATTATACCCGTTATTGGCTGAGGGATGTCGCTTCGAGTGTGAATATGTGGTTTTACGATGTTTACTCTACTGGGAGTACTGGGCAAAACTCAGTAACATCTATTAATGGTGTTCGTCCGTTTGCCCTTATCAATTAAATCCACAGCTTTCGATGAAGTCAGCAATGAAAACGGTAAAGTAACAACAATAAACGAAGTGATATTAAAGGTTAATAATGTGGAAAGTCTATTGCGGACTTCTCACTTTTTTATGCACATCAACAAGGAGGTAATAGCGTGGCGAAAGATACTAAGAATTTCAAGGTTAGCGAATTTCATGTCATTGCGGCTGTGGCTTCAACATCATAGACCAGAGAGTTATCAACATGGCTCAAACCATCCGCGAGGCTCTCGGCGTTCCTATTCACGTCAATTCCGGCTGTCGGTGCGAAAAACATAACGCTAAGGTCGGCGGGGTCAAAGGCTCATTCCACACCAAAGGGAAAGCCGCAGATTTATCTTGTTCACTTGGAGCGCAGATAATGTTTGAGACTGCTCAGAAACTCAAGGCTGAAGGCAAGCTGCCGGACTTGGAATATTGCATATTGTACCGAACAAAGAACTTTGTCCATATAGATTGCGGGAAGAAAAGAAAAAACTATTGGGAGGTTAGGCCATGACAGACGAAATCACAGAATACGCTATAGACGTTATCACAGGAGGGGTATTAGGAGGAATGAGCTGGTTTTGGGGCGGTTGGGACGGACTTAGTATGATGCTTGTTGCGTGTATGGCAGTCGACCAATTTTCTGGACTTGCCGCCGGCTGGGTGGAACATAAGCTGTCCAGCGAGGCAGGCTTCAAAGGTATCCTGAAGAAGTGCGTAATACTCATGTTCGTGGGTATGGCTCATTTAATGGACAAGTATATTCTTACTCATACCATACTCGGCGATATGGAGGCAGTAAGAAACGGTGTGTGCTTGTTCTACATCGGGAACGAAGGTATTTCCATAATTGAGAATGCTGACAGACTCGGAATACCATTCCCTGAATATATCCGAGACCACTTCCTGAACTTGCGTAAGGGTGCTAAGAAGGACGACAAGGAGCAGAAACTCAAGAAGAAACAGACTAGTGAGAAACAGGTAACAGAAAATGCCGAAAAGGACAAAAACTGAGTGGCTGAAATGGTATCAAGAACGTACAGGGTGTAAGGACTTGGAGCTTTACCCGGATGAACAGGTGTTCTTTCACCCTGAGTTCGGCTTCATTACGTACTTCATTCATGATGACATCTTAGAGCTTCATCATATGTGCGGTAACGGTAAAAAGTGGCAGAAGGTGTTGATACAAATCATGAAGGATTACGGACTAAGCAAGCTGAGAGCATTCACAAAGAGAAACCCTGAAGCATGGATGAGAAAATACGGCGGACATATTAGAGGCTACTACATGGAAGCCAAACTAGAAGAGATTAAGGAGTGAATACAGAAAAATGGGCAGCGGCGGAATTAGTGAACATAGAGTGCAGAAGAGAAACCCTGAGCCGGAATATTTGACTAACATTCGGACAAAGTTGTACGACAAAGTTCTTCCGGGATTAGAGAGCTTCAGCGCGGATGACTGGAACAGGGCAAGAGATACAGCTAATCAGGCATTAAGTCAGCAATCACAGTTACTTTCGAGAATACCAGAAACATTAACCCAGAACAGCAGCATAGCCAGCGAGATAGCAACCCTTGCGCGGACTGGAAACCTTCCCAGCGGGTTAGCTAGCAACCTTAACGCAAGCGTCAATCAGGAGTTGCAGAGCAGTATGGGGACTATGCTCAACAATCTGGCTAATCGCGGCGTAGTCAACAGCTCGATTATGTCTCAGGGCGTGAACAATCTCTCCAAGCAGGCGGCAGACGCATACAACCGCAACTACATGACGGCGTATCAGGCGGCTCTTAGCGGCATGAACAGCGCGTTGCAGGGACAGCAGGCTGACACCAGCGCGTTACTGTCGGCTACTAACGCTTTAGGCAATATACCGTCTCAGGCTTACGAGGGGGCTGGCGCAGGGATTACTCCGGCTTTCAACCTCTGGAAAGCTATGCAGTCCAGTTACGACAACCGTGAAGACTACGATACTGTCGTAACTCAGGGAAATAGCAGCTGCATCACTGGCGACACAAAGGTCAGGCTCGCGGATGGAACGGATATTCCTGTATGGAAGCTGCTGAATGATGATGAAATCCAGGCTTGGGACTTCGAGAAGGGCTGCGCGGTCTCTGTGCCGATGACTGCTATGTTCCGCAGGTATGATGACAACGGCGCGGACGTGATACGTGTTGACTTCGAGGACGGCTCGACTGTCGGCGTGGTTAAGGAGCATCTCTTCTTCGACTTGGACGCGGGCAAGTTCGTAGCAGTCAGCAAGGACAGTCAGGACTTCATAGGACACGCATTTGCCAAGGCTGGCGCGGACGGCCATGTATCAGGCGTTAAGGTTAAGGACATTTACACGGATGGCAAGGTTTCGGAGACTTACGCCCCGCAGACTGGCTTCCTGAACTTCATCGCTGAAGGCTTCATCACTGGCAATGACGGGCAGCTCGGACTGTGCAACAGGTTCGATTTCGACGTAAACAGCATGGCTTATGACATGGGGAAGAAAGCCGCTGACTTGGAGAATTTCGGCCTGCTGGATTATGGCGAGTTCGAGGGCATAGTCAGCAGAGACTTCTTTGACGCTCACAGGTTCGAGGAGTTTTCCGTTGCTTTCGGCAAGGGGCTTCTGGATATGGGACACTTCAAGGAATACCTGAAGGCATTATCTGGCTGCTTCTTAGTGTGAAGGGAGGAATAGCAGCATGGCAGTAAAAGTAGTGAAGGGCGGAAACGGGATATTAGGCAATCTAGGCAGCATAGCTACATTAGCGGGGATGTTCATACCCGGTGCGCAGTGGCTCACACCATTAGGAGCGGGTATGAGTGCGGTAAACAGTATCATGAACGGCGGCAATGCAGACAGCACAATTGATGCGCTAGGCAAGCTCAAGGACGTAATGACAGGCTGGCAGAACCCAGCTTCAGGCAACATCGCGAAAACTGCCGGGACTGTGGCAAGTGCGGCGAAAGGTATATCACCATACGAAAGCGATGAAGAGTTAGCTCGGAAATGGGGCGGGGTTAATACATGGCAACGATAGTTCAGGCGGCTAAAGATCCTTGGTGGGCTCCGCTGGCCGTTAATGTCTTAGGCGGTTTGTGGAACGATTGGCAGCAGAGGGAAGCAAACAAGAAGGCTAATGCGTTTTTCGGCGCGTTAGGGGAAACAGTAGATACTATGTCGGGCGGCAGTCAGCAGTCAGCTACAACATCACAGGATACAGGGCAGGGATTACTGAGCGTACCTGAACAGGACAATAACGGCTGGGCGGGCGCGTTCCACAAGACGAATAACCCATTGACACAGTACGACACATCAACAGCAGGAGTACTCGATACAGCTCCGGCTACTGCAAAGGTTACAGCACCAGCAGTATCAACACAGGCGACAGGGCTTCCCACTGCGGCGGATATTTACAGGGCGGCTATGGGGCTGGCGGGGACTAAGAGATTTGCCATGATGAACCCTGAAACCGTGCAGAAGATTATTACTCCCTTCATCACAGCAAATGAAGCGGCTCGTCAGGAACAGATACGGAATGCTTTGGCTCAGGACTACACGAATGCTACAGACAGCGCAGGGAGAAAGAACGTAGCAGCAAGCGCGTTTTTGCGTCAACTCGTGGATAACGCTGGATTTGGCAGCTTGATGAACGCCAACACCGTAACTCCCACAAATCTTGACTTGGGCGGGAGCGTTTTGCCCGGTACGTTTGACGCTTGGACAGGGCAGACTTCTTACGGCAATCCACTCACCAAGAGCTTAACTCCTCAGCAGGCAGCAGACAACGCATATAGGGACATGGCTTTTGCTGAGGATGTCAAGCGCAATAACAGAGACTTTACGGAGAACAATAGCCACTGGTGGACTACTAGAGGCGATAGCAGGATTGACGCTGACAGGAATTACGGGTTGCAGGTGAGACAGCAAGAACATACTGAAAACGCCGTGAATCATATTCAGGTTATGCCGGACGGACATGTCTACGGAATTACACCGAAGGGTGGAACTGTACAGCTGTCTAAAGTACCTGGAATGACTGAGACAGAAAAAGTAACTCTTCAGGATTGGACAACAAAAAGTGCCGCGCTAGAAACATTACGCAAAGAAGCCGTCAGACAGTACGAAAAAGCTCAGAAAGATTACGGAGACAATTCACCAGAAGCAGAAGCCATAAGACAACGCATTTCCGATATAGACAATGAGACCGCAAGAATAAATAGCGACAGAAACCAGTTGCTCGAAAGGATTAACGGAAGATTATTACCGTCAGGGCAGTCTTCAAGTCAGTCAGCAACTAATACGCAGGGCGGGAAGCCTAAATTTCAGCTTGGCGCAACTATGAGCATAGCGTCAAATGTAGTCAGCAATGCTAATAACGGGCGCATAAGAAGCGCATTCGGCATTCGCAACGGCAAAATGCATAATGGCGTGGATATCGCCGTGCCAGAAGGCCATCATATACTAGTGCCGGACACAGGAACTCCGCTGACAGTAAAGAGCGTAGGAACAAATCCGCATCACAGTTTCGGCAATCATGTAAGACTTGAAGGGACAATGACTGACAGTGAGGGGAACAAGCACACAATAGAGCTGATTTTTGCGCACATGAAAAATGGCAGCATAAATCTTTCACGCGGACAGCAGGTGAACGCAGGAGAGTTAATCGGGCTTGTCGGCAACACTGGCAATACTACTGACAGGAGCAAGCCTGACAAGAATGGAAATCCAACAGTAACAAACTGGTACAAGGGCAAGAACAGCGGCTATCATCTGCACATGGAGACGAAAATTGACGGCAAGCATGTAGACCCCGAGAAGTTTCAGAGCCTTATATCACCGTATCTGCCATATACCAAGAGCCATTCAGCTAACACATTCATCGGAACTACACTAAATCCGTCAGCAACAGTTACAGGCAGGGAGCAGGGCGCAACAGTCACACAGGACAGCTCCGATGACGGCAGCCACAGTGTAGGCACGTTCATATTCAGCGCAGGCATTGGCTCGAACGCAAGGGATTACAGCTTCAACGTAGTATCATCTCACGCCGGATTGTCGCACGGAAGGGAACTTGCCGAAAGGTATCACTCTAAGGCTTACGCTGACAGGCTCACACGATGGAACGGCCCTACTCTCGAAATCAGGACTAAGCGCGGTAAACTTGTCGCTACTTACACTCCCTACTTGGGAGGGTTCTACTTCTCGCCAGATTTTGACAGCAAGCACAGCCCCCGATGGAAGGCAAAATTCCAGCGCGATTTCATGGCCAATTCCAGAAATTACCTCAACGCTGGCGGCTTCCTCGACATTGACGGCAACCTTAAGCCCGACGGCAACGAGGCTTTCCGTGAAAGATGGCGGGCTAGAAGGGCGGCTGACGGCATCTTCGGCTCTTTCTCTAGCAACGAGCTTCAGCAGGAAGATATTGACGCTCCCAACGTCGGCACTCTCTCCGTATCCTACCAGAATAGTGAAGGCCGTGAAGTTAATGCTGACTTGTCCGTTGAGATTGGCACTTTCGGTGATGACTTGCCAGCACAACAGAGATATTACGGGCGGCATCTCAATATCAGGGACAAATATGGACGGCTCATCGCTCGTTACTCACCTCGTACCAACACAATCAAGTTCACCAAAAACAGCGATGCTCAGGCCATGCAGAAATCCGTCTTGGAGCAGCTTAAGCACAAGAAAAAATCTATCCTCAATAATGCTGGCTTCCTTGATGAGAACGGCAAGCTCATTCCTGACGGCAACGAAGGCTACAGGGAACGCAGGAAAGCCGCTAACGACATACCAAGCTCCATACCCGCACAGACAGCGCAGGACACTCAGGGCATCAGCAGCGTTACTCCGACTGGACAGCAGGAAACAGCGCAGAACATCCAGCAGTATACACAGCTAGCTCCTTCCGTTACCCCTATGGGACAGCAAGACACCGCTTCACAGCCTGCACCACAATCACAGACAGAAGCTCAGGCTCAGGGCAAGCCAAAAGGCAGAAGGGCTAAACTCGCCAACGCCATCGGGAATGTAGGCAGCAGAATTGACGCGGCTTTAGGCAGTGAGACTTATCATCAGGAAGCAGCGCAGGAAGACGGGCAGTCTTGGCTCGGCAGGGTACTGGACTACGTTACTGACCTTCTCGGAAGAAACAGCAACACCGCAGACAGCACTACCACCGACAGCAGTAATCCAGAGACAACCGCAGGCACTCCAAGCAACAATCGTTCCAGCAGAATAACCTACCAAGACAGGAACGGCAGCACTCACACTCTCACTATAACTTCAGGCGAGTTCGACGACAGCCACCCTAACGAAAAGCAGTATTTCGGCAAGTATATAGAGTATACCGACAAGGACGGCCATGTCGTAGCAAGATATTCACCTTACGTCAACTTCTTACAGATGGCGGAAGGCATTGATGATACTGACAGTGCAAGGGATGCTATCGTTCAGGACATGAGGCAGGCGGGGCTTCAGAGGCTTATGCAGTTCGGGCTTGCTGACGAGGCGGGGCTGCTCGTAGATGACGGCAACGAGGACTTCAGGCACAAGCACAGGACTAGGCTCGACACTAACCCTGAAGGTATCACTATCCATAAGGATAACTTCAAGAAAAGCACAGGCCAGAGAGTGGATAACAGGACTTTTTGGCAGAAGGTAAACGACAATAGAAAAGAGCGAAAGGCATTCAGGGAAGTAAGGGATAAGATATACCAGAAACTCATTAATGCGTATAGTGAAGCTAGTGAGAGAAATCCAGATATAATTACCAGCAAAAGGCTTAGGCAGAATTATAGAACAAACTCAAAAGCTGTCGCCCACATTGCTGCCTCTTCCATTCGCGGGTTTGCACACGCTTATGGGATGTCCATTAACGACTACTTCAATAACGCTATGCACCTCGATGTTATCTTCAATCCCAACGAAAAAGGCACTAACGGTTTTATGCGCTTTATACAGCCAGGTGAGATTACTGAAGACGGTGTTCGTCATGAAACGGCTGAAATGGTGCTTAACGTTACAAAATTCGCAAACGAAAGTACTGCCATTCACGAGTTTTTGCACTCTTTCCGGCGCGAAATGGAAAACCTTATTACCACTGTCAACGACTTGCCTCAAGGATTTTACGATGACTTTGCGGCTATGAACAGGTGGCTCGGCATCAGCGATATTGACTTCTCTACGCCCTACAAGTCATGGACTAAAGAACAGCAGGTACGATATAAAAATGCTCAAGAAAAATGGGCTTCTGCTGGCGAGCAGTACTTTGCTACAGGCAAGTCGCCTACAATATGGCTCAAGCATATTTTCAACAAGTTCAAGGTATGGATGGCCAATGTCTATGGGGCAGTTAAGAATATTCGCTACGCTGGCGAAGATGGACACACTCATGAAGTCGAAATTACTCCAGAAACAAGAAAATTCTTCGACAACCTACTTAAAGATGTTCCTTACGTTCCTAGTGAGGCAGGCAGACAGGCTAGGCTTGCGCTCGCAAAGGATACTAGCAGAAGTTCACAGGGCGAAGGGTTCTATAACCAGACGGCCAGCGGAAATGATTACTCAAGAGACACAAACGAGACTAAAGAATTACACCTCAATCTGCCATTCAGCCCAGACAGCTTAAGGACTGAAAGCGGCAATACTATAGACGAGGCTAAATCCAGCGAGTTGCTCCTTACTCCTGAAGGCTCTGCTGCCTTGAGCTATATCGATGCGCATACAGCAGAAGCGGCAGGCATTCAGGCGGGCGAAATTCAGGCCAATGTCGGCGTTCTCAGACACGCGGAAAATCATCACGGCAAGCAGATTAGGCAGGCAGGCTATAAGGATACAAAAACTTTTCTACTCGACACTCTCCACAACTGGAAAGACATACGAGAAGGCTCGAACAATTCTTTGTGGCTCGTCGCTCCTAAAGACGATGGACATGGTGCAGTCGCGGCAGTAAGGCTTCATCAGGACAAAAACGGAATTTACAGGGTAAGTACTTTGTTGTTTGCCCGCAATAAAGTTATCGACAAAAAAGGACTGCTCTTTACAGGTCGCCCATCCCCTGCTTCCAGCTCCGGCTCTGGAATGAATTTAACACGCGCATCGTCTGCTTCTCCCGGAACGTCTGCGGCTAAGGGCGGTTTATCATTAGAGCAGTCCCTTAACGCTAAGTCCCAAGTAATCACGTCCGGCAACGACCCGACACCCGAAGTGCGGTTTACTCATGCCCTTAGCACTGACAGTGTACAATCCGGCTCAAGCTCCGTCAACAGCTCAAACACTGCACCTTCACACATCGGATTGTGCATTGTCCGTGTATTATGTTCTGGCAGGGAGGCTGTCAATTAATCAGGCTCAATCATCTATGCTTGACGGGCCAAATCTCACTGTTACCCGATTGTTGCCGCTGTCTATGTCCACGAAGAAGCCCCGGCGAGTGGGAGTCCTGTAGCTGAGAGTCTGCCGGAAACTTTTCTCGCTGACAGGGTACTTAGTCCCGGCTAATTTGTGAGGCCAGCCGTAATTCTCCACAAGGTAATCCGCTATGTGAAGCCCATTCAGCGGCATTCGGGAGCGGCAAGTTGTTTTCCTTTATGCCGAGCAGGTCTTCGAGAGTATTCCCGATTGCGCCGTCGTTGTGTGCGTTCCTGAGACTCTTTACCCAGCCCCGCGAGCGTATCTCCTTCAGAACAACAATAATTGCTGGCTTTGTGCATATTGTGATTCTGACAGCCTAGCCCTTGACATTTCGCAATAGTCCGGAGCTATTTCTATTCCGACAAAGTCCCGTCCCAAACTCTTGGCCGCAACCGCAGTAGTTCCGCTCCCCATGAAGGGATCAAGAATTATCTGCGCGCTGGTACTGGAGATTATGCGCTCAATCAGTGCCACCGGGAAAGGCGCGGGGTGTGCGTTCTTCATCTCCTGCGGAAACTCCCACACATCACCGAGAGTGTTGGCCTTGTCCGCGAGCCTGAAGCCCGGTTTCGCTATCATGTATATCACTTCATACGTTGGCAGGAAATATCCCGGGTTGAAGTTGATGCCACCCTTGCGTTTCCAGATGATTACCTGCCTGACCGGGAAGCCCCCGACTATCTCGCGCCTGTCCTGAATTAGCCCGTTCTGCACCCGCCACTTGTGGTTGTAGAACACAGCCCCGTCATCACGCAGAAGCCTCATCATCTCGGTGATACAGTCCCTCTGCCACGCGCAATATTCATCGTAGGGCATATCGTCATCATACGTTGAGTAGCCTTCAAGCAGAGCCGCCTTTGACCACTTGCCGCCCGTGCCGTTCTTCATTCCGTTTCCTGTCGAGTTCTTCAGATTGTAGGGTGGGGACGTAACGACCAAGTCAACGCAGCCGTCAGGGATCTTCTTCATCTCCCGGAGAGCATCGCCGCAAATGAATGTGTTGCGTATCTCGTCAATCGTGTACATGATGCGCGTATTATATCGCGGGTTGTGTATTGTGCTATCATTACGAAAATTTTCCCGAAAGGATTCACACTCACTATGAGCAAGTTTCTTCACACAAAATATTCCTCACTCACTCCCTATGACACATCCGGCGAAGTCGAAAGCATGAAGGGCTACATCCGCCTGAACACAAACGAGTCCCCCTTCCCGCCTTCACCGCTGGCAGTCGAATACTCACACAGGGCCTCAATCGGTCTCAACTATTACTGCGACCCTGAATGTTCACAGCTCGCCGCCAAAATCGCGGAGATGTACAGCCTGAAGCCCTCGCAGATTGTGTTCGGCAACGGCTCAGACGAGATACTCAACTTCCTGTTCATGGCCTTCTGCGAAAAGGGAGCGGCATTCCCCAACATCACATACTCATTCTACAAGATACTGGCGAAATTCCACGGGGTTGACTGCGTTACCGTCCCGCTGAAAGGTTTTCGTGTTGACCCGTCATATTACCGCGACATGAGGGGGCGCACTATCTTCATCGCCAACCCAAACGCGCCCACAAGCCTGGCAATGTCCCTGAGTGATATTGAGGCCGTAATCACCTCGAATCCCGCAAGCCTCGTTGTTGTGGATGAAGCCTATGTAGATTTCGGTGCTGACAGCGCGGTGACTCTCCTCCCGAAATATGACAGCCTCGTAATCACACGGACATTCTCGAAGTCCCGCTCACTTGCCGGGGCTAGACTCGGCTGGTGCATGACAAGCGAGGAATTAGCCGCTGACATCAGGAACATCAAGAACACCCTCACTCCCTACAACATTAACGCGATGACACAGGCCGCCGGGCTCGGTGCGCTTGAGGACGAAGAATATACCCGCAGGAACATCGACATGATACGGAGGGTTCGCGACAACACACGGACACGCCTTCAGGAGATGGGATTTGAGGTTCTCGACTCGTCAGCAAATTTCCTTTTCGCAAAACACGGGTCAATCAGCGGTGAAAAAATCTTCAGCAGTCTCAAGAAGTACAAGATAATGATACGGCACTTCTCGAATCCTCCTGCAATTGCTGACTACAACCGAATCACAATCGGAACGCCTGAGCAGATGCAGATGTTCCTTGAAGTAGTGAAGGGGATAACAGAGAATGAGACAGAGTAACATCACCCGCGCCACGAAGGAGACCGACATAACATTATCGCTTGAGCTTGACGGAACCGGGAAGGCTGACATTGAGACCGGGTGCGGCTTCCTGAATCACATGCTCACGCTTTTTGCCGCTCATGGCCGCTTTGACCTGAAGGTTTCGTGCAGGGGAGATTATGACGTGGACTATCACCACACAACGGAGGATGTCGGAATATGCTTAGGGCTTGCGTTCCGTGAGGCACTCGGCGCGAAAAGAGGCATTCACCGTTACGGCAACATGATTCTGCCGATGGATGAAGCTCTTGTGATGACGGCGGTGGATTTCTCCGGGCGTGCGTTTCTTGCGTGGGACGTTGAGATTCGCGCGGAAAAAGTCGGGGATTTCGACACGGAACTAGCCGAGGAGTTCTGGCGGGCGTTCGCGGGAAATTCTCTGTGTACCCTCCACGTGAAGCAGTTATCCGGTAAGAATGCCCACCACATAATCGAATGCGCGTTCAAGTCAGCGGCCCGGAGCATCTCTCAGGCAGTGAGGATTGACCCGGCATTAGGGGACGAAATACCGTCAACAAAGGGTGTGATATGACGATGGACTTGCCAGCACGGAAGACGCTCGACGATACAGAGATGTTTGACGACATTGTGAGGGCGATACTGTCAGTGATGGGTGATGATGCTGTGAGGATTGTGCTTTACGGGTCAGTGGCGAGGGGCGATAACACGTGGGAGTCTGACGTGGATATTGCCGTGCTGACTGAGGGAGATTATGACCGTAAAGACAGGTGGAACAAGCTCATGGAGGCTTTGTATCCGCTTGACCTGAAGTATGATACTCTGTTCTCAGTGATACCGATTGAGTCCTATCACTATTTTATCTGCAAGTATGAGATACCGTTCTACATGAACATCGAGAAGGAGGGAATAACTCTGTGGAAGAAGTGCGCGTAGACTACTCAAAATATCGTCTGGAGAAGGCAGAAAAATGTCTTGCGGCCGCGAAAAGAGACCTCGTTATTGATGACCTTCTGGCATCTCTGAACCGATCATATTACGCTATATTCCATGCAGTAGGAGCAGTAACAGTTTTAGACAGCTTCGACTCCAAGAAACATAAAGGGGTAATATCCTACTTTAACCAGCACTATGTGAAGACACGAATATTCCCGCCCAACACCTACAAGCTGATAGATTCTGCCTTCAAGCTGAGAGGATACGCGGACTACAAGGACATGTACATTGCCAGCCGTGAAGAAACTCAGATGCAAATCACCAGTGCCGAACACATAATCAGCTTAGTGAAGCCCTATCTCATCAAACGCTGGGCAGAAATACAACAGGAGGAAAAACTCAACATGAACGCAATATTCACACGAGTCAGCACCCGCAAATTCACGCCCGAAAAAGTCAACAGCAAGTACATCATCAAGATACTCCGCGCCGCAATGGCCGCACCCTCAGCCTGCAACCAGCAGCCCTGGGAGTTCTGGGTGAGCGATGACCCCGAAATCAACGCACGGCTCTCACAGGTTACCCCCTACGCCACGCCCGCGAAGAACGCCCCCGTCGTGATAGTCCCCTGCTGCAGGACGAATGATCTTGCCGTCCCGGAAATGGTGAATATCGACATGGCCATATGCGCGGAAAATATCCTGCTTGAGGCCGAAGAGCTGGGACTCGGAGCTGTCATGCTTGGGATTGCGCCGTTCGAGGACAGGATGAAGGCAGTTGCTGACATACTGAAGCTCCCGGAAAACTTCAGGCCCTTCATGATTATCCCGGTAGGTTACCCCGCCAGCAAGCACCCGCAGGAAGACCGCTATGAACCCTCAAGAGTCCACACTGTATAGGTACGCGGAGCTTCTCGCCTCATGCACACGCGCAAGGCTGACAGGGACTCGCGGGGCTGACGAGATATTTTCCCTGCAAGTTGCTGACTGCCTGCCGTCGCTGGAATTTCTCCCGGAACATGGCCATGTTGCTGACGTTGGGAGCGGAGGAGGGCTGCCGGGAATCGTCTGGGCTGTCTACCGTCCTGATTTGCAGGTAACACTGATCGACAGCGTGAACAAGAAGTGTACTGCCGTCCGTGAAATCATTGATGCTCTGGGGCTGGGGAATGTCGAGGTCGTCTGCGCAAGAAGCGAGGATTACGCGAGGACTCACCGTGAGATTTTCGACATGGCCGGGGCAAGGGCTTTGTCGTCAGCAGGAGTCGTTGCAGAATTGCTGTCGCCTCTCGTGAAAGTCGGCGGTCGTTTGCTTACCTTCAAGGGCGAAAAGGTGAACGAGGAACTTTCCGCTGTCGGCAAAAACTGGCGCAGGCTCGGGCTGTCTGAACCGTCACTGAAATTTTACGGCGGTGAAGATTCATCGCGCTGTATAGTTACGTGGGAGAAAGTGAAGCGATGCCCGGCGAATTTTCCGCGAAGAACCGGGCTTGCAGGGACAAAATTTTTCTGGGAGTGATGACGCGTGAAGCTGAAGGGACTTCGTGATGCGTTAATGTTCGGGCGTGTACTGTCGGCGGGGCTTGTAGTGGCGGGCTATGCGTTCTTTGGGGTGTGGCTGTCGAACTGGCTTGTTGCTGACGGCTGGAATGTTCTTGTCGCGCTGATGGCTGTACCTGTGGTTGCGGCGTTCGGAATGTGGCAGGGCTGGCTGTTCCTCACGAAGGGCAGAAAGAGCAAGAATCCCCCCGGCCATGACAGCAAGGGGGACTCACCAGTACACTAATACGCCAGCTTGTAGATTTCGAGAACATCCTCCGGCGCAAGCTCCGACAGCACACCGAATGACTCCCCGCGTGAAGCGTTCTCAGCAATCTTCTCGATGTCCTCTTCCTTGATGCCCAGCTCGCGCAACGTTGTGGGTGCGTTGATGTCCCTGAAGAAGTCCTCAAGTGCCTCGATAGCCTCAAGAGCTTTCTCCTCGTCAGTTCCGTCAAAGATGTCGAACACTCCTTCAGCAAGTCTCGCGAAAGGCACCGGGTTGTCCTCATAGAGATACCTTGCCCACGCAGGCATAATCACCGCCAGAGTCGCCCCATGAGCCGCCCCGTATAACATGCTGAGTGAATGCCCCATCCTGTGAGACGAGAAATCGCCCCTCTTTTCGCGCCCCATCGACAGGAAGCCGCAGTGAGCCATCATCCCGGCCATAGCATATTCTGCACGGAGGTCGTAATCTTTCGGGTTCTCCAGCAGGTCAGGAAGCACACGCATCATTGTCCGTATCAGCGCGTAACCCTGCTCATCGATAAGCTCGCTGCCCTCATCGCCGTCAAGGACTCTCTCCAGAACATGCGCGATAATGTCGACTCCTCCGTACACCGTCTGCTTTGTGGGAAGAGTAATCTGGAATGACGGGTCAATCACTGAGACTTTCGGATAAAGCGCGGGGGCTGTGATTGATGTCTTGAGCTCGGACTCTGGGTTGCTGACAACTGCGATGTTGTTGACCTCGCTCGAACTTGCTGACGCTGTGAGTATTCCGTAAATGGGAAGAGCCTTCGTGATTTTGGCCGCGCCCGTGAAGAAGTCCCACACGTCTCCGCTGTAACATGCTCCTGCCGCGATGGCCTTTGCTGTGTCGAAGACGCTTCCGCCTCCAACGGGCATAATTGCGTCAATGCCGCCTGCCTTCACCCGTGCGATTCCTTCCTTCACCTTGTCGATTAGGGGATTGGGCTTGATGTCGTTGACTTCGGAGAAAGTTATTCCGGCCTTGTTGAGCATCTCTGTTGCCTGAGTGTATGCTCCGCTCTTGAACGTGCCTTTTCCGCCGAAAACTAGAAGGACTCCCTTCACGCCGTCAGCTTTGAGCCGGGGCGCAAGCTCCTTCACTGTGTCTTTGCCGAATATTACTGCCGTGGGGTTGTGCCACATGAAATTCTGCATATTGTCATCACCTTTTTGTGTTTGCGTTAATGATAGCTCATGTTACTGAAACTTTCACTCACCATGACAGCCCGGCTTCCGTGAGTTTCTCCTGAGCGTCAGTATTACCGTTCTTTGCGGCGAGAGTCATCCACTTCACCGCTTCTTCCGCGTCCTGAATAACTCCGTCTCCTGTGTCATACATGACTGCGAGATTGTACTGTGCCTGATGGAGTCCGTTCTCCGCAGCTGAACGATACCACTTAGCGGCCTCACTGTGATTTTCCTTCACGCCCTGGCCAAGCATGTACATTGTGCCAATCATGAACTTTGCACCCTGTACTTCTTCATCGTCCCTGTCCTCAAAACTTGCGGCCTTGCGGAAATACTTCATGGCTTCCGCGTAAGACGGCTTCAATCCCTGAGCCTCGTAGTACATGAAGCCTATGTTGTAGAATGCTCCCGGCTCACCGTTGTCCGCTGCCTTACTGTACCACTTCAGAGCCTCGGAGTAATCCTGAGTGACTCCGTTTCCATTCGCGTACATTGTGCCGAGATTGTACTGTGCCTGACCGTAACCCTGATTTGCCGAACGCTTGAGCCATTTCACCGCCTCAGCATAGTTCTGCCTGACTCCCTTATAGCCCTTGAAGTACATTATGCCCAAGTTGCATTGCGCCGCGGGGTCTCCATCAAGAGCAGCCTTCCTCGTTTCCTTATAGGTGATTTCGTCTGACGCAAAAGCAAGCGGACATGACAGAACAAGAACAGCGAGTGCTGCCAAAAATTTCTTCATCATGGCAATATTCCTCCGTGAAATTTTGTGATTTGTGATAGGGATAATTATACAGTCATGCTAGAAAAAGAAAGAGAGCCTCCCTTATAGGCGTTAGGGGGACTCTCCTTGCGCATAGGTTTTGTTGGCTGTTTGTTCGTATGAAATTAGCTGACTGCCTCCGAAGTAACCTCACCAGTTAAGAGGTCAACGCTGAATTTCCCTGTTCTTACAACAACGGCAGGATCATCTTTATCCGAGCCTGTTCCCCCTATTTTCTTACCGTAATCACCAAACCCTTTAATCTTCTTAAGGGCTGTGATGATTGCGTCTTTGTCGGGTTCATCGTGGAAGTCTACTGTAAGTTTCCACTCTGAAGGAGAACTCCCGCTGGCAGTGTACGTAGTTTTGTCCCTGTTGAAGTCTGCCCACGTTCCTATGTATGTGGTCAAGATAGTATCGATCTCCCCAGTTGTTGCGCCGTCCATTTCTTCATTATCACCAAGATACATTTCTACTGCCGTCTTGCATGCCTCAACGTTTGCCGCTATAGCTACTGCCTTCGCCTTTGACGTTGACCCTTTCACTGCCACCATCATTGTCGCCGAGAGCGCACCCAGAATTGCGATAACGATTAACAGTTCTACGAGAGTGAATCCTTTTCTTGCCCTCTTCATTTTCTTTTCCTCCTTCATTGTTCCTTGCGGTTACCGTGTTTCTTCCGATCTTCTGCCTACAACAACCAACTCAACCGAAATTTTTTGCACACAACCACTTAACGCCATACCCCGCTGTGTGTTATAATTACCATAGACAAGGTAAAGACGATGGAGTTATTCTCCGCACAGTCGTGTGCAGAAAGTATTTTTTTGAACAATTGATATTATAGCACAAGCCTTGTCTTTTTATTATGCCTGCACATAAATTTTTCACACTTAATTTTCAGCATACAATTCACCTCCCTCAAGATACAAAAAGCCCGACTCCCTCCTCAGGAATCGGGGCTCAAATTTTCACTGTTTGTTGTCTGTGTCTTTTCCCGAAGTCTGCTGCTTTGTCCACAAAGGCACAGCACGACTCCCACACTTACGCCAGATATTTCTTCAGCGTCTCACGAACAGCCCCAAGCCCGGCAATCTCATCACGGAACATAGCTTCAATCTTGTTACCGAGTCCAGCCTCATAGAGATTCACACCGAAGATTCTTGCGTTGCTCAGTATAGGCTTCAGCTTCCCGCCAGCACTCTCAGGCTTCCCGATTTCGACTCCCTCAAGCTGTTTGGTCATCTCACCGTTCATCGGGTCGGGTGAAAGCTCGTACTTCCCGCCCTTGTCGTCAACAGCAAGAATGTACCTCAGCCATCCCGCAATCGCCAGCGGAATCCCCGTCAGTTTCTCAGCACTGCCATCACGCGCAACATACTCCTTCGTTGTCTCGCCGAACCTGATGCCGAGTCCCTGCGATATGTCGGTGGCAATCCTCGCGCTTGTGTCGCCCAAATACGGATTCGGGAAGCGGACATTGATGCACTCATCGAGGAATTTTGCGGGCGATATGATTCCTGGGTCTTTTACGACCGGGAGTCCCTCGTCATAGCCCACAACGTGAGCGAGTTTCGACAGCTCCGGGTCGTGCATACAGTCAGCAAAAAGAGTGTAGCCCAGCATGATAGCGTACGTGCAGAGCGCGGAATGTATCGGGTTCAGGCACGCAGTAACCTTCATGCGCTCGGACATGTTCACGGTCGTCCTGTCGGCCATGTAGACACCGTAGCCGGACTCCTCAAGCTGTGGGCGGCCATTCGGGAATGAGTCCTCAATCACGAGGTAGCCCGGTGCTTCTGCGTTCACGAACGGGGCAATGTAGGTGCGCTTTGACGTTACGACAATTCCCATGTCAGCAACTCCGAGGCCCTCAAGAGTTTTTGCGACATCCTCAGACGGGCGCGGGGTAATCTTGTCGATCATGCTCCACGGGAACGCAACCTTGCTCTCGTCCTTGACCCATGCGACGAAATCAGCCGGGACAAAATTCCGCTCGTACCACTGCCCAGCCATCTCTATGACGCTTTCACGGAGCTTCTTTCCGTTCTGTGATACGTTGTCCATTGAGACCAGCGCGAGGGGAGCGGCTCCAGCCTTGAAGCGGGCGAGAAGCATTGATGTTACGACCGCCATAGCCCCGCCGCATTTCTCAGGGCCGTTCTCGATGTCGGCGTTCACGAAGGGGAAAAATTTTCCGTCCGAGCCGTGAAGAGCGTAACCCTTCTCCGTAATCGTGAACGAGACCATCTGAAGGCTTGCTGACGTGAAAATCTCCTTGAGCCGTGCCCAGTCGTCGCCGAAACGGGGCTGTGCCTTCACCGCTTCAGTGAGGGAGGCCAGGACTCTCTTGTCGGTCTTGCCGTCGGGGTAGAGTGTTACAGCGAGCGCGAGGTTGTTGAAGGGGGCATAAATCTTGTCGATAACGTCAAAGTCGAACGTCTCAGCGCAGATTATCCCGGTGTCCATTTTCCCGGCGCGTATGAGGCTGTCAGCGATTCCTCCCACGAAGATGCGGAAAATATTCCCGATGCCGAAATGTACCCAGCGGGGATTCTTGCGGGTGTTGTCGGCGAGCTTCTGCGGGTCATATGGGGGAAGGTCGATACCTGCGGCGTTCCAAGCCTGCGAGTCTTTGAGGCCGTCATAAGTCAGGCGCATGATGAATCATCCTTCTTTCTTTTTCGTGAAAATTTTTGCGGTGGGTAAAGTTTAGCATACTCACTGTGATTTTGACTCGCTAGTTGAAGGCTGAACGTTTCGGTTCTGAGGGAGCGTCCCGGAATTTGAGTCGCCAGCATGATTCCGAGCATGTGAGAACTGAATCGGCGGGTGATTTTTGTAGCTGTAAATGTAGCTGTAAAAACTTTATTTTGCGGGGAGAAGTAATTTTCCGTCAGCATTATACTACACTTGCGCTTGGCATTCCGTACAGTTAGGTGAAAATCCGTCATTCTTCATCTCATTCACCGCCCACTGAGCCGCCGCTGTCAGCATTGGGATTGCCCCCTTGCCTCGCTCAGTGAGTGAGTATTCCACATGAGGGGGGACTTCGTTGTACTGCTTGCGTGAGACCAGCCCGGCCGCTTCAAGCTCCTTCAGCGACTGTGAGAGCATTATTCCTGTGATGTTGCCGAGCCTCCGCTTGATTGCGCTGTAACGTTTCGGGGACATGTCAGCGAGTATGCATATGATTGGGAGCTTCCATTTCCCGCCGAAAGTGTTTGCGAGGTATTTCAGCGGGCATACGGTATTCTTGTCAGTCATGCCTGCGCTCCGTACAGTGCTGTTACTGCCCACAGCAATATGTTGAAGCATATCATGATGAATATTGACGCGGAGAGCATATCTTTTCCCGCTTTTATCTCCGGCCTGAAGCCCTCGTCTATGAGGTCGAACGCTTTTTCCACCGCGCTGTTCACGAGTTCGAGAGCCATCACTATAACCCACATTCCTGCGAGAAACAGACGTTTCATCACGGGAAGCGGCGCAATGCACAGAGCCAGGCACAGCCCGCAGAAAACTGCGGCTTCATAGCGGAAAGCCTGCTCGTTTTTCAGCGCATGAATGAGCCCGGCTATAGAGTAAGCCGAAGCATTGTACAGACGCTTGAAGGGGTTGCGGTAAATCATAATTATTCCTCCTGCTGAATTAGTCCCATATGTTCCAGAATTGATCACGAAGACGCTGAAGTTCCGAGCGCGCCTCAACTTTTTCCTGAACGCGCCGGGCAAGCTCTACCTGGTCGGTGATGATGCCGTCGCATTCACTGCGCATTGCACGGTAAAGCCCCGCCTCCGTGTTTACTGTCCAGACGAAAGCCTGTTTGCCGCCCGCGTGAATCTGCGAGATCCGCCTGTCAGAGGTCATTTCTTCCTCCATGATTATGATGTCGCAGTTGAGCCGGGCAACATTGCCAATGCCGCCGAATATCAATATGCCTGTCTGAAATTCCGGGTATCTTGTCTTGACGTAATCCATGACGCTGTACTTCAAGGAAATCAGCACGACATCCTCTGCGCAGTTTTTCTCCCGGATAATTTTCACGAGGTCATCCGCCATCCTCCTGTCAGCGGTAGCACCTTTCAGCTCAAGAAACAGCTTTTCCCTGCCCTTTATCGTGTCGAGCATTTCCCAGGCGGTTGGGACTGAGGCCGTCCTGCCAGTAGCCGGGTCGGTTATGGTGAGTTTCCTGACTTCCGCAAGAGTCATTTCAGCGGGCTTCCTGTCGACTCCTGTAAGACGCTTGAAGCTGTCGTCATGATTGATGATATACTCGCCGTCCGCTGTGCGCTGTGTGTCGGTCTCACTTCCGTAGCAGCCATGCTCTATAGCGCGTTCCAGGCCTTCGAGCGAATTTTCGGGAGCCATCACCCCTCCGGCACGGTGCGCGACGATTTTCACGCTGCTGTTTCTGGTGAATGGTGATGTCAGTCCTGCCCCTACAGCCGCCGTGAAGAGAGCCGAAGCCGCGAATGTGAAGAGCATGAATGCCAGCTTCACACGGTAATGCTGATGCTTGATGCGCTCAGGCCATAGTGATTCCGCCCCGCGTGTGCACTCAATGTAGCATCGCGTGAAAAGCAGCTTAAGGCAGTAACCGCTGAATATTGCCAGCATAGAGCCGAGCAAGCTGCCGCCGATAACGACCAGCGCACACAGGAAACGGTAAACAGCAGGCCCGTAATCCGCAGGGCTGTGAGCTTCAAGCCCGGAATACAGGAATGTCAGAGCTGCCTTGAAGCCTGTATTCAGGAGCGCGAGCAAAAGTGCTGTCAGGAACATGGGACGGAGCAATTTCTTCCAGTGCCCGCGCATAATTCTTGATGAGGCCCTTCTGCCTTCGGAAGGAGTCATGCCGTCAATCAGCACAGCATGTATCGAGAAAATTCCTCTGATGCCCGCCGCCAACATCGCAAGCATCAGCAGAGTGTACGCCAGATAATACAGCGGCGATGACTCGATCACTGACATGATAAAGCGGGGAATGTAGAAATCCCTGCTCAGGCTGATGGAAAAACCGATGCCGCACAGCGGTACAGCCAGAAAAATATAAATCAGTACTGGCAAACCGCCCGGACACAAAAACTTTCGCATTGACCTGAATCCCCTGCGGATAGAGCCGAACAGACTCACACGTTTCCCGTTCAGGATGTCAGCGCACATGTGTATGCTCGCAAATATCTCGAAGATGATGAACACGCTGACCAGAGCGAAGCCCAGAAGAATAACCGCCGGGCCTCTCCATGTGAACAGGAAATCGCTGATGTTCGCGGTTGTCGCAGCAACACCGCCCGACTCAGCAATGCCGCTGATTAACTGGTTCAATGCCCACGAAAGAACCGACAGCAAGAACCATGACAGTAGCTGGAAGATATATATTTCGGGCACTGCCTCCCACACAAGCCGGGCATAACTGATTCTGCCGGAGCTTTCTGCCTGTTCCTGATTTATGCTCAACGGGTATTTGCCTCCATTGCTGTATTTTTTCCGTACATAGTATTATAAATCTGCGTTCTTGCATTTGAAGTATCATGCCTTAAAATTTCGTGCATTAATCTTAAAGGGGGTAAAATTTTCATGCAGGTGAAAGTTGTGAAACTCTATGAGGGCGGCTCGTTCACAGAAGAATTTGTGTTCGGCGGCGAGAACAAGACGGACGGACGCAAAGACGCGACATATCCCGGAAGCCTCCAGAACTACGTAATTGACACGGGCGATGAGGTGATACTTGTTGACACGGGACTCGCGCATGAAACGCCGTTCAAGGGCTACACGAAGGTCAACGACTACGTTCCGGCTCTTGAGGCACTCGGATACAAGCCTGGGCAGGTCAGCAAGATTCTCGTAACCCACAAGCACCCCGACCACACAGGAGTGTTAGCCAGCTTCCCGGACGCGAAAATCTACATCGGCCCGGAAGATGCTGACGCTCTCAAGCTGGAAGGCCCGAACATAATCCGAGCGACATATTCTGACGGGGCATATCACAATTTCCCGGAGTCGCAGAAAATCGCCGAGGGTGTCTACTTCATCAAGGCCCGCGGTCACACGAAGGGCAACAGCATAGTCATAGCCGAGTGCGATGGGCTGTACTACATGATGCACGGTGATGTTACGTACGTTGACGCTGCGCTTCACGCAAACAAGCTGTCGATAGTGTTCGAGGACTTGGTGGCGGCGCGTGAGACTCTTGACCGTGTGCGCGAGTTCATCAGGAAGAATCCGACCGTCTACCTGTCCACGCATACCCCTGAAGGCGTGGCGAACCTTGAGGGAAAAATCGTGATGAAGCTGGACTGACGGCGAAGAGATTGGCGAGGCCTATAGAAAGTGAGAGTCCCTCTTAGGCGTGGGGGACTCTCGTTTTGTATTGTGTGTTTGATTATAGGTTTGCAGTTGTTCAGTTGTGGATGAGTTACTAGTCTCCACCACCAGCAGCAGGAGCGGCTATAGGTTCAATTTTGCCGGTCATCAGCGTTACTTTGAACTGGTAATCCGTATCATTTGTGCCACTTCCGAATATAGCGGTTGCCGCGTCTGAGTTGTAGTACTTGCCGTAGCCTTTTATCAGCTTTAACGCATCCCTGATTCCGCCTTTTTCCGGGTCTTTGCTGAAGTCTACTGTTATTGCCCATTCGTCAGGCCCTGTTCCGATTGCTGTATACTTGACTACATTATCATCATCTCCGGGATTAGCCAAGTCTGCCCACGCAGGTAACTCTGCCTTCATGAGGTTGTCTGCTGTGAGTGTAGAAATGTCATCTCCTGCGTTGTTTGCTACGTACAGTCCCGCTATTGTCTTGAATGTCTCAACGTTTGAAGCTATCGTTGACGCTTTCGCCTTTGCTGTAGAGCCGCTGATTGAGTATGTTATTGCCGCTGTGAGTGTGGCCATAATTGCGACCACTATCAATAATTCGACCAACGTGAAACCTTTGCGCATTCTCTTCATGTGAATCTTTCCTCCTGTGTAATTTCACTGATTTTCATCCGCCGCCTATTTCGGATGAACCCTCATGCAGACTGGTTACTGCACACCACAACGCCTATTCTTTGTGGAAATTGAGGAAATTTTTGCACACAACTAATTCACGCTATCATTGCCATGTGATATAATTACTATAGACAAAGTGATAAGCTATGCACAAATTGTGTGCAGTTTCTATTTGGTAAAGAAATTATAGCATAAACTTTGTCTTTTTGTTATGTCTTCTCATAATTTTTCACACATAAATTTTTCCCCGCCGTCAAACCAGCTGAGGCCGCAAAAAAACAGGGACTCGGTCTCGTTCCGAATCCCCGCTTTTGTTTACGCTTCTTCCGATTTGTTCGGGTCAACTGTGGGCTGTGGATGTCTTGCCACTGGACACAGCTTTTCCCCGCCTGAGTGTTACGCTTCTTCTGCCTCTCTGGGGTCTACTATGTTTGTTGGTGTCTAGAACACAGCTTTTCCCCGCCTGACTGTTTACGCTTCTTCTGCCTCGTCAGGATCAACGTCAACGATAACCTTCATCGTGGTCTCCCTGTTGTTGTCGATGTACTCATAGGCTTTCGGCCAGTCCTTGAACGCGAAGTGCGCTGTGCGTAACGGCTTGAGCTGGATTTTCCCCTCCTGCACGAAACGAATCGCGTCAACAAAATCCTCATGCCTGTACATCATCGACGTGTTGAGGTCGAGCTCGGAGTCGTTCAGCTTCGCGAGGTCAACATTCGCCTTCTTCCCGAACACCGCCACGAGGATTATCGTGCTTCCCTTGCGTGCGTTCTGGATTGCCTGATCCATCGTTATATCGCTCCCTGCGCACTCATACGCTACATCGTACTTGTCCGGGCCGAACGTGTCCAGCACTGCCTGCTTGTAGTCAGTGTTCTTCGTGTTCACTACAACGTCAGCACCGAGCTGTTTGGCCAGCGCAAGCCTACCGTCAGAAATATCCGTTGCCATGACCTTGGCCGCCCCAAGTGCTTTGAGCGACTGTATCAGCAGAATCCCGATAGGCCCGCACCCAAGCACAACAGCCGTGCAGCCCTTCACTCCGGGGAATCTCTTCGCCGCGTGAACCGTAACCGCAAGAGGCTCCATCATCGCGCCGTCGCAGTAACTCAGCTCGTCAGGAAGCGCGGTAACCTTGCTCTCCTCGATGGCGAAATACTCACTGCCTGTTCCTGTCGTCTGGAAGCCAAAAACTTTCAGGCTCTCACACAGATTGTACTTCCCGTGCAGGCAGGGGTAGCACCTTCCGCACAC
Source organism: Synergistaceae bacterium (assembly GCA_017446055.1). GTDB lineage: Bacteria > Synergistota > Synergistia > Synergistales > Aminobacteriaceae > JAFUXM01. The sequence continues at coordinate 6,073 of JAFSRQ010000115.1, read as the reverse complement.
TACCTGAGGCTCAAGCACTACACGGTCGCCGGGCTTGAACTTCTTTGCGTACTCGCCGCACTTCACGACCTGCGCGCTGACCTCGTGGCCCTGTACGATTGGGTATGACGTGTAGGGGTGAGTCCCGTGATAGACGTGGATGTCGCTTCCGCAGATGCCTATCTTCTTGATTTTGACCAGCACCTGATCCGGGCCGGGCTCTGGAATCGGTACGTCCCTGTAGATTATCTTCTTGGGTTCCTGCATTACTTCCTGTACCATTGTTGACATTGTGATTACTCCTCCTCTAATTTCTTGTATTCCTCGCGGCAAATTTCATCGTAGTCGAAAAGCTCATCCCTGAACGCCTCAATCCACAGCTTCATGGCCGGGACGTTCCCGGTTTTCCTCGCGACTCCCGCTGACATCTGCCACACATCCTCACAGGCCTTCATGACTTTTTCCTCGTCGCTGGCCTGCTTGAATCCCATAAACCTTGACGCGTAACTTCCGCCCTTGCACGTGGACAAGTAACGCCTGCAAACATTCCTGTATTCGTGGTAAAGGTGCTGACGGTGAGACTCGTCCGTGTCATTCAGCCGTAATTCACCGATTATCGCGGCAATCTCCCTGTCCCTGAAACGCCGCAGGAAATTCCCGCGCCCGTACAGTATCTGCAAGCATATGCACCTCCACAGCCACCAGTCTATATTTTCGCGCCCCTTGCCCTCATGGTCAGAATAGCGGTCATTGTAGACTTCACGCGCAAAATCAGCCGCCCCGGATTCAGGAAGCGAATCCAGAATGACGAGGCGTTTCTTCGGGTCAATCTCACTGTAGTAGCTGGAATATTCTCCGTTAATCTCGTACATCAGCCACTACCCACTAATCACTAGCCACTGGCCTTAACTCGCCTGACGTTTCTTCGAGAAGCAGTCAAAGCCGACAGCAATCGCAAGAACGAGTCCCTGCACAACCATCTGCGTGTACTCGCTCACGTTCATCATGACCATTCCGCTCTTCAGAGACCCTATGATGAGAACGCCCGCGATAACTCCCGACATGTGGCCGATGCCGCCCGCTACCGACACTCCGCCCAAGACCACGCACGTTATGACCTCGAACTCGAAGCCCACAAGCGATGAAGCCTGCGCCGATCCTGTGCGTGAAAGGACGATAATTCCGGCAAGCCCCGCGAAGAACCCTGACAGAGCGTAGATGAGGTACTTCATTCTGTTGACGCGAATCCCGGAAAGCTCTGACGCTTCTTCATTGCCGCCGATAGCGTAGAAGTAACGCCCGAAATATGACTTGTTGAGGATGAAGCTGCCTATCGCGAAGCAGATTACCATGATTATCGCGCAGACCGGGATTAAGCCGATGCCTGTTTTCGGGAATATGCTCCAGTGGTTCAGAGTCCAGCGCGCGAAGAAGGCCAGCATAGGATCTCCGTTCAGTCCTGCGTCAGGAGCGTACCTCAGAACGTCAGGTATCGGAAGTCCGCCCGAAAGTATGTACGCAAGCCCCCTGAAAATTGTCTGTGAGGCAAATGTAGCTATGATAGCGGGGATTCCTATCGTCGACACCATAAAACCGTTCAGTACTCCGATTAACGTTGCCATTACGATTGACACGATGATAGCAAACCACATGTTCCAGCCCATATTCATCATCAGGTACGCGCACACAACGTTGACCAGAACGACGATTGACGCGATTGACAGGTCGATTCCCGCAATCAGGATCACGAACGTCATACCGATTGACGCGATGCCGTAATACGAGACCTGCCGGGAAATGTTGATGATGTTCGGAAGGCTCAGGAATTTGGGGTTGAAGTACGCGAAAATTGCTATCTCTATGATGAACACAAGCCATATTGCGTTCTGCTTGAATGCCGCCGCAAACCTGTTCTGCTCCATTTCTTACACTGCCTCCTTCTTGTGCTCTGGGATTACTCCCGATGCGTAAGTCATAATTGTGTCCGCGTTGAACTCGTCCTTCTGAAGCTCGCCCATCATTTTGCCCTCAGCGAGGACTATTATCCTGTCTGACATTCCGATAAGCTCTTCCATCTCTGACGAAATCATAAGCACCGCAACTCCGTTTTCGACGAGGTCATTAATCAGCTTGTAGATCTCATATTTTGCGCCGACATCGATTCCTCTTGTGGGTTCGTCAAATATTATGAGCCTGGAATTTGCCGCGAGCCATTTCGCAAGGATAACCTTCTGCTGGTTGCCTCCCGATAAATTCTTCACGAGCTGATGTATTGACGGGCATTTTATCTGTATGTCCTCACGGTATTTCTCTGCTGTCGTCCTCTCAGTCCTCGAATCAATAACCGTTGCCTTCGATATGCGCTCGTAAATCGGCATTGATATATTGTTCTTGATGGAGTTGGTGAGCAGTGCGCCGTGGCGTTTCCTGTCTTCAGGGAGGAGGGCTATTCCGTAATCGATTGCCTGACGCGGGGCTTTGGGGCTGATTTCCTTACCCATGAGGATAATTTTCCCTGACTCTTTCGGCCTCGACCCGAATATGACCTGCGCAATCTCAGTCCTTCCCGCGCCGACCAGTCCGCCAAGACCAAGAACTTCACCCGCATGTACCTTGAAGGATATATCCTCGTCGCCGTTGCCGTAAACATGCTGAAGCTCAAGCACAACTTCATCACGCACACAAGGTTTCCTCGGAGGATATTTCTGCGTCATCTCACGGCCTACCATGAGCTTGATTAGGTCGTCAACCTGATGGGGGATTGTCGCGGGGTCTTTGTCGGTTATGAGGGTGTCGACATATTCGCCGTCCCTTATGACCTCGATTCTGTCCGACAGACGGAAGATTTCCTCCAGCCTGTGAGAGATGTAGATTATTGACACTCCGCGTGATTTCAGAAGCTCGACAACCTTGAACATGCTCTCAACTTCATTTGTGGTCAACGGCGCGCTTGGCTCATCCATAATCAGGACTTGTGCGTTCTGCTGGATTGCCTTTGCGATTTCAACCATCTGCTGATAGCCGACAGAAAGATTCTTTACGAGCGTTTTCGGGTTTATCTTTATGTTGAGCTGTTCAAATGCCTTCGCCGCTTCTGCCTCCATAGCTTTGCGGTCAATGACGATGCCGTTCTTCTTGAGGATTGGCCGCCCCAGGAACATATTTTCCGCCGCTGAGAGCTCGCCGACATTGTTGAACTCCTGGTAGATGATGGCGATTCCGTTTTCCGCCGCAAGCTGGGGGGTCATGCGCGAGAACTCCCGGACTTCACCGTTAGCGTCCTTCTTGACCTTGATTTTGCCTGAGGTGGGAATTACTGCCCCTGAACAGCACTTGATGAGGGTGGATTTTCCTGCTCCGTTTTCGCCGATGAGACCGAGAATTTCTCCGCGCCTGAGCTGGAGCGTAACATCCTTAAGCGCGATGACTCCGGGATATTCCTTGCGTATATGTTCGAGTTCAAGCACATAATCTTCTGCCACTGTCTTACACCTGCTACGTAAAAAGTGTATTGTTGTACTGTGTACACTCTTTCGAGGTTTCCTCGTTCTTTCCGCATTTCTGCGACATTTCCTGCCCCCGTTCGCAAATGCTACTAAGGTTTGTATGGCAGTCCAGAGGCTTTCACTTCCCGTGTAGCCCACGGTAGCCACATTTCTGTGGATTAGTGTTACCTGTCCAGCACCTGACATTACGTAGCAGATTAACCCTCCTTTTTCCTTCTGCCAAGCCTAGATACGTAACACTCTGTACTCATTCACAAAACGAGCTCCCCAATGTTCCGGGAAGCCCGCTGATTCATTGCTGTGCTATTTCATTCCTGCCATAATCTTCTGGACGTTCTCAGACGTTATCGGAGCAACTGCCCTGAACACGTTCTTTGCGCCCACGCTGTCGCTGAGGATAAGAGCGAACATTGACGCGCATGAACGTGCTGTGTCCTCGTCCGAACCCTCAAAGCCGATTATGCCCTTCGCGGGATATGTCGGGTCTGCGAGCTGTCCGAGCTGCTGCTTGGTTACGTCTGTCGTGAATACGCCCATGTCCTCCGGGATGTTTCCGCCCGTTGCAATCTGGAGTGCCTCGTCAGCACCGATCATTGCGCCCGCTCCGATTCCCGTGAAGACCTTGCAGTCGGGGTGAGCCTGAAGGATGGTCTCTACCGCGTCCTGCGCGAGGTTGGCCTCGATTGCGGCTGTTGTCGCGACGATCTCATACTTCCCTGCGGCTGTCTCTTCGAGTCCCTGCTTGATTCCGTTCTCGCGCTCAAGAAGGATGACTGTCTGGGGATAACCGATAACTGTAACTTCGGCTTTCTTCTCCGCGCTGTAATGCTCATTGATGAATGCGCCCGCGAGCTTGCCGATTTCAGTTCCGAGATAGGTGTTGTTGAGAACCCAGTTAGCGTCAGTGTTGGTCATGGGGTCGTCCCAGCACATAACCTTGATGCCGAAATTCCGGGCCTCAGCGCAGGCATCCTCTACTGCGTTTGCGTCTGACGGGTGAACCATGATGAGATCACAGCCAGCTGATACGAAGTTCTCAATCTGGGCAATCTGTGTTGCTGAACTGTCATTGCATCCGACGATTGTGTACTCAGCTCCGGCGGCCTGGAGGATTTCACCGAGTGCTGTCATAACGCCCGCCCAATAAGCATTCTGGAGGGACTGAATCGTTATGCCGAGCTTCTTGCCTTTGAGGGTCTCAAGATTGGCCTTCGCGTAGAACTCCGGGGAAGCCTGTACGCCTTCGGTCTTGCCTGTGTCGGCGGCCATTGCGCAGACGGGTAGCGCGAGGATCATTGCGAGTGTGAACAGTGCGACAAACTTTTTCATGAATGTGTGTCTCCTTTGTGTGAATATATTTTCAAGCCGGAAAAACGCGGCTCAAATCCCGTAAATCAAGAAACGCGGAAGCCAGCTTGTTGTCGAACGCGGCCTTGAGGAAATCACATACAGCATCCGGGTCAAATTCACCGGGCTCATCTTGCTTCTTGTGCGCGTAGCTGACGGCCAGCTCTTTGGCCTCTTCCTGTCCGTTTTTGGCGGCCTCAATGACATAGCTTAACGCGCTCTTGTAGTCCCCATCATCACCAGCCATGACAGCCAGCATAAAGGTAGCATCATCATTGCCGCTTTCTCTTGCGTCGAGGAAAATCCTTTCTGCCTCTTCCTTGTCCTCCTCAACGCCTCTTCCGAGAAGGTACATACAGCCAAGAACGTACTGTATTTCTTGATGCCCTTCCTCAGCAAAACTATGCATCAGCTCCAGAGCGTTACCATCACCGTCTATAGCCGCGTTTGCCACAACGTAGAACAAATCCGAAGAATCATCATCGTCTTCAAGCTCTTCAATGTCGTCCAAGTCTTTCATCTGGCTTCCCGTTTCCTAGTGCTTGCTAGAAGCAGGTGAACGCCCCATCGAGGCAGAAATCCGCGCCCGTCGTGAAGGTGCTTGTGTCGCCCGCGAGGTACACGCAGATTGACTCGAGCTCCTCAGGTTTTCCGAGACGGCCTGTCGGGGATAACTCCTCCCATTTCGCGATTAACGGCTTGAGAAACTCTGACGCTCTGATTAAGTCCGTGCCGATGTAGCCGGGGCTTATGCTGTTGACCCTGACCCCTCTTTTCGCCCATTCGACAGCAAGGGACTTCGTGAGCTGAATCACTCCTGCCTTCGATGCGTTGTAGGCGCACTGTGGCTGAGGAACGTTGACGATATGCGCCGACATTGATGCTGTGTTGATGATTGAGCCGCCGCCGTGAGCGAGCATGTATTTCCCGGCGATTGTGTCAGTGAGAAAAACGCTGTTGAGGTTCACGTCGATGTTCTTCTTCCACTGCGCGTAGGTCATCTCGTCAGCGGGAGCATTGATGCAGATTCCGGCGTTTGCGTGGCAGAAATCGAGTCCGCCGAGTTCCGCAACTACCTTGTCGACCATTGCCTGAACGTCTGACTCGCTGGTTACGTCGCACTTAATGGCGATGACTTTGCGCCCTGTGGCCTGTGCGATTTCGTGAGCGGTCTTTGTGGCCTCGTCAATGTCCAAGTCAACAATAGCGATGTCAGCTCCTGCTTCAGCGAAAGCGGTTGC
>JAFSRQ010000114.1 GCA_017446055.1 Synergistaceae bacterium | reverse complement strand
TGACGCGGAACTTCTGGCGGCGGTTCTTGGGGGAATATTCGCGATATTCTTCGAGCATGACGCTGACGAGGCTAACTCGGACTATATCGGAGAAGAAGCGATGGCAGATGATTTAGGTTTTCGGGAACGCAGGGAGGAAGAACTCAAGGCGTGGCGCGAGACCCTTAACACATTTGGTGTGGGTGATATGTACGGAATGATGGGGATATTGCCTACAGGAACTCATGCAAATTCTGTATCACCTGCCCGTCCGAACACAGCCTTTGACGCATTCGTGATTTCGTTGGTTAGGCAAATCGGGAGTGCGTTGGGGATTCCGGCTGAAGTGTTGTTCCTGAACTTTGAGGCTTCATACAGCGCATCACGCGGGGCATTGCTAGAGGCGTGGAAACTCTTCAACTATTGGCGGAACTGGTGGGTAACGAATTTCTGTCAGCCAATCTATGAGGAATGGTTGCAGGAGGCCGTCCTTAAGGGAAGAGTCATAGCTCCCGGCTTCTTTGATGACCCGATGATTCGCTATGCGTATTCGTGGGCGGATTGGACCGGGCCGAGTCAGGGACAACTCGATCCAGTCAAAGAGGTAAAAGCGGCAATCCTGCGAGTGGAAAACGGCTTCAGTACCCGACAGCGTGAGACAGCAGAGCTTACGGGCGGGGATTGGGAGCTTAACCACCGTCAGCGCATCAAAGAGGAGAAATTGCGCAAGGAAGCAGGCTTCACGAGTACGCCGGGCGACCAGATAAATGAGAAGGAGGATTCCAGTGTGGAAAGTAACAGCACAGAGTGAAACGGATGCTGAAATATTGCTTTATGACATTATCTCAGACTTTGAGAGTGAAGATTGGGGAGTTGTGAACGCCAAAGGCCTAATCAGCAAGGTAAAGGCACTCGGCAACGTCCAGAACATAACGCTGAGGATAAATAGTGTCGGAGGGGACGTGTTCGAGGCACAGGCAATGTACAGCTATCTGAAGAGTCATCCCGCGAATATCACTGTGAGGGTAGACGGACTTGCGGCATCAGCGGCGAGTGTCGTAGCAATGGCAGGCGACAAAGTCATAATGCCCACGAACGCGCTCATGATGATACACAATCCTTCTGGCGGTGTCTGGGGCGAGGCTGAAGACATGCGGGACACAGCGGAAATTCTCGACAAGATTCGGGACACAATCGCGAATGTCTACATGGCTAGGACGGGGCTTGAGCGCGAGAAGGTGGTTTCGATGATGGATTCTGAGACGTGGCTGACCGCAACCGAAGCGCGTGAGCTGAAATTCTGTGATGAGGTTGAAGAAAGCGTTACGGTTACTGCGATGGCTGTGAAGGGCGGCACAATTTTTTCGAGTGGTTTCGGTTTCACTCGCATAGACGAAATCCTGAGCGCGAAATTGCCTGCGAGCACTGTAATGATAAGGCCTGCGAACAAGGCGACAAAACAACCAGAGGGGGAGAAAACCGAAATGGTTACAGAAATCAAGAATGCGGCTGACTTGGAGAGCGCATACCCTGAGATAGTCGGGGAAATACGAGTCTCAGCCGTCAACGCGGAACGTGAGAGGCTCAAGACGTTGGACAGCCTGAACGCGCCCGGACGAGAAGCAATAATCGCGAGGGCAAAGTACGATGACCCGAAAGATGCCCGCGACATTGCGATTGATATTTTGCGGTC
>JAFSRQ010000113.1 GCA_017446055.1 Synergistaceae bacterium | reverse complement strand
TTCCGGCAAAGAGGACGTAATCGAGGTAAAGGGCGTAATCACAGAGCCTCTGCCCAACGCGATGTTCAGGGTTGAGCTTGAGAACGGGCACAAGGTACTGGCTCATGTCAGCGGGAAAATGAGGATGCACTTCATCAGGATTTTACCGGGTGATAAAGTGCTGGTAGAGATAACCCCTTATGATTTGACGAGGGGCAGAATAATTTACAGGTATAAATAGGTGATAGACAAATGAAAGTAGGGCCTTCAGTGAAGCCTATCTGCGAGTTTTGCAGGGTAATCCGCCGCCACGGGGTCGTCAGGGTAATCTGCTCGCGCAACCCCAGGCACAAACAGCGTCAGGGAGTGAGGAGGTAATCTCATGGCACGTATAGCAGGAGTTGACCTTCCGAGGGACAAGAGAGTCGAAATCGGACTCACGTACATTTTCGGAATCGGCCTCAAGACATCGCAGAACATCCTTGCCGCAACGGGCGTGAACCCCGACATCAGGGTAAAGGATCTCAGCGAGGAAGACACACAGAAGCTCCGCCGCGAAATCGAAGACAACTACAAGGTCGAGGGCGATCTCAGGCGCGAAGTCTCCATGAACATCAAGAGGCTCATCGATATTGGGTGCTACAGGGGACAGCGTCATCGTCTCGGTCTTCCCGTCAGAGGTCAGCGCACAAAGACCAACGCAAGAACACGCAAAGGTCCGCGCAGGACAGTCGCCAACAAGAAGCAGGCCACGAAGTAAGGCGACGGCGTAACCCCTCTTCGACCCCTCCGTCTTTGCAAGACACCTCCCCCTTACGCAGGTGAGGCGGAAAAAGCAAGGGATGTGGCGGCTTATTGGCGAGGGGGCAATACAAATAGCAGGAGGTATAAACCAAAGTGGCAAAAAGAACAGCTCAGGCCAGAAAAGGCAAGAGACGCGAAAAGAAGAATATAGGTTACGGGGTCGCGCACATCTACTCCACGTTCAACAACACAATAATATGCGCAAGTGACAAGGCCGGAAACGTCATATCATGGGCGAGCGGCGGCAACGTAGGCTTCAAGGGCGCGAGGAAGTCAACACCTTTCGCGGCACAGATGGCGGCAGGACAGGTGGCGAAGGGCGCACAGGATCAGGGAGTCACGGAGATTGATGTTATCGTGAAGGGGCCGGGACCCGGACGTGAGAGCGCAATCAGGGCGTTGCAGGCAGCAGGGCTTCAGGTCAACGTCATCAAGGACGCTACTCCGATTCCGCATAACGGATGCAGGCCGCCTAAGAGGAGACGTGTCTAACATTTCCAGCAAGGAGCGTTAAATTTGGAGAATACCAAGTTTAAAGTCTATATTGATGAGAAAACGCAGGATTACGGGAGAATTTACATTGAGCCTCTCGAACGCGGCTACGGCGACACTCTCGGAAACGCGCTGAGGAGGCTTCTCCTGTCATCCATAAAGGGAGCGGCTGTTACTGCTGTGAGGATTGACGGAATACTTCACGAGTTCAGCACAATTAAGGGAGTCCGCGAGGATGTCATAGAGATTCTCATGAACCTCAAGCACATTCCCATAAAGGCCAGAAACAGCAAGCCTGAAACGGTTTCAGAGGGGTACAAGATTATCACGCTGGACTCGGACGACCTGCCCAAGGATTTCTTCACGAGGGCTGAAAATCCCGGAGTCATCACAGCAAAAGATATGCCGTGGGATAATGATTTCGAGTTCTGCGGGGACGGAGTACTCTGCTCTCTTGAGCCTAAAGCGCACATCCTCATGGAGATTTACGTTGAGGAGGGAGTAGGCTACTTGTCGGCGGAACGTGAGAGACCCGCAAATCCCCCGCTGCCAGTTGATGCTATGCTGGCCGATGCTATATTCTCGCCGGTGAAGCGCGTGAATTACACGATACAGCCCGCGAGAGTCGGTCAGAGCATAGACTACGAGAGACTCATTATTGAGGTGTGGACTAACGGAGCTGTTACGCCGGAAGAAGCTGTGAGTGAGGCCGCAAGAATCGCCGAGGACTGCTTCGGCCATATCGCCAACACAGTGGAGACAGCACCTCAGGCAGAAATTCCGAAGGATGACCCTGTAGCAGAAGAGCTTGTGCCGGAAGAAAAGCGCGAGGATAAGAACACTGAGAATTTCACGCACCCTATTCACGAGCTTGAACTCTCTATCAGGAGCGAGAACTGCCTGTTACGCGGAGGCATTCAGACTGTCGGGGAACTTCTCCAGAAATCAAGGGATGACCTGCTCAAGATACGCAATCTCGGCAAAATATCCCTCAAGGAAATTGAAGCAAGACTTCAGGCACTCGGCTATGAGCTGAAACCGTCAGAACCACAGCAGGAAGCATCAGCCGAAAATCAGCCCGAATCCGACGGAGAAACAGAGCCGGAGTCAGAGTCAGCAGAAGAGTCAGAAACAGAGTCAGAATCACCAGAAGAATAAGCAAGGAGGTGCAAGCAGAAATTGAGACATCATGTAGACCACAGGACACTCGGACGCTACGGCAGCCACAGGAAGCTCATGCTCGGTAACATGGCCGCGAGTCTGTTCCTCAACGGCAGCATCACGACAACCGTAACACGCGCGAAGGAACTCCGCAGGGTAGCCGAAAAGCTCATCACACGCGCAAGAGGCGGAAGCGTCCACGACATCAGGGTAGTGTTCGCGAAAATGCCCCACAAGGCAGCGGCAACGAAATTATTCCAGGAGATAGCCCCCAAGTTCAAGGACTTCGACAAGGGCGGCTACACAAGAATCGTAAAGCTGGGCGCAAGAAAAGGCGACGGCTCACCAATGGCAGTGATCGAACTTGTTGACAGAGAAGAGCAGAAGTAGTACCCCGTTCATCGAGGTGCGCTCTGTTTCGTTCTCATATGACACAAAGAATACGGGACGTGCGTTAAACCGCGTCTCGTTTTTTGTAGACAGAGGCGAGAGAGTCGCTATACTCGGCCACAACGGGAGCGGAAAATCCACGCTGTCCAAGATCATGGGCGGCATAGTTGACCCGTCAGAAGGAAGCGTCCTCATCAATGGCACAGACATTCGGGCAATGGACTTCCGTGAATTGCGGAAAACTGTCGGGCTTGTCTTTCAGAACCCGGAGAACCAGATTGTCGCGGCTATGGTTGAGGATGACGCTGCGTTTGCGCCGGAGAACCAGGGACTTCCTCCTGACGAGATTCAGAGGCGTGTTGACATGGCACTTGCGGCGGCGGACATGGTACACAAAAAGGGCGCGTCAGTCTCGGCTTTGTCGGGCGGGGAAAAACAGAGGCTTGCTCTTGCGGGAATACTGGCGGCTGATGTCGAGTGCCTGATACTTGATGAGCCTACTGCAATGCTTGACCCTACAGGAAGAATGAACGTCGAGAAAGTGCTGCGCTCACTTCACGCTGAGGGTATGACTGTTATTCAGATCACACATCAGCTGGAGGCGGAAAATTTCAGCGACATTCAGCGGGTTATAGTTCTGTCGAAAGGCGGAATAATCTGGCAGGGTGATACGGCTTCCTTCTGGGACAATGCAGAAAGTCTCGGCTTCACCATTCCTGACAGCCTCAAAGTCAGACGTTACTGCGATGCTCAAGGCTTGACATTCCCGGAAGGACTTGCGTCTCTCAGACTGGAGGCAGGAGTCCCGGCATATCACAAGGCATCAGGCCGGGAGAAATTCCGGGTTGACGGACTCGGCTTCAGGTATGAGGGGAAAACTTACGCGCTCAGGGACATTCACGCAGAAATCTACGCGGGCGAATGGCTGTCAGTAATCGGCAGGACAGGAAGCGGGAAATCCACCCTAGTACAGCACCTCAACGCACTGTACAAGATTCAGGAGGGGGCAATATACTTTGACGGCTCGCCATTGCCGCAAAAGGGAGAGGAAGTACACAGTCTCAGACAGAAAACGGGACTAGTCTTCCAGAACCCGGAGGATCAGCTGTTCTCCGCTACGGTCAGGGAGGAACTAGCCTTTGCGCCGAAAAACGCGGGCTTCAGGGGGGAAGAGCTTGAAGCGGCGATAATTTACGGCCTCGAATGCGCCGGACTCAGCAGGGACTTCCTCACACGGAGACCTATTGCACTCTCAGGCGGTGAACGAAGGCTTGTGGCGATTGCGTCAGTGCTGTCGGCAAAACCTGAAGTTATCGTGCTTGATGAGCCTTTAGCGGGACTCGATGCGTCATACCAGCGCAGGATTCTGGAGATGCTCGCAAGGCTTAGGGACGGAGGAAGGACAGTAATCACTGTTACTCACGATCTCAACATGGCACTTCACTACAGCGACAGGATACTTGTCCTCAGAAATTCGCGTATGGTTCAGGAGGGGAGGCCGCATGAAGTCATAGCCGAAATCATGAAGACGCTTGAGCCGGAAGCATGGCCGGAAATCCTCAGAATATCAGCCGAAGTACGCAGGGTTAACCCAAAATTCCCGCTCATATATGACTACGAGGAGTTCGCAAAATGTATCTCACAAACATGAACTTAGGCCAGTACATTCCGACAGGCTCATTCATACACAGGCTTGACCCCAGAACAAAATTATTCTCGTTCATACTCATAATATCAGCAATATTCCCGTCAAAAACTGTAGTGGGAGTCATTATCTGGGCGGCGGCTCTGGCCGGGATTGTCGCTGCGTCAAAAATTCCGTGGCGGGCAGTGCTTCAGTCAGCAAAACCTGTAATGTTCCTCGTGATATTCACGTTCCTGTTCAACTTCGGCGCGTGGTACTTCAGGACGAGCAACGTTTACGCGGCACTGTATGAGTCTCTGTTCATGTCGTCAAGGCTGATGATACTGATGATGTTTGCGGTGATGCTTCCGCTGACGACTTCACCGCTTGAGCTTGCTGACGGACTGAACGAATTGCTGAGGCCGCTTGAGAGGTTCAGGTTTCCCGCAAATGAATGCGCAATCATGATAGCGATGGCGTTACGGTTCATACCGCTGTTGATGCAGGAGACCGACAAGATCATACGCGCACAATTGTCGAGGGGTGCGAGGCTTGACCAGGGGAATATATTCCGGCGGGCAAAGGCATTCTTCCCCGTATTGATACCGCTGATAATCATAATATTCCGGCGGGCGGATGATATTGCTGTGGCTATGGAGGCAAGGGGCTATGACGGCGGGAAGGGTCGCACAAGACGGAGGCCGCTGATCTGGAGATGGCGTGATACACTCGCGGTTGCCGGGACTGCTGCCGGGGTTGCGCTGTTTCTCGCGCTGGGACTGTAACATGAAGTATGCGGTTAAGATTTCGTACATCGGCAGGAACTATTCCGGGTGGCAGGTTCAGCCGGACGCGCCAAGCATTCAGGAGACGATAGAGTCAGCACTGGCGAAAATCGCAGGGAGTCCCGTCAGAATCACAGGAGCAGGACGCACGGACAAAGGTGTAAACGCATGGGGGCAGGTGGCATCTTTCAGCATGGACAAGGACATTGCCCCCGAAAAGCTGAGGCTGGCGGTGAACTTCTACCTTCCTGAAGATATACGTGTGATGAGGGCGCGTTATGTCCCGGAGGATTTCAGCGCGAGGTATTCTGCGTTGTCGAGGGAGTACAAGTACTTCGTGTATCATGGCCGTGTGTGTCCGCCTGTGATGAACGGATTTGTGTGGTGGAGGAAGGGTGCTGCGTGGGACATGGACATTGCGCGGGAATGCTGCCGAATGATTCAGGGTCGGCACAACTTCAGGGCGTTCTGCCGGGCGGGGGAATGCCCTGATGACCCGTTCAGGACGGTCGACAGCCTCAGGATTCGCACACGGGGCAGGCTCTCAATCATCAGCGTGAAGGCACAATCATTCCTCACGAACATGGTAAGAATTATAGTCGGGAATATCGACATAGCTGCAACGGGGAAAAAGAGTCTTGCGTGGCTTGAGGGTTTGCTGACAGGTAGCGGGAGGGTAGAGTCGGCTATGACTGTTCCGGCTGGGGGGCTGTGGTTCTGGAGAGTAAATTACCCCCCTGCATGACACACAGAGGGGGAAAATTCTTCCGTTAATCCTTCCTTGTGAGAGCGAAAATTGCCGACAGCACGAAAGCCGCGAATGACGCAAAACCATCACATCCGCCCGATGAATGCCCGATACCAGTATCACCGCCTGCGCTCCCTATAACAGCAACATCCATGTACGGATTATCGCTGTCGAAGCCCGTATCATAGTCGTACGTGATTCTTGACGGAACACTTGCGAACGTAACTTCTCCTGTTGCCTCGTTGTACTGCGATTCTATCTCGTTGCCGGAAGAGTCATAACCCTTAACGTTTCTCACGCCCTCGTCCGCATCTGAGGCATATACCCCCGAAACCTGCGCGGCACTCAGGAAGTCCCACAAGCTGAACACACGCGAGAATATCTGACCCGTAACTTTCTGCCCTGAACACGAGAGAGTCTCAAGCCTTCTGAATCCTCCTGCGCTGAAGCGTCTTATGCCGTTGCCCCTGAAGTCAAGCTCCCTGAGACTCACACAGCCTTCAAGGTTGAGACTGTCAATCTTGCATGACGAGCATTCTAGGACTTCGAGATTCTCACAGCCGCTCGCGTTGATGGAGGATATGTTTGTGCTGCTAACGTTGAGTTCCTTGACGGTCTTGCTGCCCGCTATGTTGACTTCTTCGAGAGCCCCGCAGCCTTCAGCGTCAACAGTCTCCACGTTTGACCTGCCAAGAGTGAGCGATTTCACCGAGCTGTTGCCGGAAATTTCCACGTCCTTCACAGAAGTGTTGCCATTCAGGTTTACACCAGTGAGAGATGTTGCTTCTGTCAGGTCTAAGGCTTCAAGGTTCGTGAGCTTGTCGAGGCCGGACAAATCCGTAACATTCCCGCCTACAGCAAGGTTAGTGATGGACTCGGCCTGTTCTGCTGTGAGCTGGCTTATCGCTTCTGAAAGGCTCGATTTCCCCTGAGTGTTTATGACCTGTGAGACCGTTATTCTGACCGACGCGGAACTTTCTCCTGCGCTGTTTCTTGCCGTAACTGTGTACGTGTAATCTCCTGCTGTGCCTGCTGACGGTGTGCCTGAAATCGTGTAGCTTTTCGCGTCAGAAGCCGCCGTGCCTGTGAGGCCGCTGGGGAGAGTCCCTGATGATGACCACGTGAGATTGTCGCCGGAAGTTGCGGTTACCGTGAGGGGAGCAACAGCTTCGCCCTCCTTAGCGTGAAGGCTGTATGACCGCTTGTCGAATACAGGTGCTGACGGACTCGGAGGAACAACGGGTGATGATACTCTGACGGTAACAACAGCACTTGCGCTTCCTGCGGTGTTGGTGGCTGTTACGGTGTAGGTGTAAGTCCCGGCTGTACCTGTGACAGGAGTCCCCGAAATCGTGAAGCCCCTGCCGTCAGACTCAGCAGTCCCGGCCATGCCCCTTGGGAGGTCTCCTGACGCTGTCCACGTGAGATTGTCGCCTGATAACGCCGCTATTGTCCGCGCAACAACCGCCTGACCCTCGGTAGCCTCAATCGTGAAAGTCTCACCTTCAAGCACTGGCCTGACCTCAACAACTGACACATTGAGCGTAACAACAGCACTTGCGCTCCCTGCGTTGTTTGTGGCTGTTACTGTGTATCTGTAAGTCCCGGCTGTACCTGTGGCAGGAGTCCCCGAAACCGTGAAGCCCCTGCCGTCAGACTCAGCAGTCCCGGCCATGCCCCTTGGGAGATCGCCTGACGCTGTCCACGTGAGATTGTCGCCTGCTGTGGCCGAAATCGTCCGCGCTGTAACTTGCCGGCCTTCTGTAGCCTCAATCGTGAAAGTCTCACCTTCAAGCACTGGCCTGACATCTACAGCAGACACATTGACGGTCACATCAGCACTAGCACTCCCTGCCGGGTTTGTGGCTGTTACTGTGTAGGTGTAAGTCCCGGCTGTACCTGTGGCAGGAGTCCCGGAAACCGTGAAGCCCTTTCCGTCTGACTCAGCAGTCCCGGCCATGCCTCTTGGGAGATCGCCTGACGCTGTCCACGTGAGATTATCGCCTGCTGTGGCCGCTATTGTCCGCGCTGTAACCTGCCGGCCCTCGGTAGCCTCAATCGTGAAAGTCTCACCTTCAAGCACTGGCCTAACCTCAGACTCTGCGTCGCCCGAAATCAGCACATCCATGCTCGCGCCGTCAAGCACCATGTACACATAGGCTATCTTGTGGGGTATCGCCGAGAATCTCACAACGCCCGACTCAGCGTCATAATCCGCGCTGATCTCATCACCCGAAGCGTCATAGCCCGTTATATCTTTCACGTTCAAATCTTCTGGGGAGTCAACGCCCGATGCCCTGAGAGTCTGCACTCCCTCAACGAATGACACTTTAGCCGCGTCCATAAATTCACGGAACGCAAAATTTCTCCTCAGCACGTCAACTTCAATGGTCTGGCTTATGCAGTCGAGGCTCACAAGCTCAGGGAAACCCCGCGCGTTGAACTTCCTGATTGCGTTTCCTGAGAAGTCAAGCGTAACAAGGCTCGAACAGCCCGCAAGGTAGAACTCGCTTATCCTGCATGACGCACACAGGAGAGTCTCAAGATTCACGCAGTCAGTAGCGTCAAGAACCTCAACAGCCGTGCCGCTCACATTAAGCTCACGGATGGTAGTACTCCCGGCAATATCAACGCTTCCGAGTCCCGTACAGCCCTCAGCGTTCACAGTCTCAACAACGCTCCCGGAAAGTATCAGCCTGTTCACCGACTCATTGCCCGAAACTTTCAGCGCGGTAACGGAAGTATTGCCGTCAAGGTTGACCTCCTTCAACGCTGTTGCCCCGCTCACGTCAAGCTCCTTAAGCCCCGTGAGAGTCCCAAGCCCGGACAAATCCGTGAAGTATTCGTTGAGCGTGAGAGTCTCGATTGCCGCCGCCTGTTCGGGTGAAAGCGTCGCGAGGAAATCCTCAAGTGTTGTTGACGATGACACATCACGGCTCGTAACGACAAAATTCTTGCCCGACACGAAAATTCTCACCCTCACGCTTGCACTGCCCGCGGGGTTTGACGCTGTGAATGTGGACTCATATCTCCCGGCTGAATTTGCGCCCGGTGTTCCGCTGATGCTCAGAGCCGAGTCATTCCCCGAAAACGTCAGGCCGTCCGGGAATGTTCCTGTCCTTGTCCACGTGAGATGATTGCCAGCAGTTGCCGGGATTTCCCTTGCGCTGAATGCTCGTCCTTCAACCGCCTGAATATCAGCCTCACTCCCGGAAATTTCTGGGGCTTCGTAGACTATTGCGCTTACCTCGATGCTTGAGCTTCCCGCGTAGTTGCCCGCGACAATGTAGAAGTCATAATCGCCCGCCTTTGTGGGAGTGCCCATTATTGTGGCGGTCATTGCGTTATCCTCGCTGTACACGGTGATGCCAGCCGGAAGAGTCCCGTCAACAGACCACGCGAGATAATTCCCCGCCGCCGCCGTAACATTCTGCTCTACCAGCGCAAAATCCTTCGAGGCCTCAATAGTTATTATGCTGTCGGGCAGTAATGGCATCTCGTAGACGGTAACATTCACCGCAATATCATCACTCCCGGCCATGTTGGAGGCAGTGAGCGTGAACGAGTAATCGCCAGCAGTTGACGGAGTTCCGCTGACCGTGAACGAATTATCATCGCTCGAAACCGAAAGCCCCGACGGTAAATCACCGCTCAAAGTCCAGGCGAGATGATTTCCTGAGACTGCCGGGAAAGTCTGACTCATGGCCGAGCCTTTCACCGCTTTGATTCCGGCATCGTCAGAGAGAACTGGCGCGGTGTAAACGGTAACGCTCACTTTCACGTCATCGCTGCCCTTAGCGTTCGAGGCAATGACTGAGAAGCTGTAATCTCCCCATTTCGCCGGCGCACCGCTGAGGGTGT
Organism: Synergistaceae bacterium; assembly: GCA_017446055.1. GTDB lineage: Bacteria > Synergistota > Synergistia > Synergistales > Aminobacteriaceae > JAFUXM01. The sequence continues at coordinate 168 of JAFSRQ010000113.1, read as the reverse complement.
ATGTCATTCCGTTTGCGTCCTCAGAAGCCGTAACGCCCGACGGAACATCACCGCTGACCGTCCATGTGAGTGCTTTGTTCGGCTCGGTGTCGGCTATCGTGAGCGGGTCAATCTCATTGCTCACGACAACATGAATGCTCGCGTCAGCTGAGAGAACAGGAACGGTAA
>JAFSRQ010000112.1 GCA_017446055.1 Synergistaceae bacterium | reverse complement strand
ATGAGCCTCATTCCCGGGACTCCCAAGATGAACCTTCACGCAAGCTACGCGATTTTCGACGGCGGCGACTGGTCAGACCGCGACAAGCTCGAACCCCGCCACTTCGCGAAATGGGCGGCCTTCTGCAAGGACAGGGGACTCGGATGCGACTTCAACCCGACGTTCTTCTCACACCCCAAGTGCGACCCCCTCACGCTGTCTTCACCCAACGATGACACGCGCAAGTTCTGGATTGAGCACGGAAAAGCCTGCATCAGAATCAGCTCATACCTTGCGGAGGAACTGGGGCAGGTCTGCGTGATGAACATCTGGACGGGCGACGGCTTCAAGGACATTCCCGCTGACAGGTTCGGCCCGCGCAAAAGATACCGCGAGTCAATTGACGCGATACTGAGTGAGCCTTACGACTTCGGGAAAGTGAAGCCCTGTGTCGAGAGCAAGGTCTTCGGAATCGGTGTCGAGGCTTACACGGTGGGGAGCGCGGAATTTGCCCTGAGCTACGCGGCTCTGAACATGGACAAGTGCATTCCCCTCATGGACAATGGCCACTATCACCCAACAGAAGTAGTCAGCGACAAGATACCCGCACTGCTCGCGTTCTTCCCGGAGATTGCGCTTCACGTTACGCGCCCGGTCAGGTGGGACTCGGATCATGTTGTTCTGTTTGACGATGAGATGAAGGAGATTGCCCGTGAGATAGTGAGGTGCGGAGGACTCGAAGGCAGGGTGCATATCGCGCTGGACTACTTTGACGCTTCAATCAACCGCATAGCCGCGTGGGCAATGGGCTACAGGAACGCACAGAAGGCATTGTTGTTCGCACTCCTTCAGCCCAACGAGATGTTGAAGGCCATGCAGGACAGCGGAGATTTCAGCAAGCTCCTTGTCGCTCAGGAGGAACTCAAGACGATGCCGTTCGGTGATGTCTGGGAGGAATACTGCGGAGTCTGCGGGAAGCCTGCTGACGGCGAATGGTTCGGCAGAGTAGAGAAGTATGAAGCTGACGTACTCAGCAAGAGGGGGTAACGTGATGAAGGACATAATGACAGCCCCGTTTCTGGTCGACATGGTACGCACCTGCACCAACATGTACGCTCACGGCTGGGACGAGCGCAACGGCGGTAACATCTCGTTGATGCTGAATGAGTCTGAAGTCGCGGAATATGGTGATGTCAACCGTGTGCTGAGGACGATACCGACAGGCTTCCACGCGCCGACGCTTGAGGGAAAATACTTCCTCGTTACGGGGACAGGAAAATACTTCAAGAACGTGCAGTATGAACCGGCTGTGAATCTGGGGCTTGTGAAGATTGTTGACGGAGGAGAGAACGCCCAGCTCTTGTGGGGGTTTGCTGACGGGGGGAAGTTCACGAGCGAATTTCCAGCGCACATGATGAGCCACGCAACCCGGCTCGCAGTCAACCCGGCAAACAGAGTCGTCATGCACTGCCACCCGACTAACCTTCTGGCCATGACCTACGTACATACACTCGATGAGAAGGCCTTTACGCGGACTCTCTGGCAGATGTGTACGGAATGCATTGTAGTTTTCCCGGACGGTGTGAACGTTCTCCCCTGGATGCTTTGCGGGACGAACGAAATCGGCGAGGCTACCGCAGAAAAGATGAAGACTGCCCGGCTAGTTGTGTGGGCGCAGCATGGACTCTACGGCGCGGGCGTTGACCTTGATGAAGCGTTCGGGCTTATTGAGACTGCGGAGAAAGCGGCGGAAATCTACATGAAGATAGCGCATTTGCCCCTCGTCAACACAATCACTGACGAGCAGATGCACTTGCTTGAAGGAAGATTCGGCGTGAAGGCAAGAGAAGGGTATCTAGCGTAAGGAAGTAACCCCTCCGTCATTTCATGACACCTCCCCTAACTTAGGGGCGGCGGGTCTTGTCTCTCACATTTTAGGGGTCAGGTCGTGAACGCAGTGAATAGCAGAGGGGTAACACGTATAAACATTAAGGAGGAACAAATCACAATGGCAAGCCGTATCGTATTAAACAACATTTCCTATCACGGAAAGGGCGCAATCGAGAATATCCCCAATGACCTCAAAGCTCGCGGGAAGAAGAAAGTCTTTGTCTGCACTGACGCAAGTCTCGTGAAGTTCGGTGTCAGCAAGAAGGTAACAGACCTCCTCGACAAAGCCGGGATAGCCTACGAAGTCTACAGCGACATCAAGCCCAATCCGACAATCGAGAACGTTCAGAACGGTGTCGCGGCGTTCAAGAAAGCTCAGGCTGACTCAATCGTCGCAATCGGCGGAGGCTCGGCAATGGACACTGCAAAGGCAGTCGGAATAATCATCAACAATCCCGAATTTGCCGATGTCCGCTCGCTTGAGGGAGTTGCGCCGACAAAGGCACACGCTGTATTCACGATTGCAGTACCCACAACAGCAGGTACAGCCGCAGAAGTTACCATCAACTACGTAATCACGGACGTTGAGAAGAAGCGAAAGTTCGTTTGCGTTGACACTAACGACATTCCAGAGATAGCAGTTGTTGACCCCGACATGATGTCGTCCATGCCCAAGGGTCTCACTGCCTCAACAGGAATGGACGCGCTGACTCACGCAATCGAGGGCTACATCACGAAGGGACATTGCGAGATATCCGACATGTTCCACCTGAAAGCAATCGAACTCATCAGCCACAGCTTGAGGGGAGCAGTCGCAGGAACTGACGAAGGCCGTGAAGGTATGGCACTCGGTCAGTACGTCGCGGGAATGGGCTTCTCGAACGTGGGACTCGGAATCGTTCACAGCATGGCTCATGGACTGTCAGCACTTTATGACACTCCTCACGGCGTGGCCTGCGCGATAATCCTCCCTTACGGCCTCGAATACAACGCACCAGCCGCCGGGAAACGCTACAGGGCAATCGGCAAGGCTATGGGCGTTGAGGGTATTGGAGACATGACTGACGATGAAGCCTGCAAAGCGACGATTGACGCGGTGAAGAAACTTTCTGCTGACGTTGGGAT
>JAFSRQ010000111.1 GCA_017446055.1 Synergistaceae bacterium | reverse complement strand
GGCGTTATGGTCGGCGGGACTGTCGTAATCTTCAGCGGAGACAGCGACAGAATCAGCCGGGCTATGCAGTACTACAGGGACAAGAATATTCGCGTGGAGGTGCTGAACGATGCAAGAGCTGATGCCTAACCTGATGAGGAGACTCCCGGAGTTCTGGAAGGCCTGCGGTGATACATTGCTGATGGAGGCGTGGTCGGGGGCGATAATATTCGTGCTAGGGCTGATATTCGGGATAATCCTGACGGTAACCAAGCCAGGCGGAATCATGCAGAACCGTCCGCTGTATCAGACGCTCGACAAAATCATCAACCTTTTCCGCTCGATACCGTTCATCATCCTGCTGACCGCGTTAATGCCATTGTCCCGGGCGATAATGGGGACGGCTATATACGTCAGGGGCGTGATTGTGCCGCTGGTGTTCGGGGCGACTCCGTTTTTCGCGAGGCAGGTTGAGAGCGCACTTGCACAGACGGACAAGGGGCTTGTCGAGGCGGCTTTGTCGATGGGTTCGAGTCCGTTCGAGGTGATATTCCGTGTGTACTTGCGTGAGAGCCTTGCGCCGATAATCCGGGCAATCACGATAACGATCATAAGCCTTCTGGGACTTACGGCTATGGCGGGGGCTGTCGGAGCTGGGGGGCTTGGGGACTTTGCGATACGTTACGGCCATGACAGGAACATGCAGGATATAACGTGGGTAGTAGTGGGGGTTCTTGTTGCGGGCGTGAGCGTGGTGCAGTGGCTGGGCGAATATTTCGCACGGAAAAACACACATTAGGAGTAAAATATCCCGTAAATTTCCACGAAAGGAAGTATGCAGTAATGGCAAGAAAAGTTTTGTTGTCGCTGGTTCTGGTTCTGGCATTGGCATTCAGTGCAGGTGCTGACGTAACAGTGAGGCTCGGAGTTACCGGGAGCGTCTACGATGAGATGTGGCAGCCCGTGAAGGACATGCTCGCGAAGGAAGGCATCAACCTTGAGGTGATACAGTTCACGGACTACGTTACCCCTAACCGCGCGCTTGCTGACGGTGATATTGACCTCAACGGATTCCAGCACAGGATATATTTCGCGGACGAGCTTCTGAGCAGGGGCTACAAGCTCACAAACATAGCCAACACGTTCGTAGTCCCGCTGAACCTCTACTCCATCAAGATAACGAAGCTGGAAGACATCAAAGACGGCGACGTAATCGCAATCCCCAATGACCCCACCAACGGAGGCCGCGCGATAAAGGTACTCGCCACGTCAGGGCTAATCACTTTGCGCAAGGAAGCAGGCTTCAACCCCACAAAGGAAGACATCGAGTCCTACAGCAAGAAGATCACGATACAGGAGCTTGCGGCGAACACGATACCGTCAGCACTTCCTGACATCACAGCTGGAGTCATCAACGACACATACGCGCTGGATTACGGGCTGAAGGCGGATGATGCTGTTTTTGCTGACCAGGCACGCGAGAAGGAGTACTGGAACTTGATTGCGGCGAGGACTGCTGACCTTGACGACCCGGCGAAACTTGAGACCTACACGAAGGTTGTGAAGGCGTATCAGAGTGAGGCCATGAGGGATCATCTTGCGGAGCTTTACGGCGGGTTCTTCCGTCCTGTGGGATGGGACGAGGATCTGCTTGCTCCGTTCAGGAAATAGTGAGACCGAATTTCTGCCCCCTTGGCTGTAATGGCTGAGGGGGAATTTTTTACGCTGGCTGTAATTCGAGCTTGAGCTTCATTCCTATACCATCAGCAAGCCGCTTTAATGTGCGTATTGACGGGCTGAAGCTGGCGTTCTCAATTTTGCTGATAACTGATTTGGGGATTCCTGTCCGGGCTGATAATTCTTCGCGGGTTATGCTTGATGTTTCCCTCGCATCAATTAGTGCCTGGATTATAGTGCGCTCAAGTTCAAGTGCTTCATATTCACGCCGGAAGTCCTCATCTTTGAGTTGCTCATTGAGGAAATCCCTGAATTTTGTTGCCATTGTGATTAATTATTCCCCCTGTTCAAATAATCATCCCTGTAGATTTTTGCCCTGTCAATTTCCATGCGCGGCGTTTTCTGTGTCTTCTTGATGAAACCGTGCGTCAGTATAATTCTTTTCCCGCTGACGAAGAAATACAGAACATGTGATATGTTCGAGGCGAATTTTACCCTGAGTTCAAATATTCCGTCCTCTAAATGCTCTGAATATGGCTTGCGAAGTTCCGTGCCATTATCCTCAAGAAGGGAAATCATACTGTTAATTTTCGCCCGCATCTTGTTATCAAGACTCAGTATAAATTCTTGTGCTGGTTCTTCGCCGCTGGCCTTCTGGTAAAAAATTACCTCAAATCCGCCCAAGACAGCCTCCCGAATTTTTCACAGATTATACTCCGCTTCCGAATGCTATAATCACCGTATCGAAAATTTTACCTAGGGGAAATTCATTCATGTTACGCAGATTTATGCTCTTATCGCTGGCTGTGTTCATATTCATAGAGTGGGGGCCGCTGACTGATGAACGCGCTGAATATGGCATCGCTAAGGGTAATCCGTTCATCAAGGAAGTTGTGCTGACGTTTGACGATGGCCCGCGTGAGACCGGGATGCAGGAGCTTGACGCGGTCATGTCCAGCTTTGACGTTAAAGCTACATTCTTCCTCGTGGGGAAATTCGCCGAGCGTTACAGCAATGTTACCCTCATGCTTTCACGGCAGGGCTACGAGCTCGCCAATCACACCTACACCCACCCGCGATTGTATCAGGATCACACAGCTCACATAGTCAGGCAGTGCGAACGCTGCGATGAAGTCCTCGAACGACTCGGTATCCGCAAGACACGATTCCTGAGACCGCCGGGAGGACACTTCAACATGGAGATCTTCAACGCCATGCGCAGGATGAATTTGCGTTTGGGACTCTGGTCGCTGAATACTGCTGACTACACCGGGCGGCCCGCTGAGGAAATCTACAACGTCATTGCCGGGAGCGTGAGGAACGGTGATATTATCCTCATGCATTCCGGGACACCCAACACAGTAGAAGCTCTGCCCAGAATCATACGTGAGCTTCACAGACGGGGGTTTACGATAGTTAGGCTTGAAGATATGTGGAACGAAGGAAGGACATAATGAGGGGAGGTGTTACGTATGGCAGTGTATGACTATTTCGCAAAGTTAGACCTCAGAGCCGGGACAGTCATCAAAGACTCCGCACGTATACCTCCAGCTTCAGCTATGGGGAGGAAATGCGCTGCTATGCTTTTGGGGCTATAATTTCTATATCCTTTAAAGAGTTAAGATTGCAGGCTGGACGGACGGAGATCAATACGTTCTGTGTTTGACAAAGCAGCCGGATGAAGCGCAATACTCTATCGGATAGAGGCCGAAGTAAACCAGCCCCGGCGAATAAGGCTCTGCGGAGCAAACTTCACCGAAAGCCCCCGACTTTAGCCGCGGGGTCGTTTACTCTCATAAATCCCAACCACAGGAGAGTCCCCAACAATGAAGAAATTTCCCGTTGACCCCAAAGACACACAAGCCGCCGTAAATTCCGCACTCGAACACATCAACGCCTGCCTGAACTCTTACCGTCTCAAGCACAAAGACGAGCTCAAAGCCTCCCTCATGGCCGAAGAGTCATTGTTGCGTCTCATGGATTACGCCGACTTCTCGAAGGTTCACGCAATTTTCGTGAAGGTCATGCGGATATTCGGAACTGTCAGAATAAAGCTCCGAGTCCCCGGCGGAAAGTTCAACTTTGCTGAGACGCTCGGAGTCGACACTGCTCTTGCTGACGAAGGTATGTCTGACACTCAGGAGGCAATACAGAACATCATCATGCGCTCGTTCGAGGACAGGCTCGCCTACTCCCACAAGAACGGCCTCAACACGATTACGGCTGTTGCTGTGAAATCCGCGATGGAGGGAGTGTACATCACTCTTGCGGCATTGTTCGCGGCTGTCATAATCGGAGTCCTCATGAAGTCATATGCCCCCGCTGAACTCTGCGAGTCAGTCAACAATATCTTCCTTGCCCGCTTCAACACCATGTACATGAACGCCCTCAAGACCGCAGTAACACCGCTCGTGTTCTTCTCGATAATCACGTGCCTTTCGCAGTTCGGGAGCTTCTCTGAGCTGGGCAGGACAGGAGGGCTTATCATCTCGCTGTTCCTTGTGATGACGTTCCTCTCGTCGGCAATAGGAGCGGGGGTGTTCATGATTTTCCGACCCGGAGCGGGGATTAATGCGTTCACGGACACGGCGGGGGCTGTGATTTCCTCGTCATCGTTCCAGCAGGGAGACTTCATCACCAGCATCATACCGTCAAACATACTCGCTCCCTTCCTCAGCATGAACATGATACAGGTGATATTCCTGGCGTTCGCTCTTGGCGGGGCTATGGGGGCAATAGGCGAGGCCGGGAAAATCCTGCGTGAGTTCTTCGAGGCCTGCAACAAAATGTTCATGGCCTTCACCAGAGCGTTGATTGCACTGATTCCTCTTGCCGCCTTCTGCGCGATACTGTCAGCCGTCCTCACTTCTGACGCGGGAATACTCTTGTCGCTCGGAGGATTCTGTTTTGCGACTGTTGTGGGGCTTGCTCTGGTCTTGTGCCTCGACATGGCATATATCGCTGTCATCGGGAGGGTGAGTCCCTTTGCGTTCGTCAGGAAATATTTTCCCGTTATGCTGTTCTCGCTGACCTCGTCAACAGCCGGGTGCATCCCCATAAACCTTGAGTACTGCGGGAAGCTCGGAATCCCCCGGAAGATATGCTCGTTCTCCGTGCCATTAGGTGCTACTGTGAGCCTTGACGCTGTGGCAATGTACGTGTCTCTTGCGTCGCTGACTCTGGCGGGGATTTACGGCGTTCACCCGGACTTCGCGGGAATTGTCGGGGTGGTTGCGTCGTCGGTGATACTTTCCGTGAGCGCGCCGGGGATTCCTGGGACGGGGCTGATATGCGTCGCTGTCCTGACCGCGCAGCTTGGTGTTCCGGCCGAAGCAATAGGCATGATTATGGGCATTGATACCGTGCTGAGTATCCTGCGGACTCCCGTCAACATCTTCAGCATAATGTCAACCTCGCTTGTGGACTCGTCGAGAATGGGAGTGCTTGACCTTGAGTCCTTCAACTCGGACGCATAAGCCGCGGCGTTGGCCGTTCATGTGCTATCATTCAGCCATCCACAACACAAAGGGAGGCTGTCAACGATGGCAGTGTATGACGATTTCGCGAAACTGGACATCAGAGCCGGGACAATCATCAAGGCTGAGGCGTTCCCGAAAGCGAGAAAGCCCGCCTACAAGCTCACGATAGATTTCGACCCGGAGATAGGCATAAAGCGTTCATCAGCCCAGATTACGGACTGCTACACGCCTGAGACTCTCGTCGGCAAAAAGATTCTTGGTGTGGTGAATTTCCCGGCCCGGCAGATTGCGGACTTCTTCAGCGAAGTGCTGGTGCTTGGGACTGACAGCAAGGGCGGAATAGTGTTAGCCGTTCCCGACAAGCTGGAGGAAGTACGCAACGGGGATAAGCTGTGCTGAATCATGGAATATCTTGAGCTGGAACTGCTGACGGATAAGATTGTGTGTTACCGCTACTATCCTGAAGGCGGCGGGGAATACGGTATTGTGTCGTTAATGCGCAAAACTGGGAAAGTTATATACGACAAGGATTGCCCGGACTTTGCATCTATGTACAGAAGTCAAGCCGTGTTTCGCATAATAGACTATAACGAGACAGGCGAATTTCCCAAAAAGGCTACGGTTATGTGGTACTAGTCAAGCATAATTCACAGGATGAACTCAATAACGGCGACAAGTTATGCTGACACATTGCCGTAAACCGCGCTTCAACATGCTATGATTCCCCCATCCACAACACAAAGGAGACATAATAACATGTTAGGCGATTTCACATACTGCAACCCCACGCGCCTCTACTTCGGCAAAAACGCGCTCGACGGACTCAGGCAGGAACTCCCGAAATACGGCCCGAACGTCATGCTCACTTACGGGGGCGGCTCGGTCAAAAAGAGCGGACTCTATGACTCCATCGTGGCAATCCTCAAGTCAGCAGGCAAGAATATTGTCGACCTTCCCGGCGTAATGTCCAACCCCACATCCGACAAGCTCATTGAGGGGGCGAAGCTGGCGCGTGAGAACAATGTTGACCTGATACTTGCTGTCGGCGGCGGCTCTGTCTGCGACTACTCGAAGGCCGTATCTGTCTCAGCGTACTATGACGGCGACCCGTGGGAGAAATACTTCCTCAAGATGGAGGAGCCTGAATGCCGGATTATCCCGGTCGGCTGTGTGCTGACGATGGTCGGGACTGGCTCAGAGATGAACGGCGGCTCTGTCATCACCAACCACGCGCAGAAGCTCAAGATCGGCCATGTCTTCGGCGACAGCGTGTTCCCGAAGTTCTCAGTCCTCAACCCCGAATACACGTTCACCGTCCCGCAGTACCAGATGGTGGCGGGCTTCTTCGACATAATGTCGCACATAATGGAGCAGTACTTCTCAGGAACGGAAGACAACACGAGCGATTACCTGTCGGAAGGACTCATGAAGTCCCTCGTCCACAGCTCAAGGATTGCCGTCAAGAATCCCACCGACTACGAGGCCCGGAGCAATATCATGTGGACAGCTACATGGGCATTGAACACGCTC
>JAFSRQ010000110.1 GCA_017446055.1 Synergistaceae bacterium | reverse complement strand
TGTGAGAAACGGCCTGTCTTGGAGCTGTCTGTATACTCCTTTTGCCGAAATGCTGTGGTCAACATCTCCGCTGTGCTGTGCCCACGCATCACCCCATCGTGCTTTTGCTTCTGCCTGTGTTGCTACAAGCTCGAGTCCTGTCGCGGGATCTCTGACTGTTCCGCCTGCGAATGCCTGTTTCCTGAAGGTCTCCATTGCGGATTTGTCCTCGAACATTGCCCGGTCGTAACTCGAAGGAGGCGTGAACGTCCCTTTGTCGGCTATGTCTTTTATGGAGATTCCTGCTGACTGTGTTGCGGCGAGTCCTGCGGCGGTCAGCGGAGAAGAGTCGTCTTCATGCCCCCCCCCCCGGGTCAGTAATTCCTGCAAGGTCTCTTCTTCTTATGGCTGACATCTTATCACCTCGTTAGTATATTATTGGGATGACGAAATTATACCATGACAGGAGGAATCATTCGGCCATGTTCAAGTGCGACTGCTGCGGGTTATGCTGCCGTCATATTACCGGGATAAAGATGCTTGCTCCTTTCGACGACGGGACGGGGGTATGCCGTTACCTTGACCGAAGGAATGACCTTTGCACCACCTACGACACACGCCCGGTTATCTGCAACATTGATGCCATGTACGAGATATTCTTTGCGCACAAGATGACACGCGAGGAGTTTTACGCCATGAACCGCGAGGCCTGCATGAGGCTGAAACGTGAGCACGAAACTTGATATACTGTCAGCAAAAATTCCGGGGGGGGAATCATCATGGAGCTTGAGAGCCTTTATTACTTCATGGAAACCGCGAGGGAGCTTCACATTACGAGGACAGCAGGAAGGCTTCACATTTCACAGCAGACACTAAGCAACCACATTGCCAGGCTTGAGGAATATTACGGGACGAAATTATTTTACCGTTACCCTGTCCTCCAGCTGACTAACGCGGGAAGGGACGTGCTGAAATTCGCGCAGCAGGTTCACCAGGAGGAAATCAACCTTAAGGCGAGACTCACAGACACGCTCCAGAGCGACACGGGGGAAATCACACTTTCGGCAAGCTCGCCGCGCTTCAACTACTACCTGCCTGACGTTCTCGAAAAGTTTTCCGCGAGGTATCCCAACGTTACGATTGACCTGGTCGACAGAACCAGCGATGACTCAGAGATGCTCGTGCAGAAGAACCAGGTCGATTTTGCTGTTACTGTTGACACCGACGCGCAGAAGCTCCGGGTGAACGTCCGCGCTACGTATGATGACCCGGTGTATTTCTGCGTGTCCGACAAACTGCTTCACAGGCACTACGGCGGGGACATGGCCGGGCTGAAGGAGAAATCGTTTCATGAGGGTGCTGACTTGCGAGACTTCTCGCGGCTTCCGTTCCTGATAGTTTCACCGCTGGGCAGAATGGGCAGAAGGATAGCTCAGTGTTTCGATGAGGCTGGCTATGAGCCTGATGTTTACCTCAAGGCAGGGTACACAACGATAATGGCTCCTCTGTGCAACGCGGCTCTTGCAGGGTGTTTCACGTCCCACATGAACCTTGCGCGGTGGCACTACCAGATGAATGATGACGTGAACATTTTCCCGCTGGCCTTCAGGGGAGAGCCTGTACTCCTGAAGATATACGTGATATACAGCCGTCAGAGATACCTCAACCATCATTGCAGGTACTTCATTGACTTGCTGGAGGAACAGTTTGCGGTGATAGGCGGAGAGAAGCTGACGAGAATCAGCTCCTGCTGACCGCGTTACTGCCCCGCCCATAAACCGCGCTTGTCCTGCCTCGCTTCAGCCTCGAATTTCCTGAACTCTGACTCATAGCGTTTGTTGGGACGGATTATCATCACCTTAGCATAACCTCCCAGCAATAATTTCGCGTTGAACATGTTTTCACGGATTGCTGCCTCGTTTATCGTCTTGGGATTGTTCAGCCATATATACGCGAGGTGTCTCCCGTACCTGTCCTGCGGGTTAGCGTCATACTCAAGCCAAACGCGCTTTCCGTTGAGGCTCTCCTTCGTGTAACTGCTGGCCTCCTTGCCGTAATACTGCACTGGCTTGTTGGGATGCACCGTTTCAGGGGTGTCAACGCCGAGAAACCTCACCCTGCGTTCTTGCCCGTCAACCTTCACGACAGCAGTATCACCGTCAACCGCCCTGACTATTACCGCCTGCACGAAATCCTGATTTCCCGCTTCATTCCCGGAGAAGTTGAAGACTGACTCGCCGCCGAAAATGTACGCAATCGCCGCGATTATGATTATGACTATTGCCTTCTTCGGCTCAAGTTTTATCATCTCATAGAGAGCGTCAGCAGTGTTCTTCTTCCTCGCCATCACTTAACCCCTCACATTGATTTTTGCTGTTACTGCGTGCTTCTTCCCGGATTTTTCCGTTACGGCCATGTATATATCATTCAGGCACGGCACGGAGTCATTGCGCCACTCTCCCCCGGTGAACGTGAAATCTATATACCCATCGTGAGCATTAATCCCTTCACACGCAGACCATTTCCCGAAATCAGCATAGGACACGCCGCAGATACACTCAGCAATATTCAGCCCGTCAGCATTAATCCCACTTGCAGGAATCCTTACGCTGAATGATTTTCCCGTCTCAATATCCGTAAGAGCCGACCCCGTGATTATCCCAAGCTCGCGCCTCAAGTCCTCCGTGAAGCTCCGCAGGTCTTCAGCCTGGCTCATCACAGCACCCTCCATCATAGCCCGCGCAATATCGGGACGGTTGCGTATTCTCAGCTCAATCTGCGCATCGAGGGGGGCGAATTTCCGCTCTTCTTCCTCCTCAAACTGTATGACTCTCTTGTGGACTGTGTCAGCTTTCTCCGCGTAAAGAATATCGCAGGCCGCTTTGATCTCCATTGCCCTGTACCATGCATTATCGCGGCAGGACATATCTTCGGGCTTCGTGCTGAAATGCCCGGCAAGTGATGTGTCAGAGTCTTCGTCCTCGTAGCCTTCAGGGACTGACGGAATGCCGAAGTACCACGCTATATAGGGCGAATAACACGGACTGCCCAGAGATTTGCGGATGATTATGCGGTCGGGGTTGTGGCGAATCTGGAAGATTGATGACTCAAGCGTCTCTGAGTTGCACACAGTAAGGGGCTTCTGGAAGTGGGGAGTGTTTTTCCCGGCTGTGTATGATGATGAGTCCTCGAAGTGAGTCCGCAGTATTCTCTTGAGCGTGTCAATGTTCACGGGGTGTGCGGGCTTTATCGAGAACGGAAGAGGCTCCCACTCCTGCATGAGCAGCGGCGACAGGTCAATATCCAGCAATATCTGGAACGCTCTCACGTGGCGGTGGGTGTTTTTCTCGTCAGCATAAGACTCTTCAGCCTGATACGCCCTCTTGAAGTCAAACGCACCCTCATCAGGACTGTACCATCCGCGGCTAACCGCATAGTCGACAAGCTGGTTATACCCGTGCGCTTTGCTGTCGGCTGAGTGTATGGTGTAGTGATTCGGGATAACGGCTACCTCATCATCGGGGACTCTCTGCACTGCGTAGTGCCTGCCGTGAACTATCTGCATGACGTAAATCTCGTCCTTGTCGGCGAATGAGTAGCTCCTCCCGGACGATGCATAGCCGTATTTGTCGACAAGGTGAGAGGCAATCTCTGCGGCATCCTTTGCGGTGTGTGCGGATTCGGCTACAATGCGGCGGAGTCCCCAGGCAATTCCTCCGTCAGTGAGTTCCGGGGAGTCCTCGCGGGATTTCTCGCAGTTGTTCGACACAATTACGACACCATAGCCGTTGACGAATGAGTCGCAGAATGACGGTCCGGGATTGTCGCGGTCGTAATATTTCGCCTCAACCCACAAGAGACTCGTGCGTGTTTCGGGCATCTCTAGCTCTGCTGTTGACGGCTCGAACCTGGACTTGCTGCCGGGGTGCCGTCTGAGCTTGCCGACAAGGTGAGTCTGCATGGTGCATCTTCCGGGAGCATCCTCGTTGTGTCCTACGAGAACTTCACCTGTCGCTGAGGCGTTGCGGCCTACTAGAACCGTCATACATGCGCAGGATTCTATTGCTCTGAGGAAAAAAGACAGCGCAAGGAAGAATATTGCCGCGTGAAAAATTAATGTCATGTGAAATCTGCTGCGTAAAAGTATAATGTTGTGCTGGTTACGCTCTTTCGAGTTTCCATCGTTCAGCCTGCCCTTTTTCAGCTGACCTGCTCAAGTTGATACGGCGATTCCGAGACTCTTTTACCCTTCCCACATAGCCGGAGGGGTTGGGTGTCGCCTGTCCAGCACCTGACATTACGCAACAGGTTATTCCTCCTTCAACATTGGGTTGTGTCAAGTCTGAACTCGTAACACTATCTTACTGTCTTAGATATACCTCCTGAGTGAAATTTTTGCTGACGTTCTCATTGCTGGTAACTATATCACGTTTTCTAGCATATAATTACAGCATTAATCCCAAATCATTAGGAGCGTGAAATTTATTGCTTGCGGACAATAGTGCAGATAATATCTTGCTGCCCGAACTCTACCGGAAAAAGAAACCGCGGCGAAGACATGTGAAATTCGGCAGAGGATTAACGAGGTTCACCGTGATGATTCTGATAATGCTCGCAGTGTCAGGACTTCTCTTCACGTTTGCTGACATCGGCGGGAACATCGCTCTGAACATCGCAAAGAGTCATCTCAGCAGGAGCTACGGAATATCATTGAGCGCGGAGAAAATCACGGGCAATCCCATAAAGGGCTACACGATTCAGAATTTCGGCCTCACTGACACAGCATCAAGCATCGACATATTCTCGGCACGCTTCTTGTCGGTCAGCCTGAATCTTTCTGCTCTTGTTACGGGGAATCTACGTCTCGCTGAAATCTCACTCGGCGGCATAAGCATGGACGTTGACGACTTCGCCGGGACTGTGCGCAAGCTGGCTCTGCAATCACCCTCAAAGCCTGCTGAAGTGTCATTGTCATTCATGGCCGCGCCTGCATACGCTGAAGATGACATGCCCAATATCCCGATTGACAGACTCAGCATTGTTGACAGCCGTTTTTCCTCGCGCATGTTAGTCCTTGATGTCCGTAAAATTATCGCTGACGTTGTGAAGCTCAATGTTGATGTTGATGGCAAGGTTAACGGACTCCCCATGAAGGGCAGCATAAACATGGACGGCCTTACTGATGTGAACCGCTCAGAGCTTTACTTGGGGACAGGGAAGATTATCGCTACTGGGGGACTCAATGACGGCAGGCTTGATCTCCATGTGTCAGCAGAAGATTTCGACGTGGCAGAGATGACCGCATTATACCCGGCCATGTTCAAGGCTGAAGATTTCTCCGGGAAGGCAGACTTCACCGCCAGCATTTCAGGGACGGCAGACAAGCCGAGAATCTCCGGGTCAGTCGACTACCTGGGGACGAAGATTTACGGCTACCCAATCGAGAGGGCAAGCGCGAACTTCACATACTCCGGCGGCAGAATGTCAGTCAGCAACATCCAGGCCAGCGCGTTCAACATACCCATTCATGGAGAAATAGCCGCAGTATTCCTTAAGGATGAGCCTGCTTCACTGATGGTGAAACTTGACGGCAGCGAGGCATACTTCAACGACATGGACAAGATACTGGGCATTCCCGAACTCAAAGACCTAAGCGGCAGAGTGTCATCGTTCAGCGTGAACATCAGCGGGACTCCTGATGCCTTAAGCGGGCTGGCCAGCTTCACCGCGCCTAAAGTAGCCTACGACGGCAGGACTCTCACGGATCTACGCACGCAGATGAAACTTGTAGGGAGCAACACGGCTAATGTTGACGGGAAATTCACGTTTGAGGACGCTCCGGGATATATCAGCGGGAGTGTCTCATCAATCCTCAAGACACCGCAGATGAATCTCACAGCAAAAATCGCCGGGCTCGACATCAAGCGGATAGAAAGCATGATACCTGACGCTCCCCGGTACAAGCTGGACGGGAAAATCACAGCCTCCGTTACCGTGAAGGGTACTGCCTCAAGCCCTGATGTTACAGGTGAGATAAGCAGCCCGGAGTTTTCCGGGTGGGGGCAGAAAATCATCAAGCCCGCGCTTAACTTCACGTACTCAGGAAACACTCTCACTCTCAGCAGGACAGAAGGCACTGTAAACGGAATGCCGCTGAACGTGGCCGGGAAAATCTCCGACATACCGTCAGCAAACCCTAAGCTCGACATCAACGCCACAATCACAATGACCCCTTCAGCCCTCAAGGAATATGTGCCTGACATCGACAGCTACAGCCTCAAAGGCACAATCAACGCCGGAGTCAAAATCACAGGGGACGTGAACAATCCTTCGGTAAGGCTTCTGGCACAGTCGGACAACTTGCAGGCTATGGATATGGTTACGGCAGAAGGGCTTGAAGTTACGACAGCTCTTGACGGTGATCTGTCGAAGATGGAGAAGATAAGCGTGAACATCGCCGCAGAATCACTCACAGCCAGCGGTATAACCTTGACGGGAGCGAATACCAGTGTCAGCAGGAACGGCGACTCCGTCATTCTCGGAGGACTCAGAGCGCACAGCGGACAAGGCACAATCACGGGAGCAGGAACGGCATCGTTGTCGGGGAAATCTCCGCTCGATTTCAGCTTCAGGTTCTCGGACTTGGCTCTTGAGACTCTTGCGGCCTCATCAAGTATTGACATCAGGGGGAAATTGTCGGGTGTTCTGAGGCTTGCGGGGGAAAATTCTGCGCCTGCTGTAACTATGTCGGCGAATATTCCGGCTCTCACAGTGTCAGGGATTACGGCGGACAATGTTACCGCTGAGGTTTCCGGGAACATGAACAGGCTATCGGGCACGGTAAAATCTCCGTCATTGTCGGCAAACGGCCTGAAACTTTCTGACGTGAATATCCCTATGTCATTCTCCGGGAATAATCTTGCGTCAAAGGGAGGGACTGCGAAAATTTACGGCGGGACTCTGAACAACAGTCTCACCTTCAGCACTGACACAATGAGCTTCAAGGATGATATTTCTGCTGACAGTGTTGACGTTGGCAGACTGGTTCATGACGTTTTCCCGCAGCTTGAGGGGAGAATATCGGGTGCCGGGAGGCTGGCGTTCACTGTTACAGGCTCGGCAAAATCATATTCCGGCAATGGCAATCTCTCTGTCGGCCAGGGGGCAATAACCGGGTTCAAGTGGCTGGATATTTTCACGAGGCTGCACAAGTCTGACGGCCTGAAATTTTCGGGGGTCAACGCTCCTATGACACTTCAGACAGGTCTGCTCACCATCAAGGCGGGTGCGGCCATGAACGCCGTGAAGGATGATGCGCTGTACAGGTACGTGAAACTTTCGCGGGACGGCACGGTAAACTTTGCGGGAAAAGTTGCGACTGTCGACTTCACCACAGAGTCCAGCGTGAACTACCAGATGATCAGAGCAATACAGGGAGGCATTAAGGGCGGAATAGAGGCACTCTTCAAGGGCGGCGTGTCAGGATTTCAGGATAACGTCGCGGAGTTCCTCAAGGGCGGCATCAGCGGTGCAAAGGAGGAAGCCTCAGCGGGAGATTTCCGGGCCGTAACTCTCAGGGTTCACGGCAGGACGGACAATCTTGCTTTCTCCGGGCTGAAGATAGGAGAGTCAACACTCAAGGCTGATACGAAACAGCAGAAGAAGCCCGGCAATGTCCGGGAAAAAGTAACAGAAATCCTTTCCGACAGCCTCAAGCCTAATCCGCAGGCACAAACGCCCCGTGAGAAAGTGGAAGAACGCCTCAAGGAGGAACTGAGGAAGGGAATACAGAAAGGATTGGGGGATTTACTCAGAAGATGAGACTGCTTCATGACCCAGTGAAATTATTGCTGACTGTTCCGGCGTTGCTATGGGCGTTGTCGTTCCACGAGTTTTGCCACGGACTCGCCGCACGTCTTGTGGGAGACCGTACAGCGGAGAGACACGGACGGCTCACGCTCAACCCTTTTGCGCACTTCGATGTTGTGGGTACGCTGATGCTCTTGTTCGTGGGCTTCGGCTGGGCTAAACCTGTACCGATAAACACACGATACTTCCGTCATCCACGCCGCGACTTAGTGATAGTGTCATTAGCCGGGGTAGCCGGGAATATCCTGACGGCTATACTGTCTGTGCTGTTCCTGAGATATTGCGGTGAATGGTGGTACAGCCTGACCGGGAGAGCAGGGTTGACCGTTGTGATTCAGATGATAAGCATAAACATGGGGCTTGCGGCGTTCAACCTGATACCGATACCTCCGCTTGACGGTTCGCGTGTTCTGGAAGCGTTCCTGCCGTATAAGTACATGGGATATTACTATTGGCTTGAGCGTTACGGGATGATAATAATACTTGTGCTTCTGCTGACTGGGATAATCAACGTGATATTCGAGCCTATAATCAGTGTCTTGTGGTACTTCCTCCCGTTTTAGAGCCGCAAAAAAACCGTGAAGGCTCTGCAATTTCTCCGGCTGCCAAAACCTTCACGGCTTCCTTAACACTTCATGAGATAGTCCAAGCAAGTCCTCACACCGAAAGAAGTTGCCCCCTTGGCGTAGACTCCGTATTCCTTGTCGCAGAAATCCACCCCGGCGATGTCCAGATGCGCCCACTTGATTCCGTCAGCAACAAACTCCTTCAGGAACAGCGCGGCATATATCGCTCCGCCGTACCTGTTGCCTGAGTTCACCAAGTCAGCAAAAGGAGACTTCATCGACTCGGCTATATGCTCATCGTCAAGCGGCATTCTCCACAAAGGCTCGCCCTCACGAGATGATGAAGCCAGAATTTTCCCGGCTAACCCGTCATCATTGGCGAAAAGCCCGGCCCTGTATTTGCCCAGAGCTACAACACACGCCCCGGTCAGTGTGGCCATGTCGATAATCACATCCGGCTCAAGCTCGCTGGCTACACTCAGAGCGTCCGCAAGCACTAACCTTCCTTCAGCGTCAGTGTTGTTGATCTCGATGGTCTTGCCGTTACGGGCGGTGATGATGTCGTCAGGACGGAACGCGCTCCCGGAGGGCATGTTCTCCGCGCAAGTCATGAAGCCGTGAACCTCGACTCCCGGTTTCAGCTCGGCGATTCCCTTCATGATTCCGAGTACGTTGCAGGCCCCGGTCTTGTCGCCCTTCATCGTGAGCATGAAGTTATCCGGCTTGATGTTGAGTCCGCCTGAGTCGAACGTGATTCCCTTGCCGACTATAGCGACTTTCTTTGACGGCGTTCCCTCCGGCTTGTACGTCAGGTGAATCAGCCTGGGGGGATTCTTTGAGCCGCTTCCGACAGCGAGCAATGCGCCCATCCTTTCGGCGGAGAGTCTCTTCTCGTCCCATATGTCGCACGCAAGGCCGTACTCTTCCGCGAGTGCCTGTGCTTTTTCCGCCATAGTCGCAGGACATACAGAGCAGCCCGGCTCATTGGCGGTTTCTCGCGAGAAGACCTGAGCGTCGGCAAACTTCATCCCGGCTGAGACTTCATCACCGTAAACGTCAGAATATATTTCCGTCAGCGAGAAAGGCTCATAATCCTTGCCCTTGGTCTTGTAGCTGTCGAATGAATAGCCGCACAGCCCGCCAGCCTCACCAAGCACGAACGATAAGCCGTCATATTCAGCGAGGTGTGAGACTATGACATCCGCGATTTTCCCGCGACTAGTGCCTATTTTCCTCAGACCCTGCACAAGAGCCTCACGAATAACGCTTAGGGAGCATTTCTCCGTTTTCCCCAAACCGACGACATACAGACAGCCTTCAACCATAGGAACGCGGAGAAGAGAGTCCTTTTTCCCGGTGAAGTCCCTGCGTGAAATGAGGACTGAGAGAATCCCGGCTAATTCCCCGTCAAAGGGTGTGAGATTCTTGCAGTCCTCTTCACGTAAAAGCACTAAGAGCGAATCCGCTGAGTGTCCGCTGCCCAGAGGCCTAATTTGCATTAACAGAAGCCCTCTTGACGAAGCCGGACTTGAGGCACTTGGTGCAGATTTTGACCTTGAGAAGCTCGCCGTCGCCAGCGTCGATTCTTACGGTCTGAAGGTTGATGTTCCAGCGTCTGCGGGTATGACGGTTTGAATGACTCACTGCATTTCCTGCAACAGGACCGCGCCCGCAGCATTCGCAAAATTTAGCCATGATGATACTTCCTCCATTGTTATGTGAAAAGTTATGACAGGTATTATAGCATTGATTAACGGCTTTCAAGTTATACGCAGTTACAGGAGTCCTGCCATTAAGGTTGGCCTGTAACAGTAAAAGGGCAGGGAGTGAAAAATTACGTATATTTTAATTGTGAACTACACTAATCCGTTATAAAATTATCATGTCATTCCAGAGGAGGCAAAAAATTTCATGAGTGATTGTATTTTCTGCAAGATCGCTAACGGAGAAATACCGTCAACTTTCGTCTACGAGGATGAGAATGTGGCGGCATTCCGTGATGTGAACCCGCAGGCTCCCGTTCATGTACTCGTCATTCCCAAGAAGCATATAGCCTCCTCCGCAGCTGTCGAAGACTCCTCAGTGTGGAGCAGCTTGATGGGCAGTGCCGTGAAAATTGCCCGCGAGTTAGGACTCGAGGCTAACGGCTATCGTATGGTCATCAATACGGGAGAACAGGGCGGGCAGTCAGTACCTCACCTTCACCTGCACCTGCTGGCAGGACGCAATCTCGGCTGGCCTCCGGGCTAACTGAGTTCCCATGCTGTAAGATACCCTGAAGGGAGGGAAGTATATCATGACTACCGTAGTACGCAAAGAAGGCGAGCAGATCGAGGACACCCTCAAGAGATTCAGGCGTGAGGTTGCCAAGGTCGGAACTCTCAGAGAAGCCAGAAAGCGCGAACATTACGAGAAGCCCAGCGACGCGAAGAAGATAAAGCGCGCCGAAGCAGCCCGTAAGAGAAAATCAATGCGCCGCAGGAATCCAGGCTAGGAAACAGAACATTTGCGGGGGCTGAAAGATGCTCCCGTTTTTTGTCGACTTAAGGAGGAATTATCATCATGCTTACACAGGACATAGCTCACGACCTCACGCAGGCCATGAAATCACGCGAAGAGCCGAGACTCTCAACTCTCCGTATGCTGAAGTCAGAACTCCAGAAATTGCAGGCCGACAAGGGCAGGGGAGTCGAGATCACAGACGATGACGTTCACACGGTGATACGCCGCCTCATCAAGCAGAGGAAGGACGCTGCTGAACAGTACAAGGCCGGGGGAGCAGCTGACCGCGCAGAGTCGGAACTCGCAGAAATCACGATACTTGAACCCTACCTGCCCAAACAGCTCGGCGATGATGAGATTGACGCGATAATCTCACAGGCCGCAACGGAGATTAACGCCTCATCCCCAAAGGACATGGGAAAACTGATGAAGGCTGTGATGTCGAAGGCTAAAGGCCAGGCTGACGGCTCGAAAGTGAAAGAAAGGGTTACTGCGTTCCTGAACAAGTAATCATTGAGTGGAAGGTTTCAAGCCGGGGGATTTGCGATTTCTCCCGGCTGTTGCATTCTCTGAAAGGTAGTCCGAAAAGATATTGTTTACATTCGCAATATGTATCTGAATTGATTTGAGCCGGAATTTTACGCCTTTTTTTCAGTTTGTCAAATTTCCCCTGCAAAATTTCCCTAATTTGCCCCTCAAAAAATTTCCGTAAATGTGCTAAACATAAGCTATCACACAAATTTTCATCAGGAGGAATCTTTTTGCATACTTTGACGCTGAACAACGGCCTCATAATTCCTGCTATAGGTTTCGGAACGTACAAGGCCGGACTTGACTCGATCATTCATGCGCTGGAAGGGGGATGCAGATATTTCGACACAGCATCATATTACGGCAATGAACGCGACATTTCACGGGCGTTAGGGCAAACGGGCATTAAGCGTGAGGAAGTCTTCATTGCGTCCAAAGTGTGGAAGTCCGACATGGGTTATGACAGCACAATAAAATCATTCTCTCAGACCCTCGAAAATTTGGGGAGCGATTATGTTGATGTCTACATGATACATTGGCCGCGTCCGAATTTGCAGCTTAAGGAATGGAAAGAGCTGGATATTGAGACATGGAAAGCAATGGAATATTTGCACTCGCAGGGAAAAATAAAAGCGTTGGGTCTCAGCAATTTTCTTCCGTACCACGCAGAGAGTATATTTTCCCGCTGTGAGGTTGTGCCGTCGGTCGCTCAGTTAGAGTTTCACCCGGGGCATATTCAGTTTCCCGCGCTGGAATATTACCGCCGGAAGGGAGTTCAGGTTCAGGCGTGGAGTCCGATAGGCCGGGGAAGAGTCCTCAGTGATGAGCTGATACTTGAGCTTGCCGGGAAGTATCACGTTACTCCGGCTCAAATCTGCATACGCTTCTGCATTCAGGAAGGAGTCATGCCGCTTCCGAGAGCGTCGAGTCCTGAGAGGGTGCGCGAGAATCTGGAGTGCCTGAATTTTGCGCTTGATGATGAGGATATATTGAGGCTGGAGAATATGCCCCCGTTAGGCTGGAGCGGTGAGCATCCCGACCGTGAGCGCGTGAAAATATGATTGCTGTATAATTCATTCATTCCCCAAAAGACATTAAGGAGGCTGAAATAATCCCATGAACGAAAAACTGCTCCTTCTCCCGATAATAATCCCGGCAATTTCCGCCCTTCTCATAACGACTCTCAGCTTCAAGAGCCGGACTCACCGCAACATCTTCATCGAGGCCTGCGTAATCCTCAACACAATAGCAATACTCCTCCTTGTGATTTACCCCCCTTCAGGAGCGTTGACACTCTTCCGTTTCTCGGAGAAGGCCGGATTCTCTCTGAGGCTTGACGGACTCGGAACGGTATTCGCTGTGCTGATTGCGCTTCTGTGGCCGCTGACAACTCTTTACGCCTTCGAGTACATGAGCCACGAGCACCGTGAGACTTCATTCTTCGGGTGGTTCGTGCTGACTTACGGAGTAGTGTCCGGGATTGCGCTGTCTTCTGACCTGCTTACACTCTACCTGTTCTACGAGATTATGACTCTCACGACTCTTCCTCTGGTCATGCACGAGATGGACGGCCGAGCGAGATATGCCGGGCGCAAGTACCTCACGTACTCCGTAGCGGGTGCGGCTTGCGCGTTCATTGCGCTGACTTACGCGATGTCCCAAGGCGGCGGGGAGTCCTTCACACTTGGCGGCACTTTCGGGATCTGGCCCAACAAACCCGACAATATGCTTCTTGTCGCGTGGTTCTTGGGATTCTTGGGCTTCGGCGTGAAGGCGGCGGTCTTTCCGTTCCACGGGTGGCTTCCGTCAGCATCAGTAGCACCGACTCCCGTTACTGCCCTCCTTCATGCTGTGGCTGTGGTGAAGGCGGGAGTCTTCGCGGTGATTCGCCTGACATGGTACGTGTTTGAGCCTGAGACTCTCGCGGGGACTTGGGCGCAGTACGCGGCGTTCACGATGGTGTGTATCACGATAATTTACGGGTCATCAATGGCACTGGCTACACAGCACCTCAAGCGCAGGTTCGCATACTCAACCATAAGCCAGCTGTCATATATTTTGCTGGGAGTTCTCTTGCTGACACCTGAAGGACTCACGGGGGCATTGACACACATGGGCGGTCATGCGGTCATGAAGATAAACCTGTTCTTCTGCGCGGGGGCTGTGTTGTGCCAGACGGAGCGGGAATACTTGTTCGACATGCGCGGACTAGGACTCGGAATGCCGAAAACGTTTCTCGCGCTTCTGGTTTCGGGACTGGCTTTGTGCGGGCTTCCTCCGAGCGCGGGCTTCATGGGGAAATGGCAGCTTGGGACGGCTTCGGCGGCGGTCTCAATGGGTCATGCGGGCGTGGCAATGCTGGCGGTGTCGGCGGTTCTGACGGTGCTTTATGTTTTCTCGATATTCAGCATATTCATCATGCCTGGTCAAAAATTCGACTTCAAGACTGCGAACAAGGGCGTGAAAGATCCCGGCTATGAGATGCTTGTTCCTCTTGGGATTCTGGCACTGGGGGCGTTCCTTTACGGGATGTACTCTGAGCCTCTGATAAACTTTTTCTCGAAGATTGCTCAGGGAGTGATATAATTTCATGGTTGCGCTTGTAGCTCAGTGGATAGAGCGTTGGCCTCCGGAGCCAAAGGCCGGGAGTTCGAATCTCCCCAAGCGCGCCATCATCGGACAGTTTGACCAATCCCCGCCCTAACACAAATCCAGTTCACAGGAGTCTTTGCTCATGAAGAAACTTGCGCTGTTGTCGCTCCTCATTGTGATACTCGCCGTATTCAGCCCGGAAAGTTACGCGGTTGTTCCGGGAGGATGTGTGCCAGAGCCTGATTATGATACTCTGAGATGGGCGGCTGGTGTCATCTGGGGGACTGCAAAAGGATGCTGGTCTGCTTATTTTGCGCCGGAAGGTGAGAGACTCGATGCTTTCACGGAAGCCTTCAAGGACGGATTTGCTGACTGCACATCACAGAGAGAAGCTCCGTACTCAAAGTAGACAGCCAAGCCGGGACAGGGTTAGCCGCTCTGCCCGGTTATTTTATGCCCGTATGCTAGAATACAGGCCATATCCCCAAGACAATACAGGAGGAATTTCCATCATGACAGACGGAAGCAAATACATACCTTACAGCAGTCGCTCAGGAAATGAGTCAATCGTATACTTCACCCGCGACTTATCCCCCGACGGTCTCAGGAAGATTTATGCCCGCGTCAATCAGCACATGGCCGGGAAAATCGCCGTCAAGCTCCACACAGGCGAACCCAAAGGCCCGAACATTATCCCGCGCCCGTGGGTCAAGTCCCTCATCGAGAATGACATTCCAGGAGCGCACATAGTCGAGACCAACGCATACTACGAGGCTGACAGGCACACGACAGAGCTTCACCGCAAGACCATCGCAATAAACGGCTGGGACTTCGCACCCGTCGACATAATGGACGAACGCGGGACTGCCCTTCTCCCGGTCAAAGGCGGAAAATGGCTCGCGAAAATGTCGGTCGGCGCAAATATGCTCAACTATGACTCGCTTCTCGTTCTGACTCACTTCAAGGGTCATACGATGGGCGGCTTCGGCGGTTCGGGAAAGAACATAGGCATAGGCTGTGCTGACGGGAAAATCGGCAAGGCATGGATTCACACGACACCCGGCCAGCCAAACCAGTGGGACATCACAAAGGAGGAGTTCATGGAGAGGATGATGGAGTCGGCAAAAGCTACAGTAGACCACTTCGCCCCGCATATCTCGTTCATCAATGTCCTGCGCAACATGTCGGTATCATGCGACTGCGAGGGAATTTACGCCGCCCCTGTCGTTACGCCCAACATAGGAATACTCGCCTCTCTGGACATTCTTGCTGTTGACCAGGCAAGTGTTGACTTGGTTTATGCGCTCCCGGAAAATTTCCGTCATGACCTCGTTGAACGCATAGAGTCCCGTCACGGCCACCGTCAGCTGTCGTACATGAAAGAGTTAGACATGGGCAACGACAAGTATATACTGATTGACACGGACAATAACGACACGAGGATTTACCCGTCAGACGCGGTGAAAGGAGTCAAGCCCTTCGAGGGTTAATTGATGCTTGGGGCAGTAGTCGGAGACATAATCGGCAGCGTTTACCATGAGGGCGGGATGAAGGAGACGGATTTTCCGCTTTTCGCTGATGTCTCGGTGCCTACGGATGATACTGTTCTGACTCTTGCTGTTACTGAGGCTCTCATGATGTCGATGTTACGCCGCGGGGACAAGACTACAGGCGCGAATTTTGCGGAAAAAGTGAAGTCCTCCCTCCGCACACTATGCAGGCACTACAGGCATGTACGTTACGGCAAGAGCTTTTACGCTTGGCTGACGGCGAAATACCCTCATCCTTTCAGCAGTCACGGAAACAACCCGGCCGTTAGAGTCTCGCCTGTCTCGTGGGCTTTTGATGACCTGGACTCTGTCGAGTGGTTCGCGGAAATCAGCGCGGTTGTAACTCATGACCACCCGGACGGCTTGAGGGGCGCGCAGTGCACAGCCGGAGCAGTATTCCTTTCGCGCACAGGACACAGCAAGGACGATATACGCGGCTACATCACCGGGAGATGGGGCTATGACTTATCGCGAAGTCTGGACGAAATCAGGCCGGGCTATGTCTACAGCTCATCGTGCCAGGACTCACTGCCCGAAGCGTTTACGGCGTTCCTTGAGGGCAATAATTTCGAGGATGTCATCAGGAAAGCAGTATCATTAGGCGGGGAATCAGACTCACTTGCGGCCATATCAGGAGCAATAGCAGAGCCTATGTTCGGGATTCCCACGCTGATACAGGTTGAGGCGTTCAACAGGTTACAGCCTCACATGAAGTATATAGTCCAGAAGTGGGAGCAATGGAGGGATTTACCAGAATGTTAGGCGCAATTGTAGGTGATATTGTCGGGAGTCCGTATGAGTTCGACAGGAGGCGGGACGAAGCTCACAGCATGAATTTCCCCTTGGTGCTTGAAGAAGTGTCTCATTTCACGGATGATACTGTGCTGACTCTTGCGGTTGCTGACGCATTGATGAACGTGATACCCAAGAGGGGAGGAAGTGCTGACGGGGGGAAATTCCGTGAGGCCGTGAAGGAATCAATGAGGAAATTTGCCCGGCGTTATCCTCATGCGGGTTACGGCGCGAGGTTCTCGTACTGGCTTCTGAAGGGAAATCCCCAGCCCTATAACAGTTTCGGGAACGGGTCAGCAATGAGAGTTTCTCCGGTAGCTTGGGCTTTTGATGACTTGGGGACGGTCGAGAGATTCGCGGAAATCAGCGCGGAAGTCTCACACAACCACCCGGAAGGCATAAAGGGAGCGCAGGCTACAGCGTCGGCAATATTTCTCGCCCGCACAGGAAAGACAAAGCCCGAAATCCGACAGTACATCACCGAGCGTTACGGCTATGATTTGTCGCGGACACTTGACGATATCCGCCCGACCTATCATCATGTAGAGACGTGCCAGGAGACAGTCCCGGAGGCGATAACGGCGTTCCTTGAGGGCAACAGCTTTGAGGACGTAACGAGGAAGGCCGTATCACTGAGCGGGGATTCTGACACGCTGACGGCTATAGCGTGTTCGATTACTGAGGGGATGTACGGTATCCCGGATGAGATTGATGATATGATGCTTCCCCTGCTTGATGGTTATCTTACGGATAAATTGCTGAAGTGGGAATTGTGGCGGGCGTAATTTCCGGGAGGCTCTGAGGCTTTCAGGGTCTCCCGTTTTTGCTGACGGTTAATCTTTTCTGTTTACTCCGGGAAATATGAAGTACTTGCTTTTCATAAGCTCGCTTGTTGTAGGCATTCTGGGAGGGCTTCCTGTTTTCACAGCATATTCTAACAGTTCATCAGCCGTCATCTTTGCCGCTTCTTCTTTGGGAATTTCCCTGCTGTAATCTATAGACATGTTCACTTCACCGCCTTTCTTAATTTCAGTGTACTCTTTTTGTATGACCGCTGCCATAAAAAGAAACACCGAAATTATTATGAGTACCAGTGCCGTATCAGCAACAGCATATTTCTTGCTTTGTTCGGCCTTTACCGCATTTCTGCTGAACGCATAAGCCCACGCAAATCTGTGTTCCGCTTCAAGAAGGGATTCGTTGATATTTTTCCCCTCCCTGATTGCGCTGACAGCATCAATTCTCGCAATCTGTACTGTCTTCACCGCATACAGCAGCAAACCTATAGCTACAGAAAGAAATATCAGAGGCAGGTACATTATCACAGCAAGCAAGAACGCAGGCCATGACGACATGAAATCAGCGGGTTCAATCCTCACCGAATACAGCACGGGAAACAGGAACGCGCATACAGCCAGCAGTATATACACCTTGTTGTCCAGCCTGTTTGAGCTGACGTGAGCATATTCATATTCTTCTCTGGCGGCCTCGCGGTAAAGCCTCCACGTTTCTATAGATTCCTTCTCATTCTCCGGGCTGCTCATGACTTCTTTGCGGCACTGTCTTTCACTATGCACACGACCTTCATCGGAAGCGTTATCGTCATATTCTCCGGCGGATTGACCTGCGACACCCATTCGGACGCGGGAATATGCCCAGACCCTGCCGGAGGAGTAATCACGCCTACAGGAAGTCCTCCCTCGCTCCTGAGATAGTCGAACATGTCGTGAATCGTCCTGCCCTTGTAGTCGTCAGGAACGTCAAACGCCGCGAAGCTGTGTCCGTCGTCAGCAGAAGAAAGAATATCCCGGATGAACGGTGAAATTCCCTCGTTCTGCGTGCACATGGCCGTGATGTTTGCTACCAGGCTGTCAGAGTAGAGAATATCGTCAACATGAGCATATCTCGCGTAACGTTCATTGTCGGGATTGTACAGCTCCATCACCGTATAGACTTCCGGGGCTGTGTCCTCGACCGCAAGAGCAGTGAGTATTGAGTGTGAATCGTCCTCGCCGAAGTTCGGGTCTTTAAGGATTACCGCGCTCTGTGCCTTCTGTATTCCGCCGCGTATGAGAGTCTCGCGCTCCGAAGGGTTGCCCTGTATGAAGAATACATTGCTGTCCAGATTGTCGGGTCTCTCTTTCGCGATTAACGCCGCCTGTGTGCCTGACGCTAAAAGCTCGCGGAGGATGTATGCCGCTTTCGTGTTCCATCCGCAGACAAGCACATGGCCCTCAAACTTACATGTGTTTATGCCCATCATCTCCCCTATTAGCTGCTTAATCTTGCTGTTTATTATCCTTTGCAGGACCTCGGCGAAAACGACTCCAAGAATCGCCACGCCGAAAATCGAAATCAGGAACACTATAATCTTTCCGCTGAATGTGTGAGGATATGACGCAAATTCACCCTGCCCTATAAGCGTGAACATGATAGTCCAGAGCGAATCGAAGTATGACCCCCGGAAATCTTTCTCCAGCCACCACACGAAGAACGCGCTCCCGCAAAGAAGCCCGGCAAGCAGCATGAATACCGCGCCGAGTCTGTAGTGGAATTTCTGCGCAAGAGAGACACCGCGCCGGGTGCCTTTTACGGTCTTGATGAAACTTTTTGCCGACATTGCCGCCTCCCTCAGTCGAGAAAATCTTTCAGCTTCTTGCTTGGCTGGCGGAGCTTCCTCAGTGCTTTGGCCTCAATCTGCCTGATTCTCTCGCGTGTTACGTTGAACTTCTTGCCGACTTCCTCCAGAGTGTACGAATGTCCGTCCTCAAGTCCGAACCTGAAGTGCAGCACCTCACGTTCCCTGTCTGACAGAGTCGAAAGCATGTCCTCTATCTGCTCATGCAGGAGATGACCCGCCGCGGCCTCGTCAGGACTCGGAAGCTCATGATCCTCGATGAAGTCGCCGAGCTGTGAGTCTTCCTCCTCGCCTATAGGTGTCTCAAGCGATACGGGAAGCTGTGATATTCTCCTGATTTCCTCGACACGTGAAGGCTCTATGCCCATTTTCGCGGCTATCTCATCGTCTGAAGGCTCACGTCCCAGCTCCTGAACCAGAAGCCTCGACACTCGCACCATCTTGTTGATTGTCTCCACCATGTGGACGGGGACTCGAATCGTCCTCGCCTGGTCAGCAATAGCCCTCGTTATAGCCTGGCGAATCCACCATGTAGCATATGTGCTGAACTTGAAGCCCCTTCGGTAGTCGAATTTCTCTACAGCACGGATTAAGCCTAGGTTGCCCTCCTGTATAAGGTCAAGGAAGAGCATTCCCCGCCCGATATACTTCTTCGCGATACTCACCACAAGCCGCAGGTTAGCGTCAATGAGTCTCTTCTTGGCTTCAACATCGCCGTTCTCCATCCTCTGCGCTAACTCTACTTCCTCTGAGGCCGTAAGCAGTGATACTTTGCCGATCTCACGCAGGTACATCCTCACAGGGTCAGTAAGGGGAATGTCGTCGAGCTTGCCCATCTCGCTGTCTACTGTGGGGATAAACTCCTCGCGTGTGTCAGCCTGGGAGGGCATCTTGCCTATTTCGGACTTGTCGACAACATCAATCCCCATTTCCTGCAAGTTCGTGAATATCCTGTCGAGTGTGTCAGCGTCCCAGGTGTCAACAGGAAGATGACGCTCTATATCATCATGTGTAACATATCCGCGGTCGCTTCCTTCGTCCAGAAGATCAGCTACTGCATCACCGCTTTTAGTCCCGGAAACTTCCCCGGCTGCCGCATTGCTGGTGTCGAGGTTTTCTTCTGCCGACTTCTTTGCGGATTTCTTCGTCTTAGCTTTCGTGCTGGTATCTTTCTCTGTAGTCTCTTTCTTCCTTGCCATATAAACACTCCCTTATTGTAGGCTTACTGACGCGCCCATGAACGGCGGAAAATCCTCTCTCGATGACCCGCCGACTATCTCCCTTGTCCCGTCAAGCTCAAACTCTGAAATCACCCGGCTTGCGGCTATGTCGTAAGGGTTGTCGTTCTCCCAGCTCATGAAGAACCTATCGTACCCGAATTTCTCGGCGTAATATGACTGTCCGGGCGAACCTATAAAGCCCTTTACATCATTCAGCACACGCGACAATACATGCAGATACCCCGTGCCGTCAAAAAAAGGATCATCACCCGCAACAGCGATGACCTTCGCAGCACCCTCGAATATTCCCCGGCACCATATAGAACACGCAGTAATTCCCGCGCTGAGTCCGCTCTTAGGCCCTGAGAGTCCCAGTGACAATATCACGGCGCGCTCAACTTTCTCGGAATATCCCAGTATCATCAGGAAGCCCAAGTTCAACGCTCCGTCCGGCTGATACCTGAAGAAGTTTTCACGGGGAAGATTCCCTACGCACCCGGTCTGAGGCGAGGCCATGAAGAAAAATTCGCTGTCCAGGTCAATGCATGAGCCTGCAATGCTCTTGAGCGTGTCATCATGAAACCTGTTTACTGAGACAGGCTGATAATCCTTCCCGAAAGGAAAGCACGGTGATATTTCCACGTACAGTTCAGAACTCCAGAAAGGCAGTATCAGCTTGCGGCCTCCGTTGTCTCACGCTCCTGCTTCTCACGGATGACTTTCACCACGCACTCAACGAGCTGTGTTATTTCCGGCTTGGTTACCTGGTAATTCGCTCCAACGCTGGCGGCCTTGTTCTTGATGTCATTGGCCATGATTGATGAGAATACTATTATCGGTATGCTCTTGGTGTCGGGGTTCTCCTTTATGCGGCGTGTCAGTGTGAGTCCGTCAAGCCTGGGCATCTCAACGTCCGTAATCAGAAGGTCGCAGTGCTCATTTGCGCCGACTATGGCATCATAGGCAACTTTTCCGTCAGGGCAGATGTGAAGGTCAGTGAATCCGCTGGCCATGAGCGCGTCCTCAACCTGCTTGCGGATAAGCGGCGAGTCCTCGGCGACGATGATGTGATAGTCTCCGGGATGGCCGACTCCCTCCATCATAGCGACAGCCTTGCCAGGGTCTCCTGAATGCTGGATGACTAGCTGCGGGCTTATGGTCTGGACGATTGCCTCATAGTCGAGGAGGAGTACGTTGCGCGAGTCCCGCTTGATGACGTAGAGTATCCAGTCGCCCAAGTATTTCCCGGTCATGCTCGCGTCAAGATCCTCGGACTTTATGCGGTATATCCTCTCGACAGCGTCAACAACGAAACCTAGTTTGACCTCGTTGAACTCAGCGATGATAACTTTGCTCTGCTCCATAGGGGTAACAGGGGGAATGCCTAAGAATATTCTCAGGTCAACCATAGGAAGAACCTCGCCGCGCACTGAAGTGATTCCGATTAAGGCAACGGGAGCGTCAGGTATTGAGCGCACGCCGGGCCAGCGTAATATCTCCCTTGTTTTGTCAACGTTGATAGCGAAAGACTGATCGCCCAAGACGAACACGACTAACTGCCATTCGTTAGTCCCGGCCTCAGTGGTAACTTTTTTGACTTCCTGCATTTGTGATTAAGCCTCTGCTTTCGGGTGAAAATAACAAAGCTGACATGTCGCTATATATTATCACATTTCATGCGGGCTTTGCGGATTTTGGGACTATAGTAAGCCTGCTCTCCTGCGTATGATTCGCCTGTATATATTCTTGCTGCTGACCTGAGCATTTCTTGATGTGCCATCTGTGCGGCAGGCCGGGATTCCGTCAGCAAACCTTATCGTAAATGTGAGCGTAAAATATAATATCCTCAATCCATCATGAAGGGAAAATTTCACGTGTCGAAGCAAAAACATTTCGTTCTTCATTCCCAGTGGCCGCCATCAGGAGACCAGCCCCAAGCAATCGAGGCCCTGACTCAAAGCATCATGGCCGGGCATCGCTTCCAGACATTGAAGGGAGTTACAGGCAGCGGGAAAACTTTCACGGTCGCAAACGTAATCGCCAATCTTGACCGCCCCGCGTTAGTCCTCGCGCACAACAAGACACTTGCCGCCCAGCTCTACAGCGAGTTCAAGGCATTCTTCCCCGAAAACGCCGTGAGATATTTCGTGAGCTACTACGACTACTACCAGCCCGAAGCCTACATCCCGCAGACTGACACATACATCGAGAAGGACGCATCAGTGAATGACCGCATAGAGAGACTCAGACTCTCAGCGACAAAGGCATTAATCGAGCGTCATGATGTTATCGTTGTGGCTAGCGTGTCATGTCTTTACGGACTCGGAATGAGGGAGTCATACGAGAACGCGATAATATCATTCAGAGTTGGCGACAAAATTGATGAGCGTGAAATCCTTTCGAGGCTTGTGGGAAATTACTACGAGCGCACCGACTTCACCCCCCAGCCCGGAACTTTCAGAGTCAGGGGCGACACTGTAGAGATTTTCCCGGCATATGAGGATGAGACATGCATACGGATAACGTTCTTTGACGACGAGATAGAGCGCATCGACATCACTCACCCGCTGACCGGCCATGTGATAGAGACTGTGAGCGAGGCCAGCGTTTTCCCGGCGCAGCATTACGTCACGCAGGAGGACGCTATATCGAGGGCAGTCCCGCAAATTGAGGAGGAGCTTTCACGAATTGAGATGGAATTTACGGCGCGTGGAAAATTGGTTGAGGCTCAAAGAATCAAGATGAGGACTCTTTATGATATTGAGATGCTGACGGAGGCGGGTTACTGTTCGGGCATCGAGAATTATTCCGTGTACCTTGACGGAAGGACTCACGGCCAGCCGCCCGGGACGCTGATAGACTTTTTCCCGGAAGATTTCCTGATTGTTGTTGACGAGTCTCACATAACACTGCCGCAGGTTCACGCTATGTACAACGGCGACCGTGCCCGGAAGAATGTGCTGGTCGCAAACGGCTTCAGGCTTCCCTCATGCACGGACAACAGGCCGCTTCAGTGGCAGGAGTTCGAGTCGCGTATGAGGCAGGCAGTCTTTGTGTCGGCGACTCCGGGGGACTATGAGCTTCAGTCATCCAGTGTAACAGCCGAGCAGGTTATACGCCCGACGGGAATCCCGGATCCTGAAGTTGAGGTGCTTCCGGCAAAAACGCAGGTTGATGATCTCATCGACAAGCTGAGGGAGAATGTGAAGCGCGGGGAAAGATCGCTAGTTCTGACTCTGACGAAGAAATCATCCGAGGATCTTGCTGACTTCCTGCAGGAGCTGAAATTCCGCGTGAAGCACATACATTCGGAGCTGAATACTTTTGAGCGGGCCGAGCTGATTCGTGATTTGCGGGCAGGGAAGATTGATGTACTCGTGGGGATAAACCTTCTGCGTGAGGGAATGGACTTGCCTGAAGTTACGTGCGTCGCTATTCTTGACGCTGACCGTGAGGGATTCCTGCGGTCGTACCGTTCTCTGATTCAGATTATGGGGCGTGCGGCCAGGAACGTCAACAGCCGGGTGATACTTTACGCCGACACTATGACTGACAGCATAAAGCAGGCGGTGAATGAGACACGGAGGAGGCGCGAGCGTCAGACTTCCTACAACGAGGAGCATAACATTACCCCTGTGAGCATAACGAAGAGCGTGAAAGATTTATTGCCCCCGGAACTTTCTGCGGCATATGGCGGTGAGAGTCATTCGGGCGGAACTGGTGAGTCGCGGAGAACGAAGCCTGCCGGGAAAATGAGTGTGTCGGAGCTTGAGCGGGCAATGTGGGATGCTGTCGACAAGCTGGACTTTGAGCGTGCGGCAATCTTGAGGGATATGATAGTTGAGAGGGAGCGTGAGAGTAAGAAAGAGAGTCCCCGTTAATAGGCGTTGGGGACTCTCATGCGCATAGGTTTTTGTTGGCTGAGTTTATCGTGTATGATTAGCGGACTCTCATGTATACTTCCTGCCCAGTGGCAACGTACAGGTTATTGGTGGGGTCGCCGCCCTCTTCTTCAGCAGCTGTCTCTTCCTCATCTGCTAATCCGTTTCTGAGACTTTCACTTGATGCCTTATTCGCGAGTATCTTGGCTACTTTTGAGTTTGCCGCGGGCAGTTTATACCCAAGCCACCAAGCACCATCCGAGACAATGATGCTGTATTTCCCTTCTTTGCTCGCTGTACTACCACTTTCAGCAACTATGCTATTCGTATCTTTCATATAGGCCGCTAATCCTGCTTTGATTTTTCCTGGTACGTCAGAACCTGTTGCTTTTGATGCTTCGGTCTCAATTTCTTTCCTGTTGTCTGCGTAATACATATTCATAGCCGCGCCGATGATTCTGAACTCCTCAATAATCTTGTTGGCCTGCGCTATGCTGTTTGCCTCCGAGCCGCCCATCATTGCCATTGCTGACAGGATACCGATTACCCCGATTACAATCAGCAGCTCCACGAGAGTGAATCCCTTACGCGCCTTATACGTATTTCTCATGATTTTTTCCTCCTTCTTGAATTACCGTGAACCCTGTTGAATACTGCATCCTTTGACCGCAAAGCCTATGCACAACCAACTCAACCGAAAAATTTTTGCGCATAACTATTCTCACCAAGCCTCAGCATGTGATATAATCATCATGTAGACAAGGCTCAAATGTTATTTGGACTTTCTAGCTGAAGAAATTATAACACAAAGCCTTGTCTTTTTTCTATACCCTCACATAATTTTTTGACACGGACATTTTTTGACTGTACAATATTCCCCGCTAAAATCCCAACACAAAAGGAGAATCTCAGAGATGACTAACACGTTCACATTAACACCCCTCGCACTACTCCTGCATTCTGGGAATCTCCGGGATGCGAAATTTTAGCGCACACTAAATCACGAACAATCACGGGGATTCTGAGACACAAAAAGTTTCGGAGTCCCCGTTTTTTGTTGACAGGAGGAAAATCATGAACAGGGTAAAAATTTTCGACACAACATTGCGCGACGGCGAGCAGTCCCCCGGTTGCAGCATGAACTTGAGCGAGAAAATCGTCATGGCCCGCCAGCTTGAGAAGCTCGGAGTCGACATCATCGAGGCCGGGTTCGCAATCGCCAGCCCGATGGACTTCAAGAGCATCCAGGCAATCGCAGGAGCCGCCCCCAACTGCATAATCGCCAGCCTCGCCCGCTGCAACACCCGCGACATCGACACAGCATGGGAGGCCGTGAAGGACGCGAAGAAGCCCCGCATCCACGTGTTCATAGCGACAAGCGACGTTCACATGCAGTACAAGCTCAGGATGACTCGCGAGCAGGTTCTCTCCACCATAACCGAGATGGTGAGTTACGCTAAGGCCAAGTGCGACGACATAGAGTTTTCCGCTGAGGACGCTTCGAGGTCAGACCGTGAGTTTCTCGCGCAGGCTTTCTCCAACGCAATAGCCGCCGGAGCAAAGACCATCAACGTACCCGACACCGTAGGCTACTCAACGCCGCAGGAAATGGGCGGACTCATCACGTACCTCCGCGAGCATGTTACGGGAGTCGAGAACGTAGACATCTCCACGCACTGCCACAACGATTTGGGGATGGGAGTCGCGAACTCGCTGGCATGTGTGAAGGCTGGGGCGACTCAGGTTGAATGCACGGTGAACGGAATCGGTGAGCGCGCCGGGAACGCAAGCCTTGAGGAAATCGTGATGGCAATCCGCACACGCCGGGACTTCTATGACGCTGAGACGGGAATCAACACTCACGAGATTTACAGGTCAAGCCGACTCCTCAGCAACATAATCGGTGTCCCAATCTCCCCGACGAAGCCCATTGTAGGCGCAAACGCTTTCGCCCACGAGGCAGGCATTCACCAGCACGGCATGATCACGAACGCCCAGACCTACGAGATCATGAACCCGGACGAAATCGGAGTCCCTCACCGTGCGCTGGTTCTCGGCAAGCACTCAGGCAAGCACGCAATCCGTGAGAGACTCGAAGCTATGGGTTACGACATCCCGGACGAGGAGCTTGAGGACATCTTCACGCGCTTCAAGAAACTTGCTGACGAGAAGAAGACAATCACAAGCTCAGACCTTGAGGCGCTCACCCTCCACCGCTCAAAGATTGCCCGCCCGGAGGAAAGCACCGCTCCAGTCTGCAAACTCATCAGCCACTCGATAACTTCAGGCAGCGACATACCCAAGATCTCCTACGTGAAACTCTCACGGGACAACAGCATTCTTGAGGGTGTCGAATACGGGGCAGGTCCTCTCGATGCCGCGTTCAAGGCTGTCAACAAGATGCTCGGAGTCGATGCGAGGCTTGATGATTTCAGCGTGAGGGCGGTAACAGAAGGTGAGGACTCAATCGGTGAGGCTGTCGTGAAGATTTCGAGTTCGGCAAGCGGGGAAGTGTACACGGGCTCAGGGATAAGCACGGACATTGTTGAAGCGTCGTTGCAGGCGTATATCAACGGCGTGAACAAGATGTTTGAGGCCGGAGAGTAACAACAAGCACACAAATGAATGATTCCCTCGCAAAAGAACGGGGGAATTTTTTTTGCCCATAATGTAGAATATCCCAATCCCACTTTCCACTAAGGAGGCAATATTCATGTTAAGGAAAACTTGTGCTTTGTCCCTCGCGTTTCTCCTCGCAATGTCGGGGGCATCACACGCGGCTCCGGGTAATCCCCTCATCCTCGACGCAGGAAACGGACTCGCCGTAACAACCCAGCCCCTCGCTGACATGGCCGGGCAGATGATTCTCGACAAGGGCGGGAACGCAATCGATGCTGCTGTGGCGGTCGGCTACGCTCTTGCGGTCGTCCACCCGCAGGCAGGCAACATAGGCGGCGGAGGCTTCGCGGTGATTCACACTGCTGACGGGAAAGATTACGCCCTCGATTTCAGGGAGACGGCTCCCGGCGCGGCTACACGTGATATGTACCTCGACGCTTACGGAAACGTTATCCCCCTCGCAAGCACACGCACCTACAAGGCCGCAGGAGTCCCCGGAACAGTCGCGGGAATGAGCGCGATGCTGGACAGGTTCGGGACGATGAAGCTCGCTGACGTTATGGCGACGGCTATTGAGCTTGCGGAGAAGGGCTACCCGATCTCAGAGCGTCAGGCAAGAGTCATG
The DNA here is from genome assembly GCA_017446055.1 of Synergistaceae bacterium. GTDB lineage: Bacteria > Synergistota > Synergistia > Synergistales > Aminobacteriaceae > JAFUXM01. The sequence continues at coordinate 7,850 of JAFSRQ010000110.1, read as the reverse complement.
GCCGCGAACCACGACAAGCTGTCGAAATTCCCCACAGGCCGCAAGTATTTCCTCCACGAAAACGGGACAGACTACAGGGCCGGGGAAATTTTCGTGCAGTCAGACCTTGCCGAGACACTCAAGAGGATTGCCGCAGAAGGCCCCAAGGGATTCTACGAGGGCAGGACAGCCGAACTCATCGAGGCCGACATGAAAGCCAACGATGGACTCATAACCCGTGAAGACCTGCTGAAGTACGAGGTCAAATGGCGCGAACCCAGCACAGCAACGTACAGGGGCTACAAGATAGTATCGATGTGTCCTCCTTCAAGCGGCGGCGCGGTAATCGCTCAGATTCTCAACGTCATGGAGAATGCTGACATGCGCACGCTGTGGGCGGCCTCACCTGCTGACGCTGTTCACGTGATGGCTGAGGCTATGAGGCAGGCTTATGCTGACAGGAGCGAGTACATGGGCGACCCGGATTTCGTGAACGTCCCAGTAGCAGAACTCACGTCAAAAGAGTACGCGAGGAAGATTTTTGACCGCATCAATCCCAACAAGGCGACTCCAAGCGACAACGTACGCCCCGGCCTCGAACCCCTCAAGGAAGGCACGAACACTACGCATTATTCCGTTGTGGACAAAGCCGGGAATGCCGTCTCAGTAACCTACACCATCAATGAGAGCTGGGGGACTGGCGCGGCGGTTGACGGTGCTGGCTTCCTGCTGAACAATGAGATGGATGACTTCTCCGTGAAGCCCGGTGTCCCGAACGTTTACGGCCTCGTCGGCGGCGATGCTAACGCTGTTGCTCCGTACAAGCGTCCGTTAAGCTCAATGAGTCCGTCAATCGTCTCGAAGGAAGGAAAGACCGTGCTTGTTGTCGGCAGTCCCGGAGGCGCAAGGATAATCACGACAGTGCTTCAGGTCATCGCGAATGTTGTTGACCGCAGGATGGCTCTCAATCAGGCAGTCTCAGCTCCGCGCTACCACATGCAGTGGCTCCCTGACGAGCTGAGGATTGAGCCGGGAAACGGCCTGAGCAATGATGATGTTTCGAGGCTCGTGGGGATGGGCTACACGCTATCACTTCAGCCGTTCATGGGTGATGTGAACGCGATAATGATTGACCCTGAGACAGGGAAAATCACGGGCAGCCACGACTCGAGGCACGAGTTCTAGCTTTTCGGGGGCAGGCGCAGGGATATATCCTTAAGCGTTATGCCCCTCAGCTTTTCCTCAAGCGAGGACTGCACCTCGTCCAACGCCCAGTCAAGAGCATGATGAATGTTCTTCCCCACGGGGCAGTCAGGGTTAGGGTTCTCGTGGAAGCGGAATAATTCACCGTCCTTCACGCTCTCGACAGCAAGATACACGTCATAAAGTGTGATTTCCTCCAGCGGCCTCGCAAGTATTATTCCCTCTCTGCCACCGACAACTTCAACCAGGCCCGCCCGTTTCAGCCGTGATATTTCCTGCCTCACCACAACGGGATTAACGCCGATGCTTGACGCAAGGAAGCCGCTCGTTACCGTGCAGTCATCGTGAAAGTAGTCCGTGCATGTCAGTATGTGGACGGCGATTGTGAACCTGCCCGAAATCTGCAACCTGAATTTCCCCCCGCAAAAAAATCACAGGCTCCCGAACGTTCAGCCCGAAAGCCTGCGTGAATGATACCGCGAGAATCTTTCTTCTGTCTACTTGCTGAACAACGCTCCCGCCGTCATTCCGAGGTACGCTTCACCATTGTAGTCCGGGAATGCCTCTTTGACTTTTGCGGAGAACTCGTCCTTGTCCCTGCACGATTTTGCCAGCTCAAGAACCTTCTCCAGGTACGCAATCTTCTCACCGACCGCATAGAGTCCTTCCGGCGCGTTATGGCTGGTCAGTATCAGCGCGTAATCCTTCTCCTGATAGCCTTTGAGCTCTGCGATTTCTGCCTCGATGTAGGGTATAGCCGGGAGTATGTTGTGAGTCTTCGAGCCCATCATGTGACGGTATACTGCGTTCATGGCCGGGATTGCGATTCCGTAGCCCTCGCCGTCTGACTCGTGGAGTATCACGAAATCCATTCCCGCAAGTTTCACCGTCTGGCCCTCGGCGATGATGTCCGCGCTGTCCGGGAGGTCTTCTGCTACTTTATCGCCCGCCGCCTGAATGAAGCTCTGTGTGAGATTCCAGACGCTTCCGCCTTTCTGCCAGCTCTTGAGGGCTGATTCTGTAGCGTAGATTTTGACCCCGCCGTAAGTCTTGTAGCCGTTCGGGTGATACGAGAACAATGCGCCTGCTACGGGTTTGTTCAGGGATTTCACGTACTCGTTCAGCGCGTTCACGTCTGGCCTGTACGCTGTCGACTCAATCATCACGAGTCCTTCAGGTGACTCCGCAATGTAGCAGTAATCATTCATGTTGTCGCCCGTCCCGAAAGCATGAAGCTTCACGCCGCCGTCAAACTCGTAGACCTCAGCGTCAGCAAACACAGCCGAAGCCATGACCATAACCGCCAGTATTGCCGCAAAAATTTTCCTCATCATCATTACTCCCTCACTACTGAAATTCTTTCCCGGATGTGATTGCCCTTCACCGCCTCGTCAACCATAGCCACTGCGTAATCCGCATAGCTTATGACGCTTTCACCCTTGCTGTTGAGGGTCAGCTCTTCGCCCGCAAGGATGTATTTCCCGGTGCGTTCTCCGTCAGGCTGGAAGTCTCCCGCCGGGCTTACGAAAGTCCAGCGAACATCATCGCGCTTCCTGAGTTCATCGAGTGCTTTTGCCTGAGCCATAGCAAGAGGCTTGTACGAGTCCGGGAAGTCCGGGGTCTGGTACAGCTGCGTTGTGTGTTCCGGGCTGACGTAAAGACTGCCTGCCCCGCCGACAACGAGAAGCCGGGTGTCCGTCCCGCTCAGAGCGTCGCACAAAACTTTGAGGCTCTTGCTGTGCATGGGGAGAGTGTCAGGTGTCCATGCCCCGAAAGCGTCAATTACAGCGTCAAACTCTTTGAGGTCTTCAGCTTTGAGGTCGAGAATATCCTTCATGATTGCGCGGGGTGCTTTGGTCTTGTTCCCGCCGCGTACTACTGCCGTAACATCAAGCCCTCTCGCTAATGCCTCGTCAACGATCAACTTTCCTGCTTTGCCGTTAGCGCATACTACTGCGATTTTCACTGTGCGTGCCTCCTGTGTGTAATTGTTATTGTTACAGGATTGTACAAGCGTGAAAGTGCAATGTCAACCGCCGCCCGTGTATCTGGTACAATACAGAAATTCCAAGCAAGGGGGTAATAAGTCAAATGGGAATGACGATGACGCAAAAGATTCTTGCCGACCACGCCGGGCTTCCTGAAGTCCACGCAGGCCAGCTCATTCAGGCAAAATTAGACTTGGTGCTGGGGAATGACATCACGACTCCAGTCGCGATAAACGAGTTCGAGGCCGCCGGGTTCAGCAAGGTTTTCGACACGGACAAGATAGTTATGGTGATGGATCACTTCGTCCCCAACAAGGACATCAAGTCGGCTACCCAGTGCAAGCAGTGCCGTATGTTCGCGAAAAGATTCGGCATCACCCACTACTACGATGTCGGGACAATGGGAATCGAGCACGCGCTTCTTCCTGAGCAGGGACTCGTTGCTCCGGGCGAGGCGGTGATAGGGGCGGACTCCCACACCTGCACTTACGGCGCACTCGGAGCGTTCTCGACAGGAGTCGGCTCAACGGACATGGGTGCGGCAATGTCGGCAGGCTATACGTGGTTCAAGGTCCCGGCGGCTATACGCGTGAATGTTACTGGCAAGAAGCGGCCTTACGTCTCAGGAAAGGACGTGATACTGACGCTCATCGGGAAGATTGGAGTCGATGGTGCGCTGTACAAGTCGCTGGAATTTTCCGGGCCGGGACTGAGTGAGCTTGCTATGGCTGACCGTCTCACAATCTCGAACATGGCCATTGAGGCGGGCGGCAAAAACGGAATCTTCCCGGTTGACGACATCACACGCGATTACCTCAAGGGCAGAGTCTCCCGTGAATGGACGGCATATTACCCCGATCCTGACGCGGAATATGAGTCTGTCGTTGAGCTTGACCTTGACGAGATTGACTGCACCGTGTCATACCCTCACCTTCCCGAAAACGCGAGGCCAGCCCGTGAAGGCCATGACGTGAAGATTGACCAGATAGTCATCGGCTCATGCACCAACGGCAAAATCGAGGACATGGAAGCCGCCGCGAATATCCTTCGGGGGAAACATCTTGCTGACGGCGTGAGGGGGATAATCATTCCTGCTACTATGACGGTCTACCGCGAGTGCATGAAGAGGGGCTACACGGACATATTCCTTGATGCGGGGTGCGTTGTGTCGACTCCTACCTGCGGGCCATGTCTGGGCGGTTACATGGGCATTCTCGCGGAGGGCGAACGGTGCGTGTCGACAACCAACCGCAACTTTGTCGGCAGAATGGGACATGTGAAGAGCGAAGTCTACCTTGCCTCACCTGCTGTAGCGGCGGCATCGGGAATAACGGGGCATATCTCACACCCGGAGGAGGTAATGTAAATGTCAACAGCGCACAAATACGGCGACCACGTGGACACTGACGTAATCATCCCGGCGCGCTACCTCAACAGCCAGAATGAGAAGGAGCTTGCCTCCCACTGCATGGAGGATATTGACGCGGGATTCACGAAGAAGGTCAAGAATGGGGATATTATCGTTGCGGGGCTGAATTTCGGCTGCGGCTCATCGAGGGAACATGCCCCGGTCGCAATCAAGGCTTCTGGAATCTCCTGCGTAATCGCCAAGAGTTTCGCCCGAATCTTTTACCGCAACGCAATCAACATCGGCCTCGCAATCCTCGAATGCCCCGAAGCCGCTGAGGACATCTCAGACGGGGACGATGTGAGCGTTGACTTTGACACCGGGATAATCACGAACTCCACCAAGCGCAAGACCTACAGGGCCGAGCCGTTTCCTGAGTTCATCAAGCAGATGATTGCTGACGGGGGACTCATGGCCTCGCTGAAGAAATCGCAGAAGTAACACACTCACAAAAACTCCCCCGGTGTCATGCATCAGGGGAGTCTCCTGCCTATATCTCCCAGCTGTAACCTACAAGCTCATCATAGCGCGTAAGAACCTCACTCCGTAACCTGTCGGCGTATGGCTTGCGGTACTCCTCCGGCATCAGCGGATGAGACAGCGCCGATGTCTTGTGCATGAAATCCGCATAGGGCGCAAGTTTCTCCTCAAGGACTCTGACTCTTTTCTTATCGCCATCACAATAAGTATCAATGAAGATTCCCCAGAACTCGCGCATCTGCCGGAAGGTTATCCCGAAGAATGCGTTGCGCTCATCGTCAGGATTTCCGGCCTCAGCGTTGGCGCTGCTGTTCATCGTGTCGGATTTGCGGCTCATCTCGTCGGCAATCGTCTTGTACACCATATAGCAGTGAATGAGGTCAATCGCAGGGTTGCCCGCCCCAGCGTCCCCCAAGTCAATGAGCATCAGCTCGCCGTTGGACTCCATGATGTTCTTCGCGTGGTAGTCGTTGTGGACAAAGTGATTTTCCTCCGGGATTGTGTCATACAGGGCGTGCATCTTCGCGGTCTCGTCAGGCGTGAAGTTCCCGGCTATCTTGTCGACTTTTGCGTGAAGAATGGCTGAGGCTCTGGGCATTTGTCCGTCGGGTATCTCGATTGCGTGAAGCTGTCTCAGTAGACGGGCTGAGGCCTTCGCGAGCTCTGGCAGTCTCTCAGGGTCAGCAGTGATTCTTTCGGCGACTGTTCCGGCGTTGAACATCTCGTAGATTGTCCCGTAGCTCTCACCGCATTTCACCGTGTCAAAAGCAATCGCGCACGGCACCCCAAGAAGGAAGGCTTTGCGGCTGGCTTCACGTTCTGCCTCGATTGCCTCAAGCGGGACATTGTGCTTGAAGACTTTGATCATCTCGTCCCGTGTCAGGCGGTAAACTTTTCCGTTTGCGCCCTCGCCTATGACTTCACAGCCCTCAACGGAGACCTCGCGCATCTTCCTGTGAACGTCAAGAAGCTCAGTGAATCCTGTTACGCTGAATATGTCGTAGACCTCGCCGGAAACGTTCAGGACGGGAAGAGGCTTGCCTGTCTTCTTGCGGGCCTTCAGGAGAACCCGGAGTCCCGCTGAGGATATGTAGGTGAGCTTGTCCGCGTCAATCCGGATTTCTTTTGCCGACTGATTTTCGGAGATTGCGGCCATGAGTTGGGCTTCTGTATCAGCGGCATTGTTGGAATCGATACGTCCCTCAAGAAAAATCGTCAGTGTGTCGTCATTAAGTGTTGTCCACATTGTCATCACTCCTCAAGAAATTTCGCCTTCAGCAGCTCGATTTCGTCCGGGCTGACTCCGAGCTCGCTGGTTATGTAGCCTATAGGTGAGCCGTAATTCTCCCTGAGCCACGCCAGAAGAGTATTCATCATTCTGGGGCTGACCTCGTCGAGAATCATCATGTATATCTCAATGTCTGACTCTTTCACGCCGTGGGACTTGAGCATTTTGCGCTGGCCGTCAATCCGTTCCGCGTTGAAGACATTGGTGAGCAGGTAATCCTTCATGATAGTATCCTCGCTTGCGCCCAACGCCGAAAGTACCAGCATCGCCGCGCATCCTGTACGGTCTTTGCCCTGCGAGCAGTGGAAGAGAAGCGAACGCTCAGGGGGAAGGCCAGCAAGCTCCCGGAAAAACTCACGGTAAGCCTTCTTGCCGGAGTCGTCCGAGAGAAATTTGACGTACATATCGTAGGACGCAATCCCGTGTTCAACAACGAAGTTCAGCCTCTCCATAACGCCGCCCTCAATGGATAATTGCCGCTCTACGTTCTTCATGAATGCTTCCTCGTTGATGACGTGGAGACTGACGTACTTCACGCCGCCGATAACCGGGTCAGGCTTCGGTGCGGTCTCAAAGCTCATTCTCAGGTCAGCAACAACCGAGAGCCTGTAATCCTCAGTGAGTCTCGTTACGTCATCGCTGGAGATTCCGTAGAGTGCTGCCGTCCGCAAAAGAACACCATGCTTGATTTTCCGCCCGTCTGAGACAGTGTAGCCTCCAAGCTCGCGGGCATTGCCGACAGACTTTAGGCCGATGCTTTGAGTGTTCTGCAAATCAATATTCGCCTCGCTACTGCCAGCACTGAACAGGCAGAACATGAGGGAGAAAACGATTAAGCCGTATTTCACAGATTATCACTCCTTTTTGTTGATGATAGCATAAGTTACACGCCAGCATACAACAAAAACTCCCCCGGAGAAATCTTCAGGGGAGTATATTTTTGCTTTGTTCCGAATTAGGGTATTACTTCATTGCTCTCTGGATGAAGGATTTTACTTCCTGTACACGTTGCGTATTAGTGTCATCGAAATCTGCATAAATCAGAGCTGTTGATCCATCATCATCTTTAGCATACACATTCGCACCAAAATTGATGATAAGTCTTACAACTCTAGGATTAGGATTACTCCCAGCTGCCCACATCAAAACACTACGGCCTTCATTGTCTTGATGATTTATGTCTGCGCCTGCCATAAAAAGTTCGCTCACTACTGCAGGATTAGGATTAGCCTCTGCTGCACATGTCAGCGCAGTATGTCCGTGCTTGTTGGCAATATCTACATCAGCTCCGGCATAAATAAGCGCGTGGGTAACATCAACATCATTGTTGTACCTTGCCGCCATCATCAGAGCAGTGAAGCCAGCAGTAGTTCTGGCGTTGATTTCTGCTCCAGCGTCAATAAGAAGCTGTACACATTCGCAATTCAGACAAGCAGCAGCTCCCATAAGTACCGTAATACCTTCGGGAGTTCTAGCCTTTACATTTGCGCCCTGCCTTATCAGG
>JAFSRQ010000109.1 GCA_017446055.1 Synergistaceae bacterium | reverse complement strand
GAGGAATTTACGGCGGGGAGGTCATACTGTGCGAGCATTGCTGTGTAGTGCCCGCTAGCGTGCGTGCTGTCGCAACCGAACTCGGACGAGAGTACGCGGGTGGTCATTAGCGGGGCGATCTGCTCGTTGAGTTCCTGAAGTTTTGCCGTGAGTGCGGGCTTGTCGATGTAGATTTTGCCGTAAAGCTGTGTGATTTCGTCGTCGGTGAAGATTGGCCAGAGGTTATTTTGCGTGAAAAGGTCGAGGGTGAATTGGAGGCGTTCGGTTTCGGAGTAGACTTTGCTGTTGGGGTCAATGTCCTGTGCGTAGGTTGTGTTTGCTACGAGTGAGTAGTTACAGGGGAAGAGCCAGGCGATTTGATCGAAGTTATTGATGAATGTGTCTATGTCTACAGAACCGCTTGATAGTCGCCATCTATATACGCCAGAATCTTTTATTCTGTTGCCATTTCCAGTGTTGAAAGGATTTGTGTGATTGGAAGCTATACTCTTTATTTGTTCTAGTCTCGGAGCTACCCAGCCGATTATCCCGCTAATCTCGTCAAAGTTCCCTATAGTGCCTCCCTGATAGTTGAAGTAATCCAGATTAGCCCACAGAAGCCCGGTCAGTTTGTCCATGAGGATATACTTGTTGTTCTTGAAGAAGTACCATCTCTGCGCCTTTATCGCGTCAAGTATCCTGTTCCTGCCCTCGCCGCTGAGGGACTCAATCTCCGCAAGCTCGGCCATGACATCATCGCGCTGTGCCGTAAGTTCTGAGAGTTCTGACATGAATCATCATCCTTTGTGTTGGGATGAGAATATTCTACACGACTCGCCCCCGCCGTCAAATGCATGTGAGGCAAAAAAAATACCCCCATACTGCAATGAGGGCATTTCACCGAGCTTCTGCTATGATCCTACGACACGCGACGAATGATAGTGTCTCTGCTGTAAAGTTCCGCCTCTAACTCTGAGTTTCTCGCCCTTAGCTCTGAATTTTCCGCTTCCAGAGTTTGAATACACCGCTTATATCTTGCTCTGTTGATGTGCAATGATACTGTTGACGGGGATACACCAAACACAGATGCAATATTTTTCAGTGTAGCACAACCATTAGGGTTCAGCAGTGCGCTATCATGAAGAAGAAACATCATCTCTTCTTGAAATTCATTGACTTTTGCCATAATTTGCCTCCTGAATTTGTGAGTTTCTAGCCTCACGGATAAACGTGCATTTTAAGCGATAATCTCCCTGCCGTCAAATATACATGGCCGCTCATGCTCTATCCTCTCTGCGGAATACCCTCACAATCGCTGTCAGGCCATCAACTATTGCGCCGAAAAGGGATTTTACGCACTCCACAATCTTCGGCAAAGCCAGAACAGTAACCGCAGCCATCAGCAGCCACAAATTCCAGTCATGCAGGAATCCCACATCACGCTTCAGGTGTTCCACATCATTCCGTATAGCTTTGACCTCCGTCCTAATCTCCGCAATCTGCTTGTCCGTCTGCGCAAAATGTTCCCTAAGTAGCATCTCTATTCTCGAAATATCTTCACTAGCCATAACATAATCCCTCCTTCTTTCATCTCGCCATAATTATACACAGTCCCCCGCCGCCAAACACCTGTGCTAATATACTCTCACTCACAATCTCATACATTAAGGAGGAATAATCACGCTCACATGAAGAACGCAGTCCGAAAATTTTTCACGCTCTCTTACGCTCTCATAACCTCAGAATGGAAAGCCGCCGCAATAATCATATTCGCCAGCCTCCTCCAAGCCTTCGCGGTCAACTACTTCACGCTTCATTACCGCTTCCCGGACTTGGGCGTGTCAGGTATAGCCGTCCTCACGAATTACGCCTTCGGAATCTCGCCGAGCTGGGTAATCCTCATCGGCAACATTCTTCTAGTCATGTGGGCATGGAGGGATCTCAACCTGCGATTCTTGGGACTGAGTCTCATCGCTATATTCACGTTCTCTGCGGGGCTGTCAGTTTTCGCGCTGTATCCTCTCTCACTGCCTGACGATAAATTCATGGCCACAGTCATAACCGGGCTGCTTAAGGGTTTTGGGAACGGCTTGATGTTCAACGCGGGAGGCTCTAGCGGTGGCACTGACATTATAGCGGCGGCACTCAGGAGGCGTTACGGGATTGATGTCGGAAGGTTCTCGATATTCATCAACATGTTCATACTCGCGCTGTCTGTCGGAGTCGTGGGACTTGAGGCTGTCGTTTACGGGGCGGTCGGCCTCTACGTGAACGGCATCACAACCGACAACGTTACTCACAGTTTCGACAAACGCAAGCAGGCAATCATCATCACCAACAAGCCCGATGAAGTCAGCCGCTTCATCAATGAGCATGGCCGCGGGGTAACACGTCTCGAAGGCAGAGGAGGCTACACGGGTCAGCCGCGCCCGGTTCTGATTACTCTTCTTGACCCCAGGCAGGTCGTAATCCTCAAACGCTACCTGAAGGAGAATGACGAACACGCTTTTGTGTCTATATGTGATGCCGCTGAAGTTCTCGGTCAGGGCTTCAAGAGCTGGCGTTCACTATAATATTATGGCAAGGAGTGATTTATTACGAGTGATTTTAGCATTGGGAATTTGCTTGACGAGACAAAGAGAGCTTCATTGCAGACCTTTTCGGGGAACTTGCCGCCAGACTCAGCAAGGCCGTCCGACTCTCCGCGCTCAAAGAAGAATATAGTTTCACGTGTGGCATACCTCATAGGTGTTGACGCAAAACATTTCGGCCTCGACAATGACGGCAGCATGAACCCTCAGTTTTACCGCTCTGTCTACGATGAGATGAACGCCGACAAGGAAGCCAGAATCGTCCGAAGCTTGTGCAGACTGCGCACAAAGATTCAGCGCAACTTCAAGGCCATTAGCACCGAGATGAACTCAGACGTGAAGAACCTCGACTCACTTCCTGACCTTGTCCCCCCGGAAATCCTGTGTTCCCTCGAAGCTGACGGAATATCTATCGTCAGGCCGCGCAAGAGACCCGAAGACTACATCATCGACATACACAACTACCTGCTGCCCCACGTCCCAAACTGCCAGAAATTCATTCCCTCGTGGGTGAAATGGATATACATCCGAAACCTTTTCTTCATACCGCGCGGAAATACCACAGACGGCAACCGTGAAGCCGCAAGACTCTACTACGAATGCCGCGACCTGTTCCCCTACCAGTCATACATCAACTGGCAGCCTGACGACAGAGACGGAAACATACTCCGTGATGACGCAAAATTTCTCCCTATTCTGTACGACCGAAACAGGGATAAGTTCTACGACATGAGCAAGGTTACAGAAGCGGGAGACGCGGCAATTGTTGACCCCAGAGAGTTTTTCGCGGAGGCGCAGAGGGTTCTTGTTGCGGTTGACTGTGAGAACGCTGACCCCTGCAAGGTTATCGGAATCATCAAGGAGCTTTCGCGGCTGAACCTCGTCAAGAAGATCGTGAAGATTATTCTTGTTGACGACGAGCATACTTCATCACAGTGGCGGGCATTGAGGCGGAACGAGAATCTTCCACTCGAATACTACATGACTGACAGAGTGAAGGACGACAAGTCAGCAGTAGATGTTGCGCTCACGATAAAGTTTTACCGCGAGATACTACAGTCAAAAGCAGAGGGCCTCCCGGTGGACTCGGCGATAATAATTTCGAGCGACTGTGATTTCTGGCCATTGATAGAGCTTACTCCAGAAGTGAGATTTATGGTCATGCTTGAGTACGACAACTGTTCGCAGTCATACTACCAGCGTCTGCAGAACAATGATGTTCCGTTCCTGTATATAGATGAGTATTTTGTTGCGGGAAATCTTGAGATGAAGACGGAGATTGTCCTTCAGGAAGTGATACGGGAGATTGAAGAAGGCTACTTGAGCAAGATAAATATATTCTCAGTGATTAACCATGCTTTGACGAAACTGGAGCTGAAGATGAATGACAGTGAGGCGGCGGCATTTTTCAGCAGGTACATTGCGCCGATGAACATAACATTTGCGAAGAACGGAAGCGCGGTGTTGCAGAACAAGCCAACGCTGAAGGAATAATCATTGTCCCCTCTGTAACAAGGCAGGGGGGATTAATTTTTCCCGGCACTGCAAGTAACATCAAATGTATATTTCTCGTCCGTGTAAGTCTCATCAACAATGAATCCTTCCCAGCGTATCAAGGCAGAGTTACCCGGCATGAATGACAGAGTGATTTTCTCTTCCCCGTCAACATATTCTGTGCTGAAGCTCCATGAGTTATCGCCCTCGCGTTTCATGTCATAAGGCACGGAATACTCCCAGCTTCTCTGGCAGACAACATCGCCCTGTATGTTTGTGATTATCCCCGTGAAGATGACATCTGCTCTGCCCTCGCCGGAACTCTCAGAGTATTTCACGCTCTCAATGGTGAGCTTCACGTCATCAGCACTGAGTGAGACATCAACACCTGGCTGGCGGGGGTCTGTGCCTGTGCCTGTGCCTGAACCTGTCCACACGCCTATAAGCGAGTTGAGGCCGTAAGTTTTCGGGGCAGGCTGTGAGGCGGGAGTCTGGGCGGGCTTTGAGGATTTGCGTTTCTTCTTGGCGGCTTCGGAATGGTCAGCAGGAAAAAGCAGCGTCAGTATGAGGATGACGGCAGAAATTTTCGCGCAAAGTTTCATGAATGCATCTCTTCTTTCAGCGGGATAAATCATTGTAGCACATGCTATATAATTATCGGCGCAAGGAGGAATAACAATGACAAAAATTTTAGTGGTCTCAGGACATACTGACCTTCAGGGAAATTCATTCGCCAACAAAATAATACTCTCACGCCTTGAGGAAATACTCCCTGCCGAATATGTGTACCTTGACACGGAATATCCCGGCTGGAAGTTTGACGTTGAGCGCGAGCAGGACAGGCTCAGGAACGCGGACGTGATAGTGATGCAGTTTCCGTTCTTCTGGTACGGAGTCCCGTCAATCATGCACAAGTGGATGGAGGAAGTTTTTGTGCACGGCTTCTCACATGGCTCAAAGGGGAAGGCTCTCGTAGGGAAGAAGCTCGTTGTGTCGTTCACGTCAGGCGCGCCCGAAGAGATGTACCAGCCCGGAGGATTGCAGGGTTACCCGGTTGATGACTTCCTGATTCCGTTAAAGCAGTTCGCGAAGGCCTGCGGAATGGTCTGGGCGGGCTATGTCTACAGCGGGGGACTGTCCTACGCGAGCAGACACGATGAGAGCGAGTTACAGCGCATGAGGGAGAAAGCACTTGCCCACGCAGGGAGAGTTGCGGAGCTGGTGAACTCACTCTGAAGCACCGCCAACATCTTTTGCTGACGTTCTGCCCTGCTCATGTGCGGAATTTCCCCCGGAAGCTTACGTTTTGCTGGACTGACTCAGCAGGGGGACTTCTTCACGCTCTCTGGGCTGGCCTGCTTCAATCTCGCCGAGTTTCTCCTCGAAGCCGTATATAGTCGGGTCAATGTTGTCGACCGTCTTGTTCAGCTCGTCCATCAGTCTGAAGCGTCTTGATGCGGGGAGCTGGTTGGCGAATCTCTTCACCTTCAGGAGTGCTTGCAGGTAATTCCGCTCGTACTGCACTATGAGTTTCGCCGCCATTAACGCGCTTGGATTCCCCTCGTCAGCAAACAGCCGGGCCATCTCTAGATTCTCCTCAATCTCCATCTCGTCATACCATATTTCCGCGAGTATCTTCATGAATCGCGGACGGTTCGCGCCCCTTGCCATGCGCTTGGCGAGAATGTCTATCTTCTTCATCCCGGCTTTCAGCTCACGCAGGACTGTGTTCACTTTCTGGGACGGCAGCGAGTACTCAGCAATATATTCCGCCTCATCCTCAATCAGCACCTGTTTGCGCAATAATCTTCCGTATGACGGTGATAGCTTTATCACGGCTGGCTCTGATGACTTGTCCATAAGCTGACGGAATATTACCCCTGTCCTGAAACGCCCGCACTCAAAGCCGGAGTCCTTGATGAATGTAACATATCCCGGGTCAAAGAGTCCCTTCCTCCCTGCACGGCCTGACATCTGTAGGAACTCGTTGCGCGTTATCGGCATGTAGTTATAGTAGTTGACCAGCTGGGCGAATATCACGTACTGCGCCGGGAGATTCACCCCCAGTGCCAGCGCGTTAGTCCCGCAGACAACATCAAGAAGCCTCTCACGGAACGCCGACTCCACAAGCAGCTTCTCCTTAGGCAGCATACTTCCGTGATATATTCCGACACCCTTGTAGATTCCCGGCAGTGTCTTCTTCACCTCAAGTATCTTTGCGAGTTCGTCAATCCTCTTCACGCTCTCAGTAGGGATTCTCTTGCGAGTCCTCGCTATTTGGTCAGCAAGGTCAACAACTCCCCTCTGTGAGAACAGGAACACTAAAGCATCGTGGATTTCATGTATCTTCACCGGGTCGTTAGGCTGGAATATCAGCTCGGTTATTCTCTTTCTCGCCTGGTGAATCACGAAGTCCCTCCCGCAAATGTCGCTGAGATATTTTCCCACGCTCTTTATGCCTCCCAGTGTTGCAGACATGACTAGGATTTGTGTTGACGGATCAGTGCCGCGTATGCCGTCAATGTACATTCTTGCGCGGCTTGAGTCTGTGAATATGTAGTGGAACTCGTCTACAATCAATTTCTGGCCGGGAGTGTCAGCGTACTTCATGGTGTAGATTTCCTGAGTGCAGCAGATGATTGATGCTCCCTCGTTGCGCTTGAAGTCGCCTGTTTCGAGTCCAACGTCAAGACCCATCCGCCTTAAGTCAAGATAGCGTTCGTTGCTCAGTGCCTTGATGGGAGCTGTAAAGATTATGCGTGATGCGTCAGGTGTGGGGTTGATTGTGCCGTCAAGATTGAGGAGTCCTGCCCATAAGTATGCGACGAGGGTTTTGCCTGCTCCTGTCGGGGCGGATAATACTGCGCTGGAGTCCTTGATGTGATGGTATGCGCGGATTTGCCAGTCGTAAAATTTCGTGTCCAATGCGTGAGAATGTCCCTTCCGTGAAATGGCGGGCAGCTCATAAGCCGGGTTCTGTCGTGGACGGCCATTTATCTGGGGGATAAAAATATTCCTCGCGGAATCCCTCAAGCGATCATTACCCAGAGGAAACCGGGCCAGTTTAACCCTCGCTATTTGATCTTGCTTCGGATGGGGCTTGCATAGCTCATGAATTGCTCCATGACTGGTGGGCTTTTACCCTGCACCTTTTCACCGTTGCCGTGATGATGGCTGTGTAATTTCTGTTGCGCTGTCCCTCGGATTGCTCCGGCCGGGCGTTACCCGGCATCCTGCCCTGTGAAGCCCGGACTTTCCTCACCTGAAACGAGTCAGGCGCGACCGTCTGAACTGCCCTGCGAGTATTCTATCACGCTGAGGCTGAATGCTATAACCGCCCGCACAAGAGAAGCGCGGAGTCAGCCGCAAAGGTCAGCACACAGCTCCTAATGACTAACGGCAAGGATAACCTGCTCATGTCATACCCTGTTGTGTATTACTGTCAGACTCCGGGTAAGCCTAAGTACATTCTATATACGCGGCAACTGGCAGTACATCGTCATCGACATACGCGCAGGGATTTCGGCAATATGGGCGGGGAATTTCAGCTGAGGAAGACAGCCCGCAGACGGTCATCTTTGACGGAATATCGTTCAGACTTCTGCATGTACTCTGACAGAAGCGCAGAGCCGGGAAGGTATGTGATTATCATCGAGCCTGACGAGGAAGTTCCGCAGTCCCGCCTGGAAGAACTGGCTGGCATAATGGAGCAGGAGCTGATACGCGCCAATGATGATTACGCATATCTCGCCCATCTTGCTGAAGACGGCGGCAGTACCAGTAATAGGGAAGCCGAGACTGGTATTCCTTCAGCCGGAAACATTCCAGTTTTACCGTGAAGTGAGAATGTACAAGACAGACATCACCGAGAACCAGCTCAAGACAATACGCTTACTCGGCAAGCCCGGAATCATCAAGTCCTTAACCGCCCTCAAAGCAGAATGACACAGCAACACCGCAAAACCTTCACGCGAAAATCCTGCGGCATTCTCCCTTCATGACCTAGCGAAAATCCCCGCGAAAACGTCAACAGCAGTCCCAAGAATATTATCGTTGAAGTCGTAATCCCCCGTGTGAATCGCCGGGTAATTCTCGCCGTTGCCTATGTAGAATATTGCCCCGTGTACCAGCTTGGTGTATATCCCGAAATCCTCAGAGGCCCGTATAGGTTCGGCCATGTCGACAACCTGAAGGCCGAGTGATTTTGCGGCGGCCCGGACTTTTCCGACACAGTGAGAGTCGCTTGAAGTGTCGGTGAAGTAGTCGCTGCTGCTCTTTGTGAGACTGAGAGAATGACCCGCGGCTAACTCGTCCGCCCTCGTGATTATGGCGTTGTAGGACTTGCGCATTTCGGACTCGCGTTCAGCCCGGACAGTGAGAGAAATCGAGCCCTCGCCCGGAGAGATGCCGAAGTTCTTTCCCCCCACGCTGATATTCACGATGGTGCACAGCGCACTTCCCTTCATGCCGTGAATCTCCTGCACTAAGTCAGCGATTGCGTATGCGGGATTGAGTCCTTTTTCCGGCTCGCTGGCGTGTGAAGTTTTCCCGGTGAACGTGAGAGTTACTCCGGCTGAAGCGTACTGACAGACTCCTTCGCGGACTACTATGCTGTTTTCGGGGAAGCCGCTCCAGTTGTGGAAGGCGTAAATCTCGCTGATGCTTCTTTCACGGAGGAGGCCGGAACATTCCCGCGCACCCTGCCCGGTTTCTTCTGAGTGCTGGAAGATGAGGTACACCGAGCGTTTCACCGGGAGTGCGTCAAGCTCAAGTGCCAGTCCGCAGAGAGCCGCGCTGTGTCCGTCATGGCCGCATTTGTGGGAGATGCCCGGATTCTGTGAGGCGTGCGGTATTGCGAGTGCCTCGTCCATCGGTAGAGCGTCCATATCTGCGCGGAATGCGACTGCCTTTGTCCCTTCAACGTAGCGTGAGGCGTAGAACCATTTGCCGCAGTCAACAACAGCAAGCCGGGTATTGTTCTCGATGAATGACATCAGGCGGCGTTTTGTGGCTGACTCGTGGCCGGAAAGCTCCGGGTACTGGTGTAACTCATGACGCAGGGAAATAATCTTGCGGAGATTGTCTTTGTTCACGTGAAATCACCTCGCGCATATTATAGTGAGTTTGCGCAGATGAGGTTAGCCGCGTTGTTAGTGGCCGGCGTAATGCTGTGCGGAATTGTTCAGCCTGTGTTTGACGTGGGAACTGCTGGTGCGGTCTCGAAGCCATGCATGACCGAATAGCAGAGAAAGCAAGAGCGTGACTTTAGAGTACCAGAATACTCAGGAAATGCTCCCCGTGAAATTCCTGCGAGGAGCTTATGTTTTCCCCTTTCACATTCCCATTACCCCGAACATTATTACCCCGGCAACCGCGCTCAAAGTCAGCACAACAGGAATCGACAGCTTGAACTTCAGCAGAAGCACCAAGTCCACAACTCCCAGCAACGCCGAAGGGACATGAACCGCTCCCGCCTCCACGTAATTCACGAGCGCAAGGTCAAGCACCACTCCCGCCACCATTCCCACGCACGCAGGACGCACACCCGTCATAATCTGGCCGAGCCTCTTATTGTCCCGGAAATGCTCGAAGAACACCGCCGCAACAACGCAAAGTGTGTATGTCGGACTCAGCGCGCCCATGTTCGCCGTGAACGCCCCCAAGATTCCCGCCGCCTTCATCCCCGCGAACGTAGCGCAGTTCAGGCCGAGCGGACCGGGAGTCATCTCTGCGATTGCGACAATGTCAGACACTTCCGAGGCCGTCATCCAGCCGTGAGAGATCATCTCGGACGAAATCAGCGGAATCATCGACAGCCCCCCGAAACTCGTAAACCCTATCTTCACGAAGCTCCAGAACAGCTCAAGCAGCAGCATCATGACTCCTCCTCTCGTACCACTCGCACACAGCAAGTCCCAAGACCGCCCCAATCACCACAAGCATAACGGGACTAACCTTCATGAAGAAGTACAGCACGAACATTCCGGCGGCAATCACATAGCACGGAGGGAGCTTGAACGCGCTCTTAATCATCCCCATCAACGCCGAGAGTATCACGGGAGCAACGGCAGTTCTGACTCCGCGCATAGCTGAGGCTACCCAGATGTTCGACTGGAAGGCCGTGTAGAAGCTCGTAATCAGTATGAGTATTATCATGGGTACGGTAATCATTCCGAACATGCAGGCCAGTCCGCCCAAGAATCCGGCCATGCGATGACCGAAGAACATTGCTATGTTGCCGATCATTGTCCCGGGAAGTGAGCGGCCTATGCTGGTTATGTCGAGGAGCTCCTCATCGGTGATGACTTTTTCGCGGTTCACGTAGATCTCCTTCATCTGTGCTACGATGCTCCAGCCTCCGCCGAATGTGAACGCCCCGAATTTCAGGAACTGGATGTAGAGTTTTGCGAGCATGAAATATTCCCCCTTTGCGAGAATTATAGCTGTCATGATGATATTGCGCAGGGGATTCGGATTCTTTTGCGGAAAAATGTATGTGAAAAAATTATGTGAGGACATAACAAAAAGACAAGGCTTTGTGCTATAATATTTGTCAGCTGAACAACACATATTGCACATGATTATGAGGATAATTCCCCACCATTCTTACCTTGTCTAGAGGTAATTATAACACATAGCGGGGTATGGCGTTAGTAGTTGTGTGCAAAGATTTTCCTCACTTCCTCGCAACTTGGCGTTGACAGTGTGCGGTGAAAGTCCGTGCAAGGGTTTATCTGCAATAGGCAGCGGATAATTTCAGCAAAATTACACAGGAGGAAAGATTCACATGAAGAGGACACGCAAAGGATTCACGCTGGTCGAATTAGTGATAGTACTCGGAGTAGTGAGTATTCTCGGCGCGATGGGCATGGTGTCAGGCTCGGAAGTCTCGAACATGGCAAACGCGAACAAGATAATCGAGGACTTCAAGATGATAAGTGCCGCGATGAATATGTACTATGCGGACAACAAAGCAAAGTGTGATGCGACAGCTGTGGCTAATTTACCCGCACAAATCAAAACAGGATTAGCCAACTACATGAAGAGTACTGATGCTCTGCTTGATAAGTCAGCTTCAGGAACAGCCAATAACGGGAAGTATCTCATTACAGTCGTTAACACAAGCGAATGGTGGCTGACATTTACATTATCAGCAGAAAATACAAAACTTGCCAAGATATTGGAGAATAAAGCACCGCAAGAAGGACTCATGGCGACAGCGGCAGAAACGACAACTGACAGTAGTAGCGGTACAGCAAGTCCTAACCTCTACAAGGCTGAAGGAAAAACAGTCTGCTGGAGAGTCCGCTAATCACACACGAATAAACGCAGCCAACAAAACCTATGCGCAAGGAGAGTCCCTAACGCCTATTACGGGGACTCTCTTTCTTTCCCCCAGATTACAGCTCAATCGTAGTACAGTGCCTCAACCGCTTAAACCATGCTAAAATTATGCGTTTTCATCACACAATTTAGACAGGAGGCTACAAAATATTTATGCCTGACGAAATCATAAATCCCAATCCAGCAAATGAAGACACCAATCCACAGGAAGAGAAAATCTTAACCCTTCCCCTTGTCGGCGAGATAAAGACCAGTTACCTCAACTATGCTATGAGCGTCATTGTCGGAAGAGCCTTGCCCGATGCCCGCGACGGACTCAAGCCCGTACAGCGCAGAGTGCTTTATGCCATGTCGGAATTAGGTCTCAAGCACAACACCGCCTACAAGAAGTCAGCCCGTATAGTCGGCGAAACAATGGGCAAGTATCACCCTCACGGAGACTCGGCCATCTATGACACGATGGTTAGACTCGCCCAGAACTGGAACCTCCGCTACACACTCGTTGACGGCCAGGGCAATTTCGGTTCTGTTGACGGAGACAGCCCCGCGGCCATGCGCTACACTGAGGCAAGACTCAGCTGGCCCGGTGAACTCATGCTCGCCAATCTCGACGAGGACACCGTAGAATGGGGGCAGAATTTCGACGAGTCCCTCAAGGAACCTATGACCCTTCCGTCAATACTCCCGAACTTGCTCGTCAACGGCTCAACGGGAATCGCTGTAGGAATGGCTACGAACATGCCGCCTCATAACCTGAGAGAGATTGCTGATGTCTTCTGCTGGCTCATCGACAACGGAATCGAACCAGAAGACGCGAATATCTCAGACATATTGCGCCTCATGCCGGGTCCGGATTTCCCCACAGGAGGCGAGATACTCGGCAGGGCTGGAATACTCGAAGCCTACACTACAGGGCGCGGGAAAATCACCGTCAGAGGGAAAATGCACGTTGAGGAGTCAAAACGCGGCAAGCAGAGCATAGTAATCACCGAGATACCCTACAGCGTCAACAAAACTATCATGCTTGAGGCTATGGTTCAGGCTGTCCAGGACAAAGAGATAGAGGGAGTCTCAGAGATGCGCGACGAGTCTGACAGGGACGGACTCCGAATCGTAATAGAGTTATCCCGCGACGGCGATGCGGATCTCATCATGAGGCAGCTTTACCGCCACACTGCGCTTCAGTCTACATTCGGCGTGATTAACCTTGCCCTCGTCAACAAGCACCCCGAAATTCTCGGCATCAAGCAGCTCCTCTCCATATTCCTCAACTACAGGCGCGAGGTTGTCAGGCGCAGGACGGAATACCGCCTCAAGAACGCAAAGGCTCGCGAACACATCATAGAGGGACTCAAGAAAGCTCTGACCCACATTGAGCAGGTCATACGCACAATACGCTCAACCAACAGCGCGAACGAGGCAAAAGCAAGCCTACAGTCAGTGCTGGGATTCTCAGAGGCTCAGTCTCAGGCTATACTGGACATGAGATTACAGCGTCTTACGGCACTTGAGCGCGGCAAACTCGATGATGAGCAGACGAAACTCCTCGCTGACATTTCCGGCTACAATGAGATTCTTGAGGACAGGAAGGTGCTTGACGGCGTTATACGTTCGGAGCTTGTTGACCTGGCCGCGAGGTTCGGCGATGACAGGAGGACGGCAATCATAGACGAGGTTGAAGAAGTCGTTGACGCTGATTTAATCCCGGAAGAGAACATCATAATCACCCTCTCGAAGGACGGACTGATCAAGCGTCAGCCGCTGGAATATTACCGTCTTCAGGCGGCGGGCGGAAAGGGCAAGAGAGGCGCGAACATTCACGCGGACGACAGCATAGAGATGCTCTGCGTAACCAACACTCACAGGGATATATACTTCTTCACCAACACAGGCCGTGTAATGTCCCTGAGAGGCTTCGAGATTCCAGAGACGAAATCCGGCAAGGGAAAACCTGTAGCGCGTTACCTGCCACTGACGGACGAAGAGCGAATAGTGAACATTGCAGGGGATGGCGGCGGAAACTTCAAGTACGCATTCTTCATCACACGCAAGGGCATAGCAAAGCGCGTAACCTTCAGCGAGCTTCTACAGACAAAACGCGCAAAACGTATCATGAAGATTGATGCAGGCGATGAGATTGCGCAGGTCAGGCTCACGACCGGGAAAAATGATATAGTCATCGTTACGAGGGACGGACTAGCCCTGAGAGTAGCTGAGACAGAGTTCCGTCCCCTGAGCAGAATAGCAAGAGGCTCGACAGCAATACGCCTCAAGAAAAATGACCGTGTACTGAGCTGTGATGTTGCTGACGAACGCAGGACTATCCTCGTCATAAGCCAGCTGGGTATAGGCAAGCGCGTTGAGTTCGCGTCATTCATGCCTCATCACAGGGGTACGGGCGGTGTCTGCCTGATGGAGCTTACAGAGAAGACCGGGAAATTGTCCGGCAGCGTCTCAGTGAAAGATTCAGACGAGATCATAGCAATATCATCAAAGGGCAGGATGATTCGCATGCCTGTTGACGGAATCACAATCATGAAGCGTCATTCAGTCGGCAATATAATACTCAGGCTTGACGAAGGCGACTCGGTTGCGGATTTCAGCGTTATGCGTACGGAAGAGGACAACGAAGAGCTTACCGCTATGATTCCGTTCGAGGAAGAGCAGGAAGATGAGAATAGCTAGGGACGGCCTGCCCACAATAACATTCTTGGCACTTTGCGCGGGGGCTTTCGCGTTCTTGTCGTGGATACCCTGCGCGGTTATGTGCGTTCTTCTGGCGGTAGTAGCGTGGTTCTTCCGGGACCCGGAGAGGTCAGCAAGCTATGAGGACGGCAAATTCTACTCACCTGCTGACGGAAAGGTTGTCGAGATTTCCGAGTGCGACCACGATTTTACCGGGCATTCCGTGAAGGTCGGCATCTTCATGAACCTGTTCAGCGTCCACGTCAACAGAGTCCCCTGCACCGGGAGAGTCGACTACCTCGAATATGTACCAGGCAGAAAGATAGCTGCGTTTTCCCCGAAAGCCTCAGAGATAAACGAGCGTAACTATGTCGGGCTGTCTACACAGTGGGGCCCGGTGATGATGGTGCAGATTGCCGGACTGGTCGCAAGAAGAATCGTTTGCAGGCTGAGACGCGGCGATGTTCTGGAGGCAGGCCAGCGTTACGGGATGATAAAGCTAGGCTCAAGGGTTGACTTATACATTCCGGCTGAAGCTGTAGTGCGTGTGAAACTCGGTGAAAAAGTGAAGGCCGGGGAAACATTGATAGGAGTGATTAAGGCGTGAGAAGTTTTCTGCGTATACGTAGGATAATGGGACGGAAGGGGAAAAAGCCGATGGAGTTCAAGCACATACTACCCAACATGGTAACAAGCGGGAATCTTCTCTGCGGACTGTTCTCGCTGGTACTGGTGCTTCATGGCCGTTATGTCCCTGCGGCGTGGCTTGTGTTCTTCGCGGTGATATTCGACGGCTTTGACGGGAAAGTTGCGCGTATGCTGGGAGGCGGCTCGCAGTTCGGTATGGAGTTCGACAGCCTCGCGGACTTGGTGAGCTTCGGCGTTGCCCCGTCAATATTGCTGTATCAGGTTGCGCTGAGGGGGCTGAATATTGCGGGTGCGGTGATTGCGTGTTTCTTCGCGCTTTGTGTGGCACTGAGGCTAGCCCGCTTCAACGTTGTGCATGTACCCGGACCGTTTCAGGGGCTTCCGTGTCCTGCGGGGGGGCTGTTCGTGTCATCGTTCGTGATTGCTGGGGTGAATCTTCCTGCGTGGGCGATGGCGGGAGTGATGGCTTTGACGGGCTTCCTGATGATTTCGAGCATACCCTACGCTAACATGAAGAAGCTGACGAAGAAGACAGCAAACGGTGTGAAGTGCCTTGCGCTGTTCTCGATGATGGTGCTGTCGTTCGTGTTCCTGAAGAAGGGTGCGCCTATGTTCCTTTTCGCGCTGTATATTGCGAGCGGTCTTATAGGGTTTGACTGGGGAAGGTGGCTGCTGAAACCTGAAGCAAGAGATGAAGCGATAGAGCATAAGAATTAGGGATTGAGACTGACGGCAGACCTCGTGAATTTCGCGGGGTCTGTTTTTTTTTGCGGGGGAATAATCCCAATACAGCCATTGAGCCGCCTGCAAGTGTCCACAAAAAAGCTCCCGCAGTCATAACGATCACGGGAGTTTTCTGCTTTAGTTCACGGCTACAGACCTAGTGAAGCAATACTGCGCTTATCTCACAGCGGATACGCAGACTTCTTCGGTTTCCGGCTCATGACCTGACACAGACCTTGAAGTCATCGTGAAACATATCCGCAGGAACAGCAAACGTACCATCTTCGGCTACAGCAATGCCTTCCGCACGAACATCATCAACGAAAACTGTAATGCCGGAGACTTCAGCGCATGGCTTCTATCCAGCCACGAAACGCAGAGGCCGATATGCTGTTACGGTAAGCTGGTGATAGGCACGGTACTGCTTGAACCGCCATCAATTGACAGCACTGCGCTTGATGAGACCGTGAACGTATCAGACATCACCGAAATCTGCGAAGGAACTGTAGCTTACACGTGGCACTTCTTCAACTATACCCGCAACAAGTTCTCTTGCGAGGTATTTATGCAGTGTATGATATAGTACATCAATTCACACAGGAGGGAAAAATTTGCTCAGAGATTATCAGCTTAAGGCAATACGTGAGACGTACAAGTATTTGCGCGAACATGACGGCAACCCCTGCATAGTAGCCCCGACAGGCTCAGGGAAAGCCCACATCATAGCCGGGTTCTGCGAGGACATCCTGAAGCGCAAACCTGATGCGAAAATCCTCGTACTCTCACACGTCAAGGAGCTTCTTGTTCAGGACGCGGAGAAAATCAGACTCGCATGGCCGGAAGCTCCCCTCGGAATCTACAGCGCGGGGCTAGGCACAAAGGAAATCAGCTCAATCACAGTAGCAGGAATACAATCCATTTGGCGCAAACCTGAAGAGTTAGGACGGATTGATGTCGTCATTGTCGACGAAGCACACATGATTCAGAACGAGGACGAGGGAATGTACCGCCGCCTTCTGTCCTCACTTCACGAGCTCAACCCTAAGATGCGCATGATAGGACTGACCGCAACACCTTACAGACTCGGCCAGGGTCTGCTGACTGAGGGCGACGACGCGATATTTCAGACGTTAATCGAGTGCGTAACGATTGAGGAGCTGGTGAAGAGGGGATTTCTCGCAAGACTCACGTCAACCTTCACCGACCTGCAAATGAACGTTGAGGGCATCAAGAAAGTACAGGGCGACTACGAGAAGCAGGAGCTTGAGTCCCGCGTCAACAGCTCAGACGTGAACAGCAAGGTTGTAGCCGAGACAATCAGACGTGCAGGAAACCGCCGGGCATGGCTCGTGTTCTGTGTCAGCATATCCCACGCCGAAAAGATGAGGGATGAGTTCATCGCACAGGGAGTCCGGGCTGAGGCCATAACCAGCAAGACAACCCCGGCTGAACGCGACAGGATTTTTGCTGACTTCAAGGCCGGGAAGATACGCGCGGTAACAAACGTAGGAGTCGCTACAACAGGCTTCGATTACCCGGATATAGATGTCATAGTGATGGCACGTCCAACGCTCTCACCAGGACTCTATATCCAGATGAGCGGGCGCGGAATGAGGGTTAAGAGTCCGGGGCATCATCAGGACTGCTTGGTGCTGGATTTCGCCGGGAATATTGCGCGTCATGGTGCGGTAACGAAAATCATTCCCCCAAGAAGAACCGTCAAGACCGGGAAAAAGTCTCAGGAACTCGGCGACATGTTCAAGATCTGCCCCAAGTGCAAGAACACCGTCATGAAGCGGGCGAGGGAGTGTGTTCACTGCGGGCATATATTCAGCGGGCTTTCTGACCTGAGCGTGAACGATGACATCATGGAAGGCGTGAATCAGCCTGAGCTTCCCGGCGATGATGACACTATACCGGGCTTCCAGCGCATGAAGGTAGCCTCGTGGTTCTGGAAGGTGATTTACCGCAAGAAGGACAGTATGCCGATGATTCGTGTTGACTTCTACGGCACGGACAAGCTCCAAGGTCCCAAGCAGTTATTCCTGTACATAATGCAGGAGGGCAATGCGAGGGTCAATGCTTACAGGCAGATGAAGAGTCTGTTACAGGGAGTGAGACTGCCGGAACTCTCGAAGATAGACAGCGCGAGGGTGCTTCATGAACTCTGTGATGCTGTCCGTGAGAATTTCGCGCCGCCTCTGTGGATTGAGTACAAGGAAGATTTGACTCCTGACGGAAGAATACACTTCACGATAAGCCGCTGGGGCTGGGACGAGTGAAGTAACTTGCTGTATAATAGCCGAAATTCCCACACAGGAGGCACAATCACAAAATGTTCGGAAGAAGAGAGAGGGACAGCTTACCCCCTCCCCTGCATGATGACGCAGAAGTACAGCCGGAGCTTGACGAGGATTTTGACCCTGCTGTAGCCGGCATGTGGGGTCGTAAAGTCGACGAACACACGAAGAACGCAGAGACGATACCGTCAGATAAACCACTGTCAGGCCGTGCGAGAATACTTCAGGGCAAGGGCAGCCAGACTCCCGCAGAGGACAGCGGCACTCCTCCCGCAGACAAGCCGAAATCGCCGGGAATTGGCGTAATTTTGCTTCGTATTGTTGAAGCGGTTAAGGCTATCGTCTTCGTTATCGGACTAGTAGCGGTACTCGTTACGATTTTCTGGCGGTCTCCGTCTGTGAGTTCATGGTTCACCTCCCAGCCAAATTTTTCGTCAGACATCAGTGTTGTCGTAACCGCTGTGCAGGCTTGCGGTGAACTTACGACCTACAAGTCATACTTTGAGGCTATAGCGGAGAAGGTTGAACCAAGCAACTGGCCCGGAAAGACCCGGAAAATCCTGATGGTTTACGGCGGAACTGTTGACTGCGGAATTGACATGAGGAGAGCCAATGCTGAAATCTTCGAGGCAGAGAGAAGAATCAGAATCGTCCTCCCTCACTGCACCGTGCAGAGAGTGTACGTAGCACATGATCAAAGCTCTGACGTTAAGCCGGTGAGGGTCTACCACGAGGAAGTTGGGACATTGGCCAGTCATTTCAACGCCGGAGAGCAGAGCGACATCCTCAATGAGGCAACGACAAGAATACGCTACGAATCGACAAAGAACGCGGGCATACTCCTTCAGGCGGAAAAGAGCGCACGAGACCTCTTCATCAACTTCCTGACTCCGCTGGGCTACAAGGTCGAAGTCGAGTTCACTGATGACGAGGAAAAGCTGAAGCCCTCAAGCGATGGTGAAAGGCTGTCAATGGGCAACGGGGGAGTCCTCGTAGTACACAGTGTTCCGAAAGACAAATCAAAGGAGGCAAAAAAATGAGTTTGTCGTGGCTCGAATGGCTGTTAATCGCAATAATCATAGTACAGCTCTTCTTCAGGTTCACAGGCGGGAAAAGTGGAGGAATATTCAGCTCTATCGTTGACTTCATCTTCAGCGGCTTTAGACTCGTGGGGGCAGTGTTCAAGACAGTGTTCTCATGGCTCGGATTATGGCCTGCTCTGGCGGCTGTCATCGGGTGGTTCGGCGGAAACGGCTGGATTTCGCGGACTGTGAGAAGCGTTCTGTCTGTCGCTGTAACGGCTCTTAGTGCGCTGTCCGGCTACTGCAACGGTTACAACAGGGGCTATGATGACGCAATAGCCGGGCGTTCACGGAGCTGGACTGCCTCAATACACAGGATGTTCTTCAAGCAGGAAAAGTAAACACAGCCTATGTATGCTATAATTCCTCCCGTAAAAGCACCCCCAGCAATCTTATACCATACAGGACAAAGGACAGGTAACGCTGTCGTTGTAAAGAATGGTGCTTTGACAATCCTAAAGGCGCACACAGCAAACTCACTTTATGCACTGTAAATGCAAAACATTGCGCCTTGTCTCTATCTCAGGAGGACAGCATTATGCTTGACGAACTGAAACACGAAGCTAATTACACCCTCACCGAAAATTCCGCACTCACTCACAAGTCAACACTGTCACACTGCCTTGACCTTTTCGCCGCAATAGGAGCGTTGCGCAACACTAATCACATTATGGTGTGTCATCGCTTCAAGCTGGCCTTCGCTGAAGATCCCGACATGGCCGTACGCATAGCCTTCTACGCGCGGGACATTCGCGGCGGACTCGGAGAGCGTGAGACATTCCGCACAATTCTTTCATGGCTGGCTATACATTCCCCCGCGACAGTCGCAAAGAACATCGCACTCATCCCGGAATATGGCCGGTGGGATGACTTCATCGCGCTCATCGGAACACCCTGCGAGTCTATGGCCGAATGCCTCATCAGAGACCAGCTCAGGAAGGACAAAGAGTCTGACTCACCCTCACTGCTGGCGAAATGGCTTCCGTCCGTCAACGCCTCCAGCAAAATCACAAGAGCTAGGGCTTGCCGTCTTGCTGGAAGGCTGCACATGTCCCTCAAGGATTACAGGCAGACTCTCTCAGCACTCCGGGAAAAACTCCGCATTATCGAGAACAATTTACGGGAGAAAGATTACACCTTCGACTACAGCAAACAGCCTTCACGGGCAATGCTCAAGTACCGACAGGCATTCATCCGCAACGACAACGAACGCTACAACTTATACCTTCAGGACGTGGCGGAAGGACGTGCGGAAATTCACACGGGGACACTCGCTCCCTACGATATAGTCATGCCGATATTCACGCGGGGAATGATGACTGATGACGAACGCAAGGCACTCAATACCACGTGGGACGCACAAGAGGACTTCACGAACGGGGAAAATGCTCTTGTTGTTGCTGACGGGTCAGGCTCAATGTACGGCGGGAATGTGGTTTACCCGGTGGCTGTAGCTATGTCGCTTGCGATATATTTCGCCGAGCGCAACAAGGGAGAATATCACAACCACTTCATCACGTTTTCGGCAACTCCTCAGCTTGTCGCCATAAAGGGAGCTGACATCTTCGAGAAGGTCAACTACTGCGCGGAGTTCAACGAGGCCGCTAACACAAACATTCAGGCGGTCTTCGAGCTGATACTGAACACGGCCATGAAGCACAAGATTCCCCAGTCCGAAATGCCGTCATCACTCTACATCATATCCGATATGGAATTTGACGACTGCACCGAGGACTCCAGCATGACCAACTTCGAGCAGGCCAGGAAACTTTTTGCCGACAATGGATATACCCTCCCCAATGTCATATTCTGGAACGTCGACAGCCGCAACGAACAGCAGCCAGTAACCATGAACGAGCAGGGAGTTGCCCTCGTCAGCGGAACTTCACCGCGTATATTCTCCATGCTCAAGGCCGGGGACTTCTCGCCGATGTCATACATGCTTGACGTACTCAGCTCCGAGCGTTACAGGAACATAACAGCATAACCCCCAGCCCAGCAGAATAACGCAGTCAAATATCAGCAAAATAGCAGTATAATTCCTCCTGATACAATCCCACGTCAGGAGGTTTTTTCATACATGAAGAGATTACTGGCACTATTATTCTTCATGTCCCTCACGGTCTCAGCGTCAGCGCAAAACGCAGTGCCGGGGGACGTTATTATAGTGCTGAGAAATGAGTCAGGTGTACGTATCAATTCCGCACAAACCGCAGGAGGAGTCAAATCCCTGTCAGCCGTAAAATCTTTCGCAGCCTCGCACAACGTCAGGGTGCTTGAGACTTTCGACGCTCTGTCAGGCACGGGCAACAAGATTTTCATGGTCGTGCACTCTGACACTGAGGACGAGAACACCCTCCTCCGCAAAGTCAGGAACAATCCCAATGTCATAGCCGCCTCGCTCAATTACAGATACACGCTCAACCTTCCCGAAGCCATCAAAACCCCCGATGACCCGGAATATTACCGCTTGTGGGGAATGGAGGCCATCAACGCCCCGCAGGCATGGACATTCGGCACAGGCTCTGAGGATGTGTACGTGGCAGTTGTTGACTCTGGTGTCGACTACAATCACCCGGACTTGAAGGACAACTTTTCGCACAAGTACAGCAAGAACTTTGTCGGACATACTGGAAGAGGCTACGACCCTTCAGCATATTATGACGAGAACGGCCACGGGACTCACTGCTCCGGGACTATAGCGGGAGTCGGCAATAATGCTCTCGGTGTTGCGGGCGTGAACTGGAAGGCGAAAATAATCTCGGCCAGGGTTATGGACGCGAACG
>JAFSRQ010000001.1 GCA_017446055.1 Synergistaceae bacterium | reverse complement strand
TGTCCAGCGCAAGAGGCCCGTCAACGATGCAGTTCTTGATCTGTCCGCGTGCGTTCATCTGTACGAGTGCTGTTGCGTCAAGCGTGCAGGGCATATCGGGGTTGACCATCTCAACGGCGGCGAGGCAGGCTACCTTGGGCAGCTCAACTCCCAGTGAGCGGGCAAAGTTCACGGTGTTCTGGACGATGTCGGCCTTCATCTTGAGGTCAGGATACATGTTGAATGCGCCGTCAGCGATGAAGATTACGCGGTCATATCCGGGAATTGAGTGGAAGTAGCAGTGTGAGATAGCCCTTTTCCCGACACGGAGTCCGACTTCCTTGTTGAGCATCCCGCGGAGGAAGTTGTCGGTGTGGAGCTGACCCTTCATGTAGATGTCAGCGCGCTTTGACGATACTTCTGTTACGGCGACGATTCCGCAGGCCGCTTCGTTGTTTTCGGGGATGATGTGGTAGTTTGACTCACTTGCTCCGGCTTCGGCGATGCAGGCTTTGACCTTTTCGGGGTTGCCTACGAGTGTTGCCTCAACGAGTCCGCACTTCCTTGCTTCCTCGATTGCTGAGATGAGTCCGGCGTCCTCGGCCATTGCTACGGATATGCGCTTGCGTCCCTTTTCCGCGCAGAGCTTTGTTGCTTCCTCGATTAACTGCGACAATGAGCGAATCTGTTCCATGAAATTTATTCCTCCTGTGAATGTTTATGTGTTGACTCCTGAGCTTTTATGCCCGGGAGGTGTTGCACTTTTATTGATACTATTCCCCTCTGCGCAACTCGCCTCCTCTGCGCAAGGGGAGGGCAGGGTGGGGTCGTCTCTCCCTACTCAAGCCATTTCTCCATGTATTTCTTGTACAGCTCTATCATGCGGCGTGTTACTGCACCCATCTTCCCGTCAGCAATAGTAATCCCTCCGATTCTCACAGCCGGGACTACCAGCTTCATGCTTCCTGTGATGAATGCCTCACTCGCTCCACTAAGCTCCGACCAAAGCGGGCAGCGTTCCTCGACAACATAGCCATCCTGTTTGGCCAGCTCGATAACCGCTCCTCTTGTCGTGCCTTTGAGGACTCGTGTGAGTGGTGCTGTGATGATTTTCCCGTCAACAACAAGGAAGAAGTTGCTGTGTCCGCATTCTGTGATTTCACCGCCGGGGCAGTAGAGAATATCGTAGGCTTCCTTGGGCATCTTGTAGGTTGCGCGGTAATTGACGCTCTTGACCTCCGGGTTGTCCCGGCCGAATGATACAGGCTCAAGCATCACACCGCGTTCACGGTCTTCCTCCGAGATTAGCCCGGCATCATCGAATATCACGAAGAACCTCGGCTCAGGGAAGCAGCCTTTCTCCGTGTCGAAACTGTCGCCCCCGGTCAGGAACGTCCGAATCCTAACGTCATGGCCGACTCTGGCTATACCCTCGCGGACGACTCCCTTCATGTACTCAATATCCGGGATGTTCGCTATCTCTGAACTTTTCGCGCTGGCTATGAATCTCTCCATGTGGGGAGTGAGCATCAATGACTTTCCGCCGAATGACGCGAAAGCCTCAAACACTCCCACCCCGCGCTGTATAATCAAGTCTGAAATCGGCAATACTGCTTCATCAGGCCCGACAAATTTTCCGTCAATAAAGCATAACTGAATCACTGTAACTGATACCAACTTTCTCTGGTAATTTTCCCGTCATTGTCAGGAATATCATACGGCCTGTCGAAAGGGTCAACCTCAATCTTCTGCCCGAACGCCGCCGTCCTGTCAGGAAATGCCTTCAGCGATATAGTCAGACCGAAAGAGTCATTTCCGTTCCTCGTCCTGTCATTCTTGTAGTGCAGATCCCAGATCATGCAGTCCGTATCCCACTGGACGCTGTAGAATGTCTCGTCAACAATCGACTCGAACAAGTCATAGCTCCCACGGAACGCAAGATAGACCTCACGCCCGACCGGAAATCTCACTCGCTGATGTACCCTGCGCCTGTTGCTGTACTTGTCCCACCGCATAGTGCTGCTGCCCCAGGCGTATTGGCGTTCATATCCTGTGCCTAACTCGAATACCCCTATTTTATACCGTGCGCCCATAAAACTCCTCAGCATTTCCTGGTCTGTTCCGTCATACAATAGCACGACTCCTTCAGTGTTCGCGAAAAGCTCAACGTCTCCCGCTTTCCTCTCCGCGTAATTCCTTATGCCGAGCCCGTAGCGAGTCTCATCGCCTTCTGACGGAAGCATGTACAGCGTCTCATTGTACTGGCCGATTGTCGCAAAAATCCTCGACCACGAATATGAAGAGTTCCTGAACCACGGAGCCCACACGATAAGCTCAGGCTTGCGGTCTAACCTTCCCTTGTACTCATAATAGCTGTCTTTCTTGTCGGAAATATATTCGTTGTGAGTCCAGTTGAGATGAGCCGCCCAGCCGTTATGATTGTACATGAGGGTAGCATAGGGTCGCCAGATTTTTTCCTTCCAGACATCATCCCAAGAATGTTCAACGCCAAGACGAACCGCAAAATCCCGGTTGATTTCCTGCTCAATCTCAAGCATATACTCAAGCCCTGAGCTTCTGGAGTAGGAGAACCCCAAAGAGGCCGAGCCAGTTTCCCAGCCGAGAGTACCCGTGATGCCTCCGCGTGAGCCGTGTATTTCGCTCTTGTTGAAGAAAGGATTCATAGTGTAGCCGAGCTGCCTGCGCTTAAGCTGTACGACATAATCAAAAGGGGACGTAAAAAGGTATGTGTTGCCGAGATAAACACGGGGCTTTTTCGCGATTACCCTCCTGTTAGGGATAAAGGTAATCAGCTTCGACTCCAGCCTGTAATGAGGGTGATCGAGAGCGCATGTAGTCATTGCCACGTTCCGCCACTGTAGCATGTAGTCTTGTGGAGTGCCTTTGACGAGTCCGCGTTCCTCCGCCAAGTCCCAGGGGATAACGTTGATTTCACCGCCGTAAACGTAGAGTGTCTCGCCGTGTTCGCCTACAGAGAGACGTGTTGCGGGGCCTGTGAGTATTCCTTCGCCGCTGCTGAGGTCATAATCTACCTGGTCGCCGTTGAGTGTGCGTGTACCGTTCCTCATGTGTATTTTCTCGCCGGGAAGGGGCATTGCTTTTACCTTCTGGCTGTCTGCGTCATATTCTATCCTCTCAGCCATTATCGTTGTGCCGTTGTACTGGAGTACCGCGTTGCCCTCGGCTGTAGCGTACCCGGTCTCATCGTTGAATGAAACTCTGTCAGCATTCAGTATGACTTGTTCGGGGACTGGAGCAGGGGCAGAGTCGGACTCTTGGGACTCGCTGACGTAGTAATCCTCGAAATCAGCAGAGTAACATGAAGCCGTCAGCAAAAGAATCAATGCCAGAGAAAATATTAACGCGCTAAGGAATTTGGGTTTCGCCATATGATTACGCCTCCATGCTGTAATAATATCACGCGGCTGTTATCTGTGCTTGCTATTGAAGCCGTGAGTGAAAATTCATTGTCCTGAAGCGTAAGTCCCTGCGGAAAAATGAGAGTGTTATTCTTCTCCTGCCACGTAAGAATCGGACTCTCAAGAAGCCATGTCCGCGCCTCATCGCTTATTGTCCCTGTGAGTCCTGAAAGGCTTGCTGTCTTCTCATCGTCAGAATATA
Source organism: Synergistaceae bacterium (assembly GCA_017446055.1). Classification (GTDB taxonomy): domain Bacteria; phylum Synergistota; class Synergistia; order Synergistales; family Aminobacteriaceae; genus JAFUXM01. Next base: position 27,790 of record JAFSRQ010000001.1, on the reverse strand, counting down.
TCCCTGCCTCCCCGAAGAATGTCCACTGCCCTTTGTCGCCGCTGAGTGTGCGCTTGATGTCGGCGGAACGGAAGTTGACGGTCTTGTCGCGCTGCTCTAGGTATGGGAGTCTGACCTGCCACAAGTCGCCGGAAATGACGCGGGAAAACCTGATGTTCTCCATGACTATGCCGGGCATGTTGAGGAGGGATTCACGGAGAAGGTCAATGTCCAGGTTCATATCGCTGATTGCGTACTGCACAAGCCTGACGATGCCGAGAATGACGAGGGCGAGAACTATTTTCTTGGGGGAGATTCTGATTTTCATTGCCTGCTACTTGGTGAGCTTTTCGAGTCGTCTGAGAACGTCCGTACCTTTGAGCTTGCTGTTTTTACGTGCGTAATCGAGGACTGTCATTCCGTTTTGGGCTTTTACTTTGAGATTTATTCCAGCGTCAATAAGCATGTTTATGGTCGCGCTTGCTTTTTCCGGCCTCGTACTGATTAACGCCGTCCACATAATTGCGTTCATTCCGTCGTTGCTTCTGGCATTGATGTCCGCTCCTGCCCTCATCAAAACCCTGACGGTTTCAGAATGTCCGAATGTCGCCGCATGAAGCAGGGCGGTATTTCCTCTGTTATTTCTTTCGTCAACGTCTGCCCCTGCTTCCAGAAGAGTTATGACATTGTCGGTTCTGTTGTTCTCTGCCGCCTTGATGAGAGCCGTATCTCCGTCATCGTTTTTGTCGCTGACTCTTGCACCTGCCTGTATCAATACTCTGACAGTTTCATTCTCGCCGCTCTTGGCTGCCTTGATGAGAGCTGTATCGCCGTTGTTGTCTTTTGCGTAAATATTTGCCCCGGCCTCAATGAGCACTTTTGTTGCTTCAGTGTTGTTGCCTTCTGCTGCATGAATGAGTGCGGTTGTGCTGGAAGTGTCCTTGTCGTTTGCGTTCGCCCCGGCTTCCAGGAGTGCCTTCACTATTTCCGCGTTGTCATGTATTGCCGCGAGAAGAATTGCTGTATTGCCCCTGTCATCTCTGGCATTGACACTAGCCACTTCAGTATAACCGTTCGGACCATTATCTGAAGCCCCAATAAGCGCAGTCCCTCCGTCATTATTCCTGGCGTTAGGATCAGCTCCGGCTTTGAGAAGCGCGTCAACCGCTTCGGTGCGTCCATTGTTTGCCGCGGCCATGAGTGCCGTATATCCATCGTCAGTTTTTGCCTCAATCTTAGCACCGGCTTTGAGCAGAACTTTCAGCGTATCAGTTTTTCCGGCCATTGCCGCGTACATGAGAGCTGTAACGCCTTCATCATCTTTCGCGTTGACGTTTGCGCCGTTCTTTATCGCCTGTGAGACTGACTGCGCCGAACCTTTTCCGCAAAGCTCGGCAAACTTAGCGTCATTCATTTTCCGTGATGCTCCCAATGACAGAGTTACGGTAATGATGAGAGCAATAACACTTAACCTTCTGCGAGTGAGCATGATTGAGTCCTCCTTCATATTTTGCTGCTTACTTCTTGTAGACATCTCCGCGTGAAGCCAGAGAACGGATAAATATTTCTCCCTTCACCTCATCTATTCTCATGATGAATCGCCAATCTCCGACTCTGAGACGATATTCATCACGCCCAGTAAGGGGTTTTATGTCCATCTGTTCGTGTTTAGTCTCCAAGTCTTTTATTGCCTGTGTCAGTCTTCCTCTGTCCGGGTTGGGAATGCGTGCAAGTTTGCGCTGTACAGGCTTTCCTGTTATTACTGTCCACATTCTTGTAGCCCCGCGAGAAGTTCATCAACAGTCAGATATTCCCCGTTTTCATAATCCATGTCGCTCTCCTTAATCTGTGCTTCTTCTTCCGGCGTAAGAGGAGCGTCTGCCCAATCATCTTGGCTTTTCCTGAACTCATCAAGAGTGAGATATTCCCCCCTTGCGAACGCCTTTCGCCCTTCCTCTATCTGCGCTTCTTCTTCCGGCGTAAGAGGAGCATCGGCCCAGTCATCATTCTCATCTTCACGCGACCACCTGAGATATTTCGCATAGTCTGCGAGCTTTCCGAGTTCATCTTCCGTCAGCAAAGGCAGCTCCATATCCAGAATAACATTGCCAGTCGTTAATGTACTCATGATATTATTCCTCCCTGTGATTTTGTGCCTGAATTATACCTGCTACCACACAACCCGCCACGATGACCCTTCCCGCGTAACTCCCAGCGTCCTGGTTGCAACTGTCCTGAACACGAGAGTCTTGCGTGTAGTGATGACCTTCGCGCGCTCCTCGCCGACCCAGTCAATGCGGTAATCCCCGCCCTTTACGCCTGTACGAATGTCCGAGGCTTTAGCGGCTTCCTTGGCGAAATTCTCACGTGAGATCACCTTCTTCGAGCCTTCTGACAACATGCCGTACATCTCAGCATAAGAGCCTTCCGCCCACAAAGCCAGGAATCTCCGCAGTACACTTTCACGGCTGGAATATGCGTTGTCTGTGTTGGTCTGCTTTTTGGGGGACTGTGATGCTGCCGGCGATGACTTTTCCGGCGAATCATTGCCGCGTTCTTTCACCGAGCGCACAAAGTCGGCCATGTCGCTTGACTCCTCGCGGAATATGGGCTTTATCGGCCTAGGCGGTATTGGCGGCGGGGGCGGCACGGGGGGATCTGGCTTCTTGGCGGGGACAACTGGTGCGGGCTTTCTCGTCTGACGTTTGGGGACATTCACCACGACGACTTCGGGCTTCTTTTCCGGGACTGGCGGCGATTCGGGAGGCGCGAACGAGAATATCCTCTCACCCCGTCCCATTCCGCGAAGGCCAATCACATAATCCTTGCTGGACTGCTTCGGGAAAAACACGAGTCCCTGAACGACTCCCGGCGATGGATTGTCGAGGGCTGAGTCGTACTTTGTCGGCTTTATGCGCTCGCCTGTTGCCGCAAGAAGTGATACATTGTCGCGGACCGGGTAGAGATTCACCGGCCTTGCCCCGAATGAGTACACGCTCACAAGGAATGTCTCTGACGTATCCAGTTTCAGCTCAGACACAAAATCTTCACGGAAACGTTCCTGCTCTGACTCGCTCATGCCCGAACGCAACGCTTCAGACTCAGCCCAAGGCACCGCAAGCTCCTCCGGGTAATGCACAACCCACACAAAGCAGTCCTGCCCCCAGTGCGCAGAAGTCCAGCGTTCAAGGATTCGTATAGTCTGGTCTGACGGTGAGAGTTCAGCTCCGTATGACGGGACAAAAAAAATACCCGCCGTTAATGTCATGGCGAGTAGTAATATTCTGACGCTAATTGATGCTCTGTTCCGGCGGAAGTTCAAAGTCTCCTCCTGAATTTGAATTTGCGGGCGTTCCGTAGCTGTTGCGGTTGAACACGTCCCCCTTGATTATCGTATCACGGTCTGGAGTGTAGCCCCCTCCCGATGATGATTCTTCACTGGCTGGCTTTGTCGTAACTATATTGTTCTCGGCTGACTGGAGGCTTATCGGGATTGGGTATGCTGAGACCGCGCAGTCTCCCGAAGTCTGAAGGAATGTTACTGACCCGGCCGCAATCTTTATCGAGTTCCCCCGTATGAACGCGCCGCTGACCAGTCCCACAGGCCCAAGAAGAACCGCCCCTGCTATGCTCGCCGCGCCTGCACCGATTACAGCTCCCTCACCGCGCCCCCCGGCAGTCCTGGCTTCCTTGATGGCTTTCTGCGACTCACTCCCTATCCACACCGCAGGACGTTCCGGGCCTAATGGCTTAAGCTCGTTGAACGACAGCCTGACTTCACCGGGTACACCGAACATTCCCGGACGCTTCACCGCTCTTACCTCAGTAACAAGAAGCGACCCTGCCGGAGCAACAAGATTCTGGTTCACAATCAAGTCATGAGTAAGCTCAAGCCTCACCGAATCCCCCGCTTTTGACTTCGCCGGACTCAATTCATCCATAAACCTGAACTTCATTACCGTGTTTGCCGGGACTGTTACGGGCTGTGCTGTTACCGGGTCCATAATCAGAGTCGCAAGAAGGCTCTCTACCCTCATGACGATAGGATTTCCTGCGCGTGATGCTCCCGTGAGGTTGGACTCTAAGTCCTCGAGGCGTTTCACGGCAGGTTCTGAGGCGCGTATCTTCTTGTCTACCACCCATTCAGCGACACCGAGCTTGAACATCATAGAAGGCTGCTCATCTGTTCCTTTGTCGAGAAAGTTCAGGATTGCCGCGTGCCTTTCAGCGATTGTGCCGGGAAGACTCCTTCCGAACAAATCCTCCTCAACCTTGCCGAGACGCTCAATCAGTCCTCCCTTTGACGTGTAGCCGTAGATTATCTGCTCAATTTCCCCCATCATCTGACGCGAGGAGCCTGCGTTGAGTTCAGGGTCTGGGACTGCCTCAGATGCCATGCAGACAGTTGCGGACAATACGAACGACAATAGCGCGAAAATCCGTACAGCCTTCATTTGTTCTTGATGCCTCCTTACTGCTTGTTCCTCATGTAATCCGCCGCCGCCTTGATGAATCCGTCAAACAGCGGGTGCGGCCTTACTGGTCTTGATTTCAGTTCTCCGTGAAACTGCCCGCCAACGTACCACTTATGTCCCGGTAGCTCGACTATCTCGACTAGGTCGCGCTCAGTGCAGACTCCGGCAACCTTCAGCCCGGCGTTTTCGAGGCGTTCACGGTAAGCGTTGTTGAACTCGTAGCGGTGCCTGTGTCTTTCTGTGATGTGAAGAGTCCCGTAAGCCTCAGCGGATTTCGTGCCTTCCGTCAAATCACAGGGATATGCGCCGAGTCTCATTGTCCCGCCCAGGTCGCGCAGGTTCTCCTGCTCCTCCATAAGGTGAATGACCGGGTGGATTGTGGCGGGGTTCATCTCTTTGCTGTGAGCCTCATGAAGCCTGCAAACGTTGCGCGCGAACTCGACAACCATCATCTGCATACCCAGACAGATTCCGAGAATAGGCACGTCATTTTCACGGGCATATTTCGCCGCCGCAATCATCCCCTCAACGCCCCGCTCGCCGAAGCCGCCGGGAATCAGTATGCCGTCAGCAAACCTCAGAATCTCCGCAGGGTCAGAGCCTTCAAGGTCTTCCGCCTCAACTGAGACTATATTCACCCTGACATTGTGCGAGATTCCGCCGTGGTGTAACGCCTCGACAACGCTCAAATATGCGTCCTTGTGTTGAACGTATTTCCCGACAAGCGCAATCTTCACTTCTTCGGGTGGGTTAAGATACCTGTCAACAACCCTCGCCCAGTCAGACAGATCCGGCTCATTGTCATATGGCAGACCTAACTGCTTCAGGATTAATGCGTCAAGACCCTCACGGTGAAGGCTGATAGGAACGTTATAGATTGTAGGCTCATCGCGGACTTCTATCACTGCTTCGGGGGGAACATCACAGAATAGCGCAATCTTGTTCTTCATGCCCTGATCCATAGGATGACTCGTGCGGCACACAAGCATGTTCGGGAGGATGCCTATCCTGCGCAATTCCTGGACGCTGTGCTGTGTGGGCTTGGTCTTAAGCTCTTTTGCGGCCTCAAGGTAGGGTATCAGCGTAACATGACAGTACACGACATTCCCGCGCCCGGCACGTACCGCCATCTGCCTTATTGCCTCAAGGAACGGCTGACCCTCAATATCCCCCACAGTGCCGCCTATCTCTACGATGAGGACATCAAGCCCGGAGCCTGCGCGGATAATACGCTCCTGAATGTCATTAGTGATATGGGGGATTACCTGAACTGTTCCGCCCAAGTAATCGCCCCGTCTCTCTTTCTTGATTACGCTTGAATATATCTTGCCGGTAGTGATTGAGTTCTTTTCGCTGAGTGTCTCGTCAATAAACCGCTCGTAATGGCCTAAGTCCAAATCCGTCTCCGCTCCGTCATCAGTAACAAACACTTCACCATGCTGGAACGGGTTCATTGTCCCCGCGTCAACATTCAAGTATGGATCTATCTTGAGGATTGACACCTTGAGACCGCGCTTCTTCAGCAATGCTCCGATTGAACCTGCCGTTATCCCCTTGCCTAATGACGAGACTACTCCGCCTGTGATGAATACGTATTTCGACATGTTATCTGCTCAGGTACTTTATCGGGTTGACCGGGCTGCTTCCGTTCCTGACCTCAAAGTGTAAGTGCGGGCCGGTTGAACGTCCTGTAGTGCCGATTTTCGCGATTAGCTGCCCTGATGACACGTTTGCTCCTTTTCCGAATAATAATGTGCTGCAATGAGCGTAAAGCGTTGACTGCCCGTTGCTGTGCTCGATGACCAGTACCTTGCCGTAGCCGCCCATCCAGCCGGAATATACTACATGGCCGGAGCCTGCCGCCTTTATGGGATCATTCCTGTTAGCCTTGATGTCTATACCTGTGTGGAAGTCCCTGCGTCTTGTTACGGGGTGAGTCCTCCAACCGAACGGGCTGTTGATGCGTCCCATTATCGGCCATCTGAAGCCCGATCTCCTCACAGCTACTTCACCGCGCTGTGGCTTGCTGTCCTGTTTTGCTGCTACCTTTGCGGGGGCTGGCTGTGATTTCTTGGGAGTGTCGGCTTTCTTGCTGTCCGCTAATTTCGGTGAGGGCTTGACCTCGCGCACTGCTTCCGGCTTTGCGTCAGGAAGGAATATCTCATCCCCTGCCTTGAGAGATGCTATGTTGACTCCTTCGTTGACCTGAGTGATTTTGCTCTTGCTGACACGGTAACGCCTCGCAACGTCATTCACCGTTTCACCGTTTTTGAGAGTGTAGAATATACCGTCCTGGTTGGGTATTCTCAGCTTCATTCCCGGCCTGAGAGTCCTGTAGGTGTTGCTACCCCTTATTGTGTCAGGGTCAAGGTTGAACTTGCTTGCTATTGCCCATGACGACTCGCCGGGTGCTACGATATATTCCCTGAGCCTGACGGGTGAAGATTTCTCGTTATTGCTTGCCACGACCTGTTTGCGCCTCTTCACTTCATCGAGTGTGTCTTCTGTCTTCTCCGGGCTGTTAGGGATAAGGAGTATCAGGTTCTCGCGGAGCTTGTCGCCATCTTTGAGAGCATTTGCCCTGATTATGTCCTGCGCCGTGATATTCCCGTAAGCCGCGGCTATTTCCGACAGAGTTTCACCGCTCTTCACCGTGTGGTCGTGCCAGCCGGGTCCTTCCTCCAAGAGTACAGGCTCTTCCGTTTTCGCCGTTACTGTCTGCGCGTTTGCTTCTTCGGAGTCATCCTCTTCATCATCTTCCTCTTCATCGTGAACACGGAGAGTCTTGCCGTCATCGGCGGTGCTTAATGTTACGCTCTCGTAGTCCGATAAATATGAAGGAAAAGGCCCGAATGCCTCCATAGAGCTGCTGTCATAGGTCTGCGCTAAAAGCTCCGGGTCATCGTGATTACTTTCTGACGGGTCAAGCTGTGTAACTTCAACGTCAAGAAGGTTGCGCGAGTAGGTGAAATTATCCTCAATGCCATGAGCCGGTTCAACGCCAAGACCAGATGAAAAACTGCTGAAATGCCCTGCCGAAAACATAAGGAACGATGCCAATCCGAATGTAACGCAGACGACAACACCAAACCCCCAGCAGAAGCCCAATGATGCCCCTGCATGTTTCTCGCTACGTGGCTTTGCCCTGCCTGAACGGTTAGGGTAAGACTCACGCAGTCTTCCGCTGTCTGATCTCAAAAACGATTCCTCCCGACCTGCCGCGCAATTACGTAATCTACGACATGAAATTTTTGATACCTCTGAAATTGTGAAATTTTGGCTGGCCATTAAGTATTGTAGCATACATTCTAGTAGTCATAAATACTTAGGCACAGTTCAAACCTCACGCCCTCTTAAACGCGGCTATTATAACACAGGGCAAATTCAGGCATTCAGCGTAATTTACGTTCCTTTTCCTCAGTAATCCATATAGGCCAAACTTTTCTGAGTCTGTCGGACAAGCGGCGTGTCAATGACGGTGAGACTCCTGCGGTGTTTACTGAGACTGCGACATTCCCGGCACTAATCAGCGAGGGGAAAAAGAAATCACATTCCTCCTGGTAGTCAGAGACATTCACGGGTATGTGGAGATGCCCGGCCATGATGTGAATATTATGGTTGACGGCCCGGTCATTCGTCGCGGCAATAACGAGGGCTAAGTCTTCCGTGAGGTCATGCGGGGAAAATTCGCGGGTGATTCTGCGGATGCCTCCGGGAAAATCCGGGCTGAAGGCAGGACTCACAGCAACAATTTCCGCGCCGCACTTCAGCAATGTATCAGCACGCCTTGAAGCGACAAGTCCTCCTCCTGCGATTAAGACTCTCCTGCCCGATAAATCTATCATCATGGGGAAAAAGGGAGGGCGTTTTGACTCTTCCATTCATGAAAACTCCTTGCTGATATAATTTTCACGGACTATTTTCACAGGGAGCGGGTAAAAATTGAAGAAGGTATTTGCTGTTACTGTTCTGATTCTGGCACTTCTCGCGGGAGTCTCTGAGGCTTTAATCAGGGACGGGGCAATACGTGGTAAAAACGGGCTGTCATTCAGCGCAATATCGTACACATTCAAGGGAGTCAGCGTTACGATAAGGAATCCCTCGAAGTATAACGTGAATTTCGGGGGGACTATGCTGTTCCTCGACAAGAATTACCGGGTCATAGCGAAGGCGGAAATACTCACGGCGAAAATCAAGCGGCGTTCATCGAGAAGGTATAACGGCTTCTTCAGCTATGGTACTGGGGAGGAGGCAAAAGCGGCGAAATATCTGGAGTGGGAGTTCTGATGACACAAACACCGAAAATATTTGATTTTGATGCTGTTATGGACGGAAGGAAGGACAATAATATTCCGTTCACAGACTTGCAGAAACTTCTTGACGTTATGGGCTTCTCTTACAGGGTAAAGGGCAGTCATTATGTTTACTGGCAGGAAGGTATAGCGGAGATACTCAATATACAGTCTGACAGCGGCAAGGCAAAAGCATATCAGGTGAAGCAGGTACGCAGTGTGATTCTGAAGTACGGCCTGAAAATATAAGACAGGAGGCAGGCAAATGGAGAGATACGCGAGAATAATATACTGGTCAGGTGATGACGGGAAATTTATTGCGGAAGTGCCTGAACTGCCCGGGTGCATGGCTGACGGTGAAACGCCTGAAGAAGCCCTGCGTAATTCCAGCGTCATAATCTCGGAATGGATAGAGACTGCTGAAATTATCGGGCGGGAGATACCAGAGCCTTCCGGGAAAAAGATTTGCGTGTGAGGTGATGACATGAGGAAGATACTTTATGCGGTGATATTCTGCGTCATTCTTGCGGGAGAAGCCTTCCCTGCGTCAAACAGCTCGGAGGCGTTCCTGTCACTGCCGTTCGGACACACCTACGCCCGGACACAGAAGCGTATGGAGAACAGCGGCGCGAAAGTCCTTACCCCCCGCAAAGACTCGCTCACTATGGAGGGAATGTTCGAGAGTTACCCGGCAACGTTCATATTCGGCTTCCACAAGAACAAAGTCCTCAAGTCGAAGGCAGTCTACCTTCAGAGCATGGGAAATGCAGATTACGATAAGGCATTCTACGAGGCACTACAGAAGGGGATGAATGCGCTTTACGGCAAGACTCAGGAGACACCTACAGCCAACACGAGAGCCGCCGGGAAAATCATGCTCAAAAACGTTTGGACACCCGACAGGTACACGACGATAACGCTGACGTACAACCCGGAGATGTCGAAGCGATTTCCGGGGAGTTCACTCACGAGCAAATTCATTCAGGTGATCTACAAGACTGACAAGTGGGACTGAATCAGAATATTTCCCCTCTGCTGTGAACATGGCCGGGGGGATTTTCATGCGGCTTTGAGTTTGCGAGTCCCTGTGATAAAATCAACCCATCCACGAAAATTTATGCGTAAGAATGGGGTTGACAAAATGAATTTGGCCGCCATAATTGTCAAGTCAAGTCAAGTCAAGTCAACCTATGCTCTTTTCACTGTCTAGGTAATTCCTGCAAAAACGAACATCCCCCCTAACATTAATCCGCAAGAATTAGCGTGATGTACTGCTGGAGGTCTTGTGCTTCCGGCGAGGTGAACGTGATCTTTACGGAAGGAGTAATCCATCATGAAGAGAATAATTTGTGCCGTGATGCTTGTGTGTGTCATGGTGTCGTATGCGTGGGCTGATGTTGAGATTAGTGCTGAGAATTTCCCGGATGACGTGTTCAGGAACATTTTGCTTCAAATTGATTCGGCGGATTTTGACCGTGATGGCTGGCTCAATGATGGGGAGATTGCGAAATTCAAGGCTTTGCCTCTTGCTGGATACGGCATAAAGTCATTAAAGGGTATTGAGTACTTTACAGAGCTTGAGGGGCTTGATTGCAGTGATAATGAGCTTACTGTGCTTGACCTCAGCCGCAACACTTCATTAACGTATATTGTCTGCGCGTCCAATGACCTGACAGCACTTGATTTCAGTCATAACACCGCCCTGACCGAGCTGTACTGCTACAGGAATAGCCTGGCCGAGCTTGATCTCAGAATGTGCAAAAGCCTAATAGAGGTAAACTGCGAAAATATCACTTCCCTGCGTGAACTCAATGTGAGCGGATTAACCTCCCTCGTGAGCCTCGACTGCAACGGTTGTCCTCTCATGACCAGCCTTGATGTTTCGGGGTGCAGCAGCCTTGTTTCGCTTTTCTGCCAAAACCACCTGATATTTCCCGGCAGAATCAGAAAACTTGACTTGTCCGCCAGCAGAAACTTACAGAACCTCAACTGCGGTTTCAATGCCCTCACGGAGTTAGACCTGAGCGGGAAGACAGAGCTCGTGTTCGTCAACTGCCAGCAGAATGCTATCTCAGAACTCGATGTGAAAGACAGCAGGAAACTTGAACGCTTAAGCTGCGGAAGCAACCAGATTGCAGAGCTTGATGTCAGCAGCTGCACGGAGCTTGTCTACCTCAACTGCAACTGGAACTGGCTCAAAGCTCTCAACGTAAGCAACTGTACCAAACTTGAGGCTCTTCACTGCGCGGATAACAGCATTCAGGAACTCGACCTGAGCCACAACAGCAGGCTGACGGCTATTGAGTGCAGCGACAATCAGATTGCGGCTCTGGACTTCACCGGCCTGCCATTGAGCGGAGACCTCGATTATGTGGGAAACCAGAGAGTAGGACACCTCGTCGCAGAGTATCAGCCTGATGAGGATGCATTATACCCATACTATATGGACTTCAGCCGCTACCTTGCCTCAATACAGATTGGCAGGGTCATTGCCTCAAGCGTAAAGGGATTTGGTGAGGACGGCGCAGAAATAGGCACAGTATACAGTGATGGCATAGCACGCTTTGCAGACAAGCCGTCTATAGTCAGGTACGGTTACAGCACAGGACTCGGCAGCGTATCATCGGACGTTTCCATAATTGAGGATGATTACACCGCTCTTAGCCTCAGCAACCACGTTTACCGTATTTTCCCTTACGGCATGAGCTGGGGGAATGCAGAGGCTTACTGTGAATCTCTCGGAGGACACCTGATTACTATATCCGGCGGTGAGGAACGTGAACTTGCGGCGGAACTTTGCAGGAGGGCAAGGGAAGTATTGGGATTCGGCTGGTCGGTATTCTGGACTGGCGGAGAAAAAACAGGCTTCCTCAAGACAGAAGACAGATGGAAATGGGTTACAGGAGAACCGTTCACTGAGACAGTTTCAGAAGACCTAACCGAGCTGGTACGCTATCTTGAGTACGGAACAGTTCCATCCCAATCTGTAATGATCGGAGAAACCAACTTCAACAACCTTGCGCTAAACAGGAACGGTGAGCTTATTACAGGTTCAAGCCAATGGGTATACGGTTTCATCTGCGAGTGGGAGCCGGTATCAGCCGATTTTATTCCTCTGCTCCAGAAAGACACAACACCCCGCGGCAACAACTTCTCCGGCTACCTTCAAGACCCCAGAGATCTCTCAAACCTTGTCTCCGACCCTCCGAGAGTCAGCACCCCGGCAACACTTCCGGCAAAGTTCGACCCAAGAGAAGAAGGCAGAAAGCTGCCCGAAGTGCGGAATCAGGGCAATTACGGAACATGCTGGTCTTTCGCGTCTATCGGTGCGCTTGAGGCAAGCTACATGAGGAGATTCGGAGGCACTGCGGATCTGTCTGAACTCCATCAGGCTTGGTACGTTTTCAGAGATCCGAGGGAAGGATATTCGCAGCCGCTTAACGACTCATCAGATCATGTACTCAGTCAGGGGGGATGGGCTTCACTGTCGATACATTTCCTGTCCGGCATAGGGCCTGCCTCTGAAGAAAGCCTCAAATATGACCAAGCAACCATATCCGACATAGAGAGACTGACAGCAGGAAGATACCCGGAAAATTACCCTCATCCCGTCAGGCTCAGTGATGCGTATGAGCTTGGGGTGATAAATGCCTCTAACAGGTCTCAGATGGCAAAAATCATAAAGAGCCTGGTATACGAAAATGGAGCAGTAGAAGCCGGCTATAGCTTGGACGATAACGATTCGGGCTATAACTTGGCCAAAACCAGCTATTACCTTCCCAGCTCTGTGGAAGCTCCCTACGGGCATGCTGTCCAGATTGTTGGCTGGGATGACAACTACAACAGCAGTGAGTTCAAGAACACGCCGAGCATAAACGGGGCATGGCTGATCAAGAACTCATACGGTGAAAACTGGGGGGACGAAGGCTACTTCTGGCTGTCATACGAGCAGAGTTTGCATAACGTGTCAGCCTACATTGCCGCAAAAGATACAGGCGCAAGAATGTACGGCCATGATAATTTATCCGCAAAGCACGCATATTATTACAGATGGGGCGCAAGCGTATTCAGAGCCACGGGCAATGAAACTCTCAGCGCGGTTTCTTTCTACACGAGAGCCAACAACGTTCCGTACAAGATATACATCAACGTTCACGGCAAGGAAGAGCCTACAACTGAAGACTTCAGCGTTACAGCAGCACCTTCAGCGGAAGGGACTCAGGATTACGCCGGCTACCATACTGTGAATCTCGCCTCGCCCGTATCACTGAAGGCAGGAGAATATTTCACTGTCATCCTGAACTTGGGAGGCAATGCTCCGCTTATGGTCATGGAGAACGACAACGACAGCGGCCGGGATATGACTTCCGTAATCACATCTGCCGGAAAGTGCTACTTCTCCAACAGCACGGGCACTCCTATTGCAAAAGAATGGAAAGACGGAAAAAGTATACTAGGCGGCTCATTCAACGGCAGCATAAGGGCGTTCACAGGCGGCGGAACAGGAACAGGGGCTGTAGTGAGCATCACAACATCGAGTCTTCCCGATGGTGTCGTAGGTCAGGAATATACAGCAACCCTTGAGGCTTCCAGTACAAGCAAAGTCCAGTGGCTTGTCTCCGGGCTTCCGAACGGCCTGAGATGTGAAGAGAACATAATATCAGGCATTCCTGAAACTGAAGGCATCTACAGAGTTTCAGTTACGGCAGGGAATGACGACGGGACAGATTTCAGGACGCTGAGTCTTACGGTCAATCCCGATACGCCCAATGACCCGGACACACCTAATACCCCAGACACACCCGATACTCCCAGCGAACCCGGCACACCAGACACACCCACTACTCAGAGTTCCGGCGGCGGAGGAGGAGGCTGCGACACGTCATCACTGGCGGCCATGTTCGGAGCATTGGCACTGGCCTTCACGGTCTCACGCAAACAGTAACACACAAAAATCCCCCCGGCATAACGTCAGGGGGATTCGTTTATTCCGCTACAGCACCAGCACTCGAACAGCTCAGGACGAAGAAGTGTGAGGCTGCTCCTCCCTGCGTGAAAATCCTGCACATAGCCTCAGAGAGTTTCGCCGCCGGGCCGTGAACAATCGCTATCATCGTCGGCCCTGACCCGGAAATCGCCGTTGCCACGCAGTCAGGGTGATTCGCGATCTCGCTGAAGAACTTTTCCCCAGTCTCGCCCGGAAAAAGTTTCGCCCTGTGAGCCTGGTGTAATCTGTCCTCCATTCCCACACGGAGCAAGTCCCAGCGTCCCATTGCCCAAGCCGCGCAGAGTATGCTCGCATGGCTCACGTTGAAGACAGCATCACGGAAAGGCACGCTCTCAGGCAGAATACGCCTAGCCTCCTCCGTCCTAACCTCGAAATCCGGCACGACAGCAATCACGTTCAGGTCAGCAGGCAGGGCAGGCAGCCTCACGTAGCGCAGAGACTCCCCGTCCCAGCAAGACACGGTCATTCCCCCCGTGAAACATGGTACTACGTTGTCCGGGTGGCCTTCTATTTTCGTCATGACACGGAGAAGTTCAGCCTCAGAATTTTTCCGCCCCGACAATATGTCAGCAATCATTACCCCGGCGACTACTGCGGTTGACGAGCTTCCCAGTCCGCGATTCAGTGGGACGGCGTTGCAGCTCTCGAACGCGAATCCTTGAGGAGTTACGCCCCATTCATCACAGGCTTTAAGGTAGCTGGTTACGAGCATGTTCTTGCGGGCATCCTTCAGCAGGTCGACACCTTCACCCCACACTTCTGACCTGTATTCGCCCTCCGGGAGAGTCTCAGTAACGGTGAAGATGTTGTAGAGGTTGAGAGCCATTCCGAGAGTGTCGAAGCCGGAGCCGAGGTTTGCGGTTGTTGCGGGAATCTTCAGGCGTATCATCCCTCAAGCACCCGCATAAGTTCTTCGAGCGTGTCGCCTATCTCGATTGGCCTTCCTACCTGGCTCATGGCCGTATCGGGGTCTTTGAGGCCGTTTCCTGTGAGTATCATTGTTACTGTGATGCCTTCTGGGAGTTTTCCGGCGCGTTTCAGCTTCAGGAGTCCGGCGAGGGGTGCGCATGATGCAGGCTCTGCGAAGACTCCTCCTTCAGCCGCAAGAATCCTCTGTGCCTCAAGAATCTGCTCGTCCGTTACAGCGTTGAACTCACCGCCCGACTCACTCACTGCCGCACGTGCGAGGTGTGCGCTAACGGGATTCCCGATTCGGATTGCTGTTGCGACTGTCTCAGGGTTGGGACAAGGCTTGTTGTAGACGAGGGGAGCTGCCCCTTCTGCCTGGAAGCCCATCATGCGGGGAAGTGCCGAGATTTTGCCGAGCTTGTAGTACTCGTTGTAGCCCGCCCAGTAAGCGGAGATGTTGCCTGCGTTGCCGACGGGGATTGCGTGCCAGTCGGGGGCATGGCCGAGAACATCGCATATCTCCCAAGCACCTGAACGCTGACCTATGAGCCTGTAGGGGTTGACGCTGTTGACCATCGCGCACCCGGTCTTGTCAGCTCCCTCACGCGCCAGCTCTAACGCACGGTCAAAGTTGCCCTTCACCGCAATAACCTTCGCACCGTACATGAGAGCCTGAGCGAGCTTCCCGAGTGCCACCTTCCCGGCAGGCAGTAATACGAAGCACGGAATGCCCTGACTTGCGGCGTATGCGGCGGCTGACGCGGATGTGTTTCCTGTTGACGCGCAGATTACAGCCCTCTTGCCGTCCTCAAGTGCTTTTGCGACCGCGAGGAACATTCCCCTGTCCTTGAACGAGCCTGACGGGTTGCAGCCCTCGAATTTCCCGTATAACTTGATGCCGAGCCTATCACTTACACGGGGAAGGTAGATTAACGGCGTGTTGCCTTCCTCAAGGTTTACGTCGGGTGTCTTGTCGGTTACGGGCAGTAAGTCCCGGTAGTGTTTCATTACTCCCATTGTGGATTGATGCCTCCTGTGATTTTATGGGGACTATATTAGCATGTCGCGGAAAACTTTGCGGAACGCCGCGTAATTCCCCGTCTCATTCCCAGCGCAGTACACAGCGAACACAACAAGCTCGAACTTCTCACGGTAAACACTCAGAGCCTCACGCCATGCCTCAGCGACAACCTCCGGCGGATTGTGGAACGCACCGCACCCGAACGCCCCAGTAACAAGAATATCAGCTCCACTAAACGCGCATACACGGAGAATATTCCTTGCCCGTGAAAGATGCATTGCGTACAGTTCACCTTCCGAAATCTCGATGTTGCGGAAAAGATGAGGAGCAGCGCATGTAATCACGTCAACCTTCACGAAATCTTCAGGAGACAATCTCGCGGGTACATAGTCCGAATCATCACGGCAGATCACAACGTCAGGCGAGTATATACAGGTATCACTTGCCGCCCAGCCGCAATTTTCCGCGTGGTAATCATAGAAATTTTTGCGGGCAATGTCAGTGATGAGTGAGGGGTAGAGTGTTGACGAACGGCAGAGGCTCTCTTCCTGCGCGCGGCTTCCTCCGTAGACTCTTCCGCCGGGATGCTGTGAGGCGGCGAAATTCAGCGCGGCTATCTTCATGTCTGGGAACTCGGCGTGAAGCTCAAGGGCTGTCCGCAGTGTCCGTCCGCTAACCACCCTCACGATTCCGGCCTTGTGCGCGTCAGTCTCAATCCTGAAATCTGGCGCGTATACCCTCGTGTGAGTATTTGTGTTTGCGATTGCCTCGGCGAGGATAGACTCTTCAGCAAAAAACTTCAGCGTATCACGGAATACTTCAGCCAGCTGCGTTTTTGTCGGTATCATGGCCGCGCTCATCCCCTCATCGCCCGCAAATTCATTCCTGAATGCACGGTAGTTGCTGCTCTCCCTGTCCAGTCCTACATACACCGTGAACTGCACAAGCTCGAACTTCATGCGGTAATCCTTGAGTGCCTCACGCCATGCCCAAGCGACTATATACGGGTCATTTTGGAACGCTCCGCAGCCGAATGCTCCAGTAACGAGAATATCTGCCCCGTTGTACGCGCATACCCTCATGATGTTTCTTGCGCGTCTCACGTGAATCCTGAACAGGTCTTCAGCGCGGATTACGTTATCTTTCAGGTGAGGGGCGGCACAGGTTATAACATCAACTTTCACGAAGTCTTCCGGGTCTAACCTCGCCGGGATTTCGTCAGAGTCATCACGGCATATCACGACTCCGGGTGAATATATGCAGTCGTCCCAGCCCCTGAACGTGTAATCCTCGCGGTGTGGATCGTAGAAGGCTGACCGCATTTCGTCCGTGCTGATTGAGGGGTAGAGGGTTGATGAGCGGCATATGCTTTCTTCCTGAGCCTTGCTGCCGGAAAACACTCCTCCTCCGGGCTTTGTGGGAGATGCGAAATTGAGGACTGCTATCTTCCTGCCGGGGAACTCTCTCGACAATGCGAGCGCGGATTGAAGGGTTCTGCCTTTTGCGACACGGATAATTCCGGCTTTGTGGGACTCAGTTTCGGCGGAAAAATCTGAAGGGTAATACTTTGTTCCTGCTACACTAAAGCTTACGGCCTCGCGTAATATTGCGTTGGTCGCGTAAAATTTCTGTGTATCAGTGAATATTTCTACAAGTTCCATTCTGTCAGGCACTTTCTATTTCTCCTATCACTGATATGTTGCGGGGATTATAGCATAGCCGGTGTATAATCGCAGTCGTTCACATTCACACAAGGAGGCCGGAATTATGGCAGTAAATCTCAGGGGCAGGAGCTTCCTCACATTGATGGACTTTTCCCCCAGCGAAATAGATTATCTCCTCACACTATCAGCAGACCTAAAGGCCAAAAAGCGGGCAGGCATTCGCGGACAGACCCTCGCGGGAAAGAACATCGCGCTAATCTTCGAGAAGTCATCAACAAGAACACGCTGCGCATTCACTGTAGCCTGCAACGATGAAGGAGCGTTCCCCGAATACCTCAACAAGAACGACATACAGCTAGGCGCGAAGGAAGACGTTAAAGACACAGCGCGGGTGCTGGGGAGGATGTTTGACGGTATCGAGTTCCGGGGCTTCAAGCAGTCAACCGTAGAAGACCTCGCAAAATATTTAGGTGTCCCGGTCTGGAACGGACTCACTGACACCGACCACCCGACTCAAGTCCTCGCTGACTTCCTGACACTGCGCGAGAATTTCGGCTCACTCAGGGGACTCAAGCTCGCGTATCTCGGAGACGGACGTAACAACATGAGCAACGCCCTCATGATAGGGTGCGC
Organism: Synergistaceae bacterium; assembly: GCA_017446055.1. GTDB lineage: Bacteria > Synergistota > Synergistia > Synergistales > Aminobacteriaceae > JAFUXM01. Next base: position 9,809 of record JAFSRQ010000001.1, on the reverse strand, counting down.
GAAAATGGGCATCGATTACGTCATCAGCACACCAAAAGAGTTAGAGCCTGACGCAGGACTCCTAGCGAAATGCCGGGCTGTAGAAACACACTCAACAATCACAGTCATCAATGACCCCTTCGAGGCGGTGAAGGGAGCTGACGCGATATATACCGATGTGTGGGTCTCAATGGGCGAGGAAGCACTCAAGGAGGAACGGTATAAACTGCTGGGCGCGTGGCAGGTAACAACCGAAATCATGAACGCTACGGGCAAGGACACGACGATATTCCTGCACTGTCTTCCGGCGGTGAAAGGCTCTGAGGTTACGGAGGAAGTCTTCGAGTCTGAGAAGTCGAAAGTTTTTGACGAGGCAGAAAACAGGATGCACACCATCAAGGCCGTGATGGTCGCGACGCTTGGGGCATGAGCTACAAGGACTCACCGCGCATAGAATTACGTGGACGGCTCGACAGTCTCAGCGCGAGAATCATACTCATGCAGGCGGAGTCGGACTCGGCGGAATATATTGCTGACCTTGAGGAACTGCGGGCGGTTGTGAACAGGTTGCAGCGATGCGAGGCTTGCGGGGAAAAATTTTCGGGGGACTTTGTGCTTTGGGGACTCGATTCTGAGGAACTGCACACTCGCTCACACAATCCGGCCATGTATTACGGTCTGGGTCATATCATGCCTCATCACGAGATGGGGAGGCTTGCGGCGGGCTTGAACGTCTTGCGGACTCTGGTACGTGAGACGGAGCTTTGCGCGGTTCGGGCGTTCGGTGATGATGACGGACTCAGGATATGCCACGTACTGAACCGACTCAGCAGTGCGGTGTACATACTCACCTACAAGTACCTTCCCGAAGGCTACAGCAGGGTGATACGTTTCGGCTCCTCTGTCTGACGGGGGAGCTTCACCTCACACTTCACGAACGACAACCCTCACGCTCTGAGTCTGCTTCCCTCCTCCGTAGAACACTCCCTGATTTATCGCGCAGTCCCCAGCGTCCCTCCCGGCCGAAATCTTGATGTACGTGTCATCGCATGGCCTGTTGTGGGTCGGGTCAACCCCGCGCCAAGTCCCCCCGTCAAAAACCTCCGTCCACGCATGAGTCGCACCCTCTCCCGGAATCATCCCCGCAACGTAACGGCAGGGTATCCGCTCCAGCCTGCACAGAGCAAGCAGCACATGCGCGTAATCTTGGCACACTCCCCGCCTCATCGTGAAGGCTTCCTCCGCTGTCGTGGCGATTCCTGTTGACCCTGAGACGTACGAGAAATCATCGCACAGCATCCCCATCATGTACACGGCCCGCTCAAATTCCCCAGTCCATCCGCGAGGCTCAAGACTCCTGTGGAACTCACGGATGCTCACTCCTGCTCTGGTCAGGGGTGTCTCGTACTTGAAGACCGCGGCCTTGTGGGACTCTGCCGGGATTACACCGTGAATGTCAGTCTCAGCTATTCCCTCAGCGTCAACCGAAAAGAGAGTGTGAACCTGCTTTGCCGTCCCGTAAATGCACATGTTCCCGAAAGAGTCGCGCTCCGAACTGCTGAAGTGGACGGGGCAGATACTGATGCGCTCGCCGGAAATCTTCTGCCTCTCATCAGTCGACGGAAAGCACCTCAGCTTGAAGCTGTGCTCCCACGCGGGACGCTCGAAGCTCAGGCTCATATGGTAGCTGTAACGAAGCCTGCGCATAATCAGGGGAAATCGACGAGGCTCTCAACCTTGCGTATCATTTCGGGGCGGTCGATGTCCTCAGCTTCAGCAAGCTCATTCAGGGCGGACAAAGTTTCGGGGTCATAATGAAGCCCGGTCTTCTCTATCCTGTAGGTGAGGCGCGTAACTTCACGGCGTATCTCATCATTGCCTGCGTCCCCCCTAGCGTAAAGGTCGACTCTCTCAATCCTCTTGCCGAGCTTGATGATGCCCCTGACGTTCTCATCGCTGATTGCGTCATCGGCCATGCCCCAGAACGCCGCTATGTTGTCGTTCACCTTCTGCAGCTGCAACATCGGAGCGGGTGATTTCCTCGCCGAGTTCATCTCGTAGACCGCCATCTGAATGTAGCTGAAAGTGTCGCTGCCTATTTCGTCCCGGAGGACAATTGCGTTGTCGTATGCGTACATGAGGCTGCAATACAGCGATTCGGGATTCTTGCCGTCAAAGCACAATTTCGATTCAGCCTCCGCCCACGCCCCAGAACGCCCGGACAATGCCCGTATTCCCGTGAAGACCCGCTCAGTGTACCGTCCCAGCCAGAACAAACGCCCGCTGTTAGCGCATGACAATATCGCCATCAATAGCCCTCCTTCATTACCCACGTATCCTTGAAGCCCCCGCCCTGTGATGAGTTGACGATGAAGGAGTCGGGGTTGCGTGAAAATCTGGTGAGTCCGCTCTTCCACACAACAGGCTCTTCACCCGTCAGCACGAACGCCCGCAAGTCCGCTTTTCTTGGGACTCTCTTTCCGCCCTCGTAAATGTCTATGTCCCGGAAGTCTATCACTTCCTGCGCGATGAACCGTCTGGGCTCGGCCTTCAGCATGGCCATGAAGTTTTCCTTTTCCTTTGCTGACAGCTTGTCCCCGAAAACGACTCCGTAACCGCCCGCCTCAGCAACATCCTTAATCACCAGTCTGCCGAAATTCTCAAGCACATACCTCATATCATCCTCGTAGAACGGAAGGTAGGTAGGAGCGTTCTGCAATATAGCTTCCTCACCGAGATAGTACTTCACCATTCGCGGCACGAAGTAATATATCCCCTTGTCGTCAGCCGCGCCGTTTCCGGGAGCGTTGATGATAGCGACGTTGCCCTTCCTGTAGATGTCGAATATGTGAGGGACTCCGATGAGCGACTCCCTGTTGAAGTTGACCGGGTCAAGGTATTCATCCGAGATTCGCCTGTAGACTGCCCCGACCTGCTCCTTCCTGCCGGAATAGTCGATGAAGTAGAGCCTGTCATTCTCGACCGTCAGATCCTCGCACGTTACGAGCCTTGCCCCTGTGCGTTCGGCGAAATACGAGTGCTCGAAGTACGCGGCGTTGAAGCGTCCCGGCGTGAGTATGACGGAATGCCCGCCCGTGTTGACGTAATCCATCACATGCCGTAAAAGCTCCGGGTAGTTCCTGTTGTCCACGATGCCGCCCGTGAATGCTGACGGAATGCTCCTCATGCACAGCTCGCGGGCAATCATGGGGTATGACGCTCCTGACGGGATTCGCAGGTTGTCTTCGAGGACGTACCAGCTTCCGTTTTTGCCCTGCACAAGGTCGATGCCTGAGATGTGAGAATAGACTCCTCCCGGCGGCGAGACTCCATCGCACTGCACGAGGTAGCCGCTCCCGGAGAACACGAACTCTTCAGGGATTACCCCGTCAGCGACAATCCTCCTGTCAGAATATATGTCCCCCAGAAACGCATTCAGTGCCGCGACTCTCTGCTTCAATCCCCGCTCAAGGTACGCAAATTCCTCATGGCCGATGACTCTCGGTATCACGTCAAACGGGAACAGCTGCTCGTGAAACTGGCCGCCCTTGTAGATGCCGAACTTCACGCCGTAACGCGCCAGCTGCTCATTCACGCTGTCAGAATGCCGGCAAAGCTCTTCTTCCGTTACCTTCACCGGGAAAACCTCCCCTGCAATTTTTGAGACGAATATTAGTCCTAAGCAGAAATTTTGTCAAATATCACGCTTGCATTCATGAATATATCTGCATGGTAGCCAGAAACAACCGCCATGTATCACCGCTCGGCCATTAACACGCAGGAACGCCCTAACGGATAATTCCGCTGACCCCGCCAATGTCCCGGCAATTTGTGAGCTTGACATTGCCCCGCAACCGTGTAGAATTTCCGCAACCGATTTCATACTAAGCAGGTGTGCTAATGAACATAGGCAGGCTTCTTGAGAAAGTATTTTCACGGAGGAACAGCGCGGCTTCATCACCCGTCATCCCCCCGGCAAACATCACGAGAAAGGACACAAGCGCAATGACTAACAGCAAGTACAAGTTCGAGACGATACAGCTCCACGCAGGCCAAGAAACAGCAGACCCCGCCACAGACTCGCGGGCAGTTCCGATTTACGCGACAACATCATACGTCTTCAAGGACTCGGCGACGGCGGCAGGAAGATTCGCGCTCACAACACCGGGCAACATCTACACGCGACTCATGAACCCGACAAATGACGTGTTCGAGAAGAGGATTGCGGCTTTAGAGTCGGGCGCGGCGGCACTGGCGGCAGCTTCTGGATCGGCGGCGATAACTTACGCGGTTCAGAACATCGCGACGGCCGGGAGTCATGTGGTCTCGTCAACAAACCTTTACGGCGGAACGTTCAACCTTTTCGCCAACACATTGCCTGAGCAGGGAGTTACGGCTACGTTCGTTGACCCCTCAGACCCGGAGAATTTCGCCAAAGCCATCAAGCCCAACACCAAGCTCCTCTACGCTGAGACACTCGGCAACCCGAACTCTGACGTTATCGACATCGAAGCCATCGCCAAAATCGCCCACGAACACGGTATCCCCCTCATTGTCGACAACACTTTTGCGACTCCGTTTTTGTGCAGGCCGATTGAGTACGGTGCTGACATTGTCGTACACTCGGCAACGAAATTCATCGGCGGACATGGCACGGTCATGGGGGGAGTGATTGTTGACGGCGGAAAATTCGACTGGGGCGCGAGCGGAAAGTTCCCCGGACTGTCAGAGCCTAACCCGTCATATCACGGCGTGGTCTTCACTCAGGCGGCAGGCAACCTCGCGTACATCATCAAGCTACGCACCACACTCATGCGGGATCAGGGCGCGTGCATTTCCCCGTTCAACTCGTTCCTTCTGTTACAGGGACTCGAAACTTTGTCGCTGAGGGTTGAGCGTCATGTGCAGAACGCCTTGAAGGTCGTATCATTCCTGAAGGGTCATCCGCAGGTCGACAAGGTCAATCATCCTTCGCTCGAAACCGGGAGGCAGGCTGACCTCTACGCGAAATATTACCCCAACGGAGGCGCGTCAATATTCACGTTCGACATCAAGGGCAATGCTGAGACCGCCAAGAAGTTCACCGAGAGCCTCGAATTGTTCTCACTGCTGGCGAATGTTGCTGACGTGAAATCGCTCGTCATACACCCGGCCTCAACAACACACTCACAGCTCAGTGAGGAAGAATTATTGTCATGCGGGATTCGTCCGACTACTATACGGCTCTCAATCGGCACGGAACATATTGATGATATTCTTGCTGACCTTCAGCACGGATTCGAGGCAGTGAAGGGGTAAATGCTGATTTCGACACGCGGAAGGTATGCGCTGAGGTTTCTTGTTGACCTTGCAGAGAATGGCAGGGGGGAATACATCACCACGCAGGAGCTTGCAGACCGTCAGGCAATCTCGAAGAAGTACGCCGAAAGACTCATGGCTGCTTTGTCGCGGGGAGGTTTCATTTCTGCCCGTCATGGCGTGGGAGGGGGCTGCCGTCTCGCGGTTGAGCCGGACAAATGCAGGGTCAGTGATGTACTTGCGGCCATGAATGAGGACATTGCTCCGGTAGCGTGCCTTTCGTGCGAGCCTAACGAATGTCCGCGGGCGGGGGAATGCAGGACTCTTCCGATGTGGGAAAAATTGGGCGGAATTATTCAGGACTTCTTTGACGGAATTACTATTGCTGACTTGATGAAGCAGAGTGAGACTCCCTTGTGAGGAATCGCGGGGGAGTCTTTTTTGCCTGACGGACTCAGCTGCATTCGATTGATTTTGGGGTGAACCGGGAAAATTTGCAGCTTCAGGAATGCTCGGCAGCATGGAAAGCGCGGCGAAAAATGTTGCGCGTAACAGCAATGACCCGGAGAAGGCAGCAAACTCTATGAGGACGGCGGAATCAGCAAGGCGGCTTCGCTCAGAATACTTTGACTCTGACGGCTAGATTTCTTGATGATGCAGGGAATCTCATGAAGGCTTTCGGGATGGAGACACTGTGCGCAAGATACACCACTGTTTTCTTGAGGTGTTGCAGGAAATTATCGCTCCCCTGATTACGATTCGGGGGAGTTTTTTTTGTGTGTTGCAATGCGGGCCACGAAGGGAGTGTGTGAGCGATGACAGGTATTGAGGGCTTGAAGGTCTATATAGACGGCAGGATTGTATGTGTTAGTGCGATGACTCTGTGAACCGGCACTTTGCGACTCGTGCTGTAATTGCGGCGGTTGTAGGGTTCACGATAACTCCGCGGGGGACTCGCCAAACTTCAAGGCAGCCCATGACACTCACCCCTCCCATGATTACGAGCCGGGGGAGTTCTTCACACCTCGAAATTCAGAAACGCAATCAGCGCACCTAATGACACCTCAACGTCAGCAATATTTATCGTCAAGGGGATAAACTGAAGCGGTATCCAGTCAATCACATATCCCACTATCAATTTCTCCGCGCAGTTCGACAAAGCACCCCCCAGCATTATCGAGTACCCGATACGCTCGCCCGCATTGAGATCCGCAAGCACGAACACCGCACCAATCATCACGCACGCAATCACAGACAGCACGGTTGACACAGCCGGGTAATCCTGCAACAGGCTGAATGCCATTCCGTAATTCAGCACGAGGGCTTGAGGGTCAGACAGCAGCAGCCGCCCAATATGCTCGATGTTTATGCACAATGCCGCAATTGTTACTGTCTGAAGCAAAATCTCTTTATCCCCTCAGCAACACCGTCGTGATTGTTGTCCGGCGCGATATAGTCAGCAATGTCTTTCACTTCCTGGACTCCGTTCGACATGGCCGCTCCAATCCCGGCAGCCTCAATCATAGTCATATCGTTAAGGCCGTCCCCAAACGCTAATACATCCTCCATGTGAAGCCCAAGATGAGCCGCAAGAAATCTCAGGCCGTCCCCTTTGTTTGCTGACGTGTCGTTTATCTCGATGTTGTTAGGGACTGATGACGTGAACAGCAGCTTGGGGAATACATGAGGAAGCGACTTCAGGAGGTTTTCACGAAGCCCGGCATCAAGCGTGTATATCTGCATCTTCTGGACTCCGCTGTAATTCCTGAGAGTATCGTAGACATCATCGACAGGAGAGCGCATATCACGGACAATCTTCACCTGCCACTCTCCTATCATGACATCAGCAAGACGGTCGTAGTTGTCGCGCCTCATGTAGCCCTTTCCGCCCGCAACAAAATCGTAAATCACGCCCAAGTCATCAAAGACACGGCACAAAGTCTCAGCCCTCAGCACAGGAATCGTGAACTCAGCTATGATTTTCCCGGCCTTAACGTCAAATATCGCCGCCCCGTTGAGCGTCAGAGCATAGCGCACGAAATCCAGAGCCTTTATGTTACCGGGGATTGCGTTCCAGAAACGCCCGGTAGACGGCACAATCTCAATCCCCATGTTTGCGGCGCGTTCCAGTGTCGCGAAAGTCTCAGGAGTGATTTCCTTCTTGTCGTTGAAGAGAGTCCCGTCAAGGTCAAAAGCAACAAGCCTTATTTGTCCCATGCGTCTAACCTGTCCTCAAAGAATTTCATCGTCCTCACGAAAGGCTCATCACTGGTCAGGTCAACGCCCGCCCTCCGAAGTATATTCAGGCTGTAATCACTTCCGCCGCTCTTCAGGAAGCGCAGGTAACGCTCAACCGCTCTGTCCTCGCCTGAAAGTATCGATGACGCAAAAGCATTCGCCGCCGTGAATCCGGTAACGTACTTGTAGACGTAGAAGGCCGTGTAGAAGTGCGGTATCCGTGCCCATTCCGCGCAAAGCTCCGGGTCAATCACCATCTCCGGCCCGTAGCACTGTGCGTTGAGTTTCTCCCACAATGAACACAGGTAATCCGGCGTGAGGACTCCCCCGGACTCGGCGTATGTGTGGGTCTCGCGCTCAAATTCCGCGAACATTGCCTGACGGAAGAATGTCGCCCTCACCATGTCGTAATAGTAGCTGAGTAGCCACTTGCGATTTTCGGGACTGGGCGAGTTCTTCAGGAGGTATTCGAGGAGTAACGCTTCGTTTGTGGTTGACGCGACTTCGGCAAGCAGTATCGTGTAGTCGGCGTAAACCTGCGGCTGAGTCTTGCGGGAATAGAAGCTGTGCATACTGTGTCCCATCTCGTGAACCAGCGTGAAGACATCGTGAATTGTGCCGTCATAGTTCAGCAGGACGTAGGGCTGAGTCCCGTATGCACCCCATGAGTACGCGCCCTTGCGTTTGCCCTTGTTCTCGTAGATGTCGATCCACCTGTCAGCAATCCCCCGCCTGAAGTCAGCAAGATATTCATCACCGAGAGGGGCTAATGCTTTCACGGCCAAGTCTACAGCATCTGGGAAGTCAATCCTCATTTCGGGTTCTGCTGTCATGGGGGCGTTGAGGTCGTAGAAGTGGAAATCGCTGAGTCCCAGCACCTTTTTCCTAAGAGCAACAAGCCTGTGCATTAACGGAGCTGAATACTTGTGCGCTGTGTCAACAACATGGCCGTAAACGCTTTCCGGGACATTCTCGGAGAACAACGCCATATCGAGAGAGCTTGCGTACTTCCTCGACTGGGACGTGAATATGTCGCCCTTAACCGAGCCGGAATAGAGCGCGGCAATAGCATTCCTGAACTTGGCGTAAGTTCCGTAAATCCCCATGAACGCATCATGCCTGACCTGCCTGTTCTTGCTGCGGCTGAACCTGTACCATCTCTCCTCTGTCAGCTCTGACGTGTTGCCGTCCTCGTCTGTGATGTCGGGAAACTTCATGTCAGCGTCAGTGAGCAGGGTGAATGCGTTTGAGGGTGCAGCGATGACTTCACCGGCCTTAGCGAGCAATACCTCCTGTTCATGCGGGAGAATATGCTCACGTTCACGTAGCAGCTTGCGGAAGAAGAACTCGTAGCGCGTAAGCTCATGCTCATTCTTGATGCAGTCGTTGATGTAGTCGTGGGGGAGGGCGAGTATCTCAGGCTCAAAGAACGCCACAGCCGCCGCGTATCTCACCATGAGACTCTCGGCAAGCCCGGCAAGCTCCATAGGCTTGGACTCTCGCAGATCCTCATGTGATTTCATGTTCGCGTAAACGTAGAGCCTCTCAACCTCAAGCGACACTGCCTCATCCGCCTTGATGAAAGCCAGCAGTGTTGATGACCCTTCGCCCAGTTTCCCGGAGTAATCCTTCAGGGCTTCAACCTTCGCTGAAGTGTCGTCATAAGCCTTCTGCCACGTGTCAAAATCAGGGTATATAGCCTCAAGATTCCATCTGAAATTTTCGGGGATGTCTCTTCTTTCTGGTACTTCGTTAGTCTTGTTCATTTATCATTCTCCTGCAAAAACTTCACAGCCTGCCCTTCCAGTTCCGACAGGCCGCCTTCATTCCGTATAACGTAGTCGCAGACCGCAAGCCTTTCACGTTCCGGGAGCAGGAACTTTTCCCGCCTCAGAAGCTCATCATCATTCCAGCCGCGGGACTCCCTGCACCTTTCAGCCCTCACCGCAAACGAGGCCATGACGTAAACAGCCCGGCCAACCCACGAAGGACGCCCGGCTTCCGGCAGCAGCGGTATCTCGGCTACAGCGTCAATATCCTCCGTGAGACGGTGTATCTCAGCCATCACGAGCGGGTGAATGACTGAGCCGCAAAATTCATGCTCCTCTGCGCTGGCAAAAATGTGTACTGCGACCCTTGCCTTGATGATATTTCCGTGAGCGTCAAGAATATCATTGCCCCACCGTGAAGCAAAGACCCCCTTAACGTCCGGGCTAGTCCAGATTTCAGCGGCTACTTTGTCAGCGTCAATCAGCACACATCCCGTCAGCCGGGCTAATATTGATGATACTGTT
>JAFSRQ010000108.1 GCA_017446055.1 Synergistaceae bacterium | reverse complement strand
CATCGGAATCATCATCGGCATACTTCCCGGAATCGGCGGGTCAACAGCAGGGCTTCTTGCGTACACTGCGGAGAAGTCGCGCTCAAAGCACCCGGAGAAATTCGGGACTGGCATAATCGACGGCGTAATAGCGTCTGAGACATCGAACAACGCGGTCATAGGCGGCTCGCTCGTTCCGTTGCTGTGCATGGGCATTCCCGGCAACACGGTAGCGGCGGTGTTCCTTGGCGGGCTCCTGGTTCACGGCATCAACCCCGGCCCGCTGATTTTCGACAAGAGCGGCGTGTATGTCTACGGGATATACTTCGCGCTGATAGTGGCGAGCGTCTTCATGCTGATCTTCGAGAGGGCGGGGCTTCGGATTTTCGCCAAGCTGCTGGACATCCCCAAGCATATACTGCTCCCGATAATCATGGTGATGTGCTGTGTCGGGGCGTATTCGAGCAACAGCAGGGTGTTTGATGTTCAGTGCGTGCTGTTCTTCGCGCTGCTGGGGCTTGCGTTCAAGTGCTTCAGGATACCGTCAACGCCGCTGATAATCGGGTTCATACTCGGCTCAATGTTCGAGGAGAATTTGAGGATGGCGTTGCAGGCGAGTCATGGGAACTGGATGATATTCGTGCAGCGTCCCATATCGCTGGGATTCCTGGTTGTGGCTGTGGTGTTCTGCACGTACACGGTGATAAGCAACCTGAGAGCCAAGAAGAAGGCCGAGCTTGAGGGCAAAGAGTTCCACGAGCCGGAGGAAGGCGAGCTTTAAGAGTTTCGCGGAAAGAAGGAATGACCCTGCGGAGAGATTCGCGGGGTTATTTTTTGCTGACGGAAAATTTTTGCCAGTTTATTTGCCGCCAGCCTTAAGCCTGCAAATAATCTGCGTAACAGTCCCCATAGGGCAGAAAGTACACCACGTCCTGGGACGGTACAACGCCATAACCGCAAGCCCAATAATTGCGCTGGTCAGCATGAGACTGTACAGCCCGTAAGCGAACTGAACCGCCCAATCCTGGAAGCTCCCCGCGACATTCGCCCAGCCCCAAGGAACCCGGAACGTCCACAGAAGCCTCACTGTCTCACCCACTGGCCTTGCGCCCCCGAAAACGAGCCACGACTGCCAGCATACATTAGCGAACATGGCCATGAAGAACGCGAGGAACGCATACCTGAACCACCGGGACGCTAACCATTTTGGTGCTAACTTTTTCCGCGAACACACGAATTTTTCCGGCAGGTACGAAAACAGCCGCCCTCTTCCGCAGTAATAGTTGCAGAAGTGCTTGTTGCCCCCGAAAATTGCGAACATCAACGGAAGCATGAAGTCAATCATTCCGAGCCACGCAAAGAGTATGTTGAACATTCCCAGCGAGAAATACACGACCGGCCACACCCAGAGATAATTACGCCAGCTTCTAGCCTTCATGAGTCATCACCTCAATCACTCCTGCCGGGCAAGTACGTGCGCAAAGTCCGCACCCCACGCACAAATTCACGTTCACGGAAGCATGACAGCCCTTCACGATTTCGATTGCTCCTCTGGGACAGACATTCACACACGCTCCGCAGGACACGCAGGAAACTTCATCAACGACAGCAAATCTTTTCGCCAAAATTCTCCCTCCTTGCCGTGAATTATACCTTAAGGCCAGAGGGAACAAAGAAAGAGAGCCCCCTAATAGGCGTTGGGGACTCTCCTTGCGCATAGGTTTTGTTGGTTGCTTGGTCGTGTTGTGGTTAGCGTACTCTGAGGGCGATTACTTTGTTGGTGTCTACGTAGTAAGCAGTAACAGCCGTAAGCGTGGCTAAATTCGCGTCTGCCGCTCCGAGAAGCCCTGCCGCGTTGGCTTTGTTCGCTAGGATTGTCTTGACCTTCGCGCTGTCGGAATCCTGAAGCGTATAGAATACATACCAAGCATCACCATTGCCGACTATGCCGTAATTCGTGGCTATATCTATCCTGCCGAGATATTCTCCGAGTACTTCTCCTACGGTCTTGTAAGTGGCTGCTGTTTCTCCTGCCGCTGGTGTTTTTACTACCGTTGTTGCCGTATCGTTAGCTATAGAGGTCATTCCTGCAACGGCAGGTTCATTCATGTACATGTCATAGGCCGCCGTCTTCATGCTCTGAAGGTTGTTCAGGATTGCGCTTGCCTGTGCAGAATCGATTGAGTCCGCGCTTGAGCTTGCCATCATTGCCGCGAGTGCTCCCATTATTGCCACTACAATTAACAGTTCGATAAGCGTGAATCCTTTGCGTGTTCTCTTCATTGTGCTTCTTCCTCCTGTGAATTTTTTCTGTCTTATCCGCCGCCTATAAACGGATAAACCCTTGTACGGACTCTCACCGCACACCATTAACGCCAAGTTCTGGGAAAAAGAGGAAAATTTTTGCACACAACCCTTAACGCCCCGCCTTGTTCTGTGATATAATTACCGCAGATAAGGCAAGACTATGGAAAACTTTCCACACAGTCATGTGCAGAATTAATTTTTTTTGCGTAAGGTCATTATAGCACAAGCCTTATCTTTTTGTTATGTCCGTATAGAAATTTTTACCTTTCTTCCGTTCGTTAATTCCCGCAAAAATATTCCCGCGCAAAAAATAAGAGCCTCCCCGAATCATCTCAGGGAAGCCCGTAAATTTCCTCTCTTGTTATTTCACTTGCGATTTCACCAGCTCACGAATCCGGGTCAAAGCCTCCTCAAGTTTCGAGCCTTCACGCCCTCCGCCCTGTGCGAGATTCTTGCGTCCTCCTCCTTTGCCGCCGAGTATCGCGCACGCTTCCTTCACGAGGACTCCCGCGTTCACTCCCATGTTCACGGACTTTTCATCGGCCATCACAACGAGCTGGCACGACTCATCCTCACTGCTGACTGACGCAAGCACCACGATATTCGGTTCCTGGCGCGCCCGAGCCTTGTCGCCAATATCACGGAGCATGCTGGCCTGAATGTCCGGGAATCTCCCAACCTGTAACATGACTCCGTTCACATCCTCGCGCTCAAGGAATCTCTCGGAGTTCTCCAGAAGCTCGCGCAGTTTCACCGCCTGCACTTGTGATTTCGCCGTCTTCAGTTCATCGATGAGGGTCTTGGCTTTGGCCGCAAGATTTTCCTCGTCAGCAGAAAGAAGAGCCGTCATTGAGTTACGGAGCGCAAAAAGTTTCTGGAGGAGAAGAAGCACGTTCATTCCCGTTACAGCAAGTACACGCCGCGTTCCTGAGCCTATGCTTTCTTCGCGGAGAATCTTGAAGCTCCCTATGTCCCCAGTCCGCGAGACGTGAAGCCCCCCGCAAAGCTCCATCGAGAAGCCCGGAACGTCCACAACCCTCACGACATCGCCGTATTTCTCGTCAAAGAGTGCTTTTGCCCCAAGAGACTGCGCTTCATCCTTCGTGTGCTCGGAGATGTCTACTGCAATGTTGGCGAGGATTTCAGCGTTCACGATTCGTTCGGCCTCTGCAATTTCCTCGTCTGTTACCGCTGAATGATGGGTGAAATCGAATCTCAGGAACTCAGGTGTTACGAGTGAGCCTGCCTGCCTGACATGCCTGCCCAGCACCCGCCCTAACGCTTCATGCAGAAGGTGAGTCGCTGTGTGGTTGCGCCGAATTGCGGAGCGTCTCTCATCGTCAGCAAAAGACATCACTTCATCCCCGACGCTGATTTTCACGGGGGACTCTGCCCTGACCGTGTGGACTGTGATTTTGCCGTGTGGTACTGTGTTGAGGACGGTCAATGTTAGGCCGTTGACCTTCATCGTGCCAGTGTCGCCGACTTCCCCGCCCCTCTCAGCGTAGAACGGAGTCGTGTCGAGTACAACCTCAAACTCGCCCGCGCCTGTTGCGGAGTCGACTCTGCCTTCCGGCGTGATGATTGCGACGATTTTTCCGCTGTCTGCTGACTTGGTGTAGCCCGTGAATGTGGTTGCGCCGGACTCGTTCTCGATTTCGAGGTAGACATCACCGACTAACGCGCTCCTCTTCTGCTTGCTGGAGGCTCTTGCGCGTTCTCTCTGCTCGTTCATGGCCGACTTGAAGCCTTCCTCATCGAGAGTGAAGCCCAGTTCCCCGGCCATTTCCCGCGTGAGTTCAGGGGGGAATCCGTAAGTGTCATACAGCGTGAAGATGACATCTCCCGGAATCTCAGTTGCTCCTTCCGCCTTAAGGTGCGAGGTCTCAGCGTCAAAAAGCTCCGTACCTTGGCGGAGAGTCTTGTTGAACTTCTCTTCCTCAAGCGTGATTATCTGCTCAATCACCGGGCGTTGTGTGATGAGCTCGCGGTAAGGGTCGCCCATAATCTCAATCAGGATGGGCATGTACTCGTTCAGGAAGAGTCCATCGAAGCCGAGCAGCTTTCCGAACCTCACAGCCCTTCTCAGAAGCCGCCTCAGCACGTAGCCCGGCCCGTCGTTCGAGGGAAGCACACCGTCAGCAAGCATGAAGGCAACGCTCCTCACGTGGTCAGCGATAACCCTAACGGCCATGTCATCACGAGGATTATTGCCGTAAGTTATCCCGGCCTTCTTGCAGGTATGAGCGATTAACGGCGTGAAAAGGTCGGTCTCGTAGTCGGTATCAACGCCTTGCACAACGCTGGCGAGTCTCTCAAGCCCCATGCCCGTATCAATGTTCTTGTGGGGCAACAAGGGCAGGCTTCCGTCCTTCTGGCGGTCAAACTGGGTGAAAACGAGATTCCAGATTTCCATGTAGCGGTCGCAGTCGCACCCGACTCCGCATGTAGGCTTCCCGCATGAATACTTTTCGCCCCTGTCGTAATATATCTCACTGCAAGGCCCGCAAGGCCCGGTGTCGCCCATGAACCAATAATTGTCGTCCTGGCCGAAACGGTAAATCTTGCTCTCAGGGAGGAATTTCCGCCACGCGCTGAAGGCTTCCTCGTCGTCAAGGTAGATTGTCGCGTACAGCCTCTCAGGGTCAAGGCCGACTCTCTCGGTGAGGAACTCCCACGCCCACGAAATGGCCTCGTTCTTGAAGTAGCTTCCCCACGTGAAATTTCCGAGCATCTCGAAGAATGTGTGATGCCTCGCCGTCCTGCCGACGTTCTCGATGTCGTTCGTTCGCACACATTTCTGGGACGTTACGACGCGGGGATATTCTGGGGACTTTATGCCCAAGTAATACGGCTTCAGCGGAACCATCCCGGCAATCGTGAAGAGCAATGACGGGTCTTCAGGGACGAGGGAGAAACTTTCGAGGTGCTTTGAGCCTTTTTCCTCCCAGAACCTGATGAACATTTCGCGGAGTTCTGATGCTTTCCTGTACTGCATGTTACGCCTCCTTGCGCGTGAGCTTCTCGATGAACGGCTGAATCAGGTCGACAGGAATCGGGAAGAACGTTGTCGTGTTCCTCTCGCCGGAAATCTCCCGGATTGTCTGAAGGTATCTCAGCTGCAACGTTACGGGTGAGGTCTCCATCTTCCGCGCTGCCTCCGAGAGTTTTTCCGCCGCCTGCAATTCTCCTTCTGCCGCGATGATTTTCGCACGACGCTCACGTTCCGCTTCTGCCTGGCGCGCCATCGCCCTCTTCATTCCGTCGGGTAATTCCAGCTCTTTCACCTCAACCGCGCTCACCTTGATTCCCCACGGGTCTGTGCGCTCATCGATGATGTTCTGGAGTTCCTGGTTGATTTTCTCCCTCGATGACAGCACTTCGTCAAGCTCAACAGCTCCCACGACAGAACGTAACGTTGTCTGCGCTAACTGGCTTGTTGCTACGATGTAGTTCTCAACCTCAACAACTGACTTTGCCGGGTCAAGAACACGGAAATACACGACAGCGTTCACCTTGATTGCGACGTTGTCCTTAGTGATGACTTCCTGAACCGGGACATCGAGCGTGAGGATTCTCAGGTCAACCGTAACAGAACGGTCAATGAACGGGAGTATGAACACGATTCCCGGCCCCCTGCTGCCTACGAGCCTTCCCAGACGGAACAGTACTATGCGCCTGTATTCGGGAATGATTTTGATTGCTGACGAAAGCACTAACAGCAGGACGAATCCCGCAACGAGTATGCTTCCGAGATTGGCGAAGACTGATTCCACGCCGCTTAAGTTGATTACCATGTGATTATTCTCCTTCCTTGTCGATTACCACCATTGCGACGGCGTAATCTCTATCGTGTGATATTGAGACGAAAATTTTTGCTGACTGTAGCGCGAGTCCTCCCGTAAGCCTTATGCTTGGGACACCGTCCGTGTGTATCAGTGAGAACTCCCGCCCGAACATGACGGAGTAGACTGACTTCCCCGACGCTTTGCAGAAAGCCTCCCTTGCCGCGAAACTCCCTGCGTAGCTCTCGTAACGCCTCTCACCCTTTGACTCGCAGTACGAGATTTCCTCCGGGCTGAATATCTCATCCCTGAAGTGCCGGGACCGCAGAGCCTTCCTCATCCTGTCGACACTGCACAAGTCAACGCCTATTCCTGAAACCATCGCTTGAACTTGCCCAGAATCCCGGAGTCATCATCACTCACGGGAGCTTTCATCTCGTCAGCAAGAGACCTGATGATTTCGCGCTGTCTGTCTGTGAGCTTCTTGGGTATCTCGATGTAGACGTGAACGTACAAATCACCGACAGCCTTTGAGTTCACGCGGGGCATTCCTTTTCCCTTGACCTTGAGAACCTGCCCGTGCTGAGTTCCTGCCGGGACTGTGAGCTTCTCCTTAGTGCCGTCAATTGTCGTGATTTCAGCCTCAGTGCCTAAGACAGCCTGCGGGTATGTGAGAATCAGCGTTGTGTGCAAATCCGCGCCGTCTCTCTCGAAGTCCGGGTTAATCTCCACGTCAACAACAAGGTACAAGTCTCCGGGAGGGCCTCCGTTCACGCCAGCCTCGCCAGCTTCAGGGACTCTTATGCGCATGTTCGTGGCGACTCCGGGAGGTATCTTGACTTCAAGAGTGTGCTTCTTGCGTACATGGCCTGTACCTTTGCACTCATCGCACTTCTCGCGGATGAATTTCCCCGTTCCATGACAGTCCGGGCATGTGCTTACGCTCTCGAATATCCCGAACATTGTCTGCTGTCTCTGTCTCACGCTCCCCTGGCCATGACAGCGGGAACATGTCTCAGCCTTAGTGCCGGGTTTCGCGCCCGTCCCTGTGCAGTGCTGGCATGTCTCGTACTTCATCACGTCAATATCCCGCGTTGCTCCCTTCATGGCCTCAAGAAGAGTAACGTGAACAACCTGCTCGATGTCGTCGCCCTGTCTGGGTGAGTTTGCTGACTGCCTGCGTGATGAGCCGAAGCCCCCGAAGCCCCCGCCGAATGCCTGAGCGAAGATGTCCCCGAACAAGTCGCCCAAGTCAGCACCGCCCATTCCGCCGAAAGGATTGCCCGAATTGCCGTCAGCCGTGCCGAACTGGTCATATCTTGCACGTTTCTCCGGGTCATTCAGGACGGAGTAAGCCGCGTTGATCTTCTTGAACTTCTCTTCAGCTTCCTTGTCGCCCGGGTTCGAGTCAGGATGATACTTGTGCACCAGCTTGCGGTAAGCCTTCTTGATGTCCGCGGGTGATGCATCGCGTGAGACCTCAAGAATACTGTATAAGTCCTCCAAACGTTTTATGCCTCCTCAAAAATTTACCCCTCCGCTGTAACACAGAGGGGCGTGAACGTATTGCTGTCAGTCTAGCGTGATGTTGTGCGCCGTCTCTGCTGTGTGTTAGTGCTGCGTGCCGGGGCTTCAAGCCTGCGTTTGAGTTCCTGCGCCGGACGGTAATCCGGGTTGATCTCAAGAGCGCGGTTAGCCCATTCGAGTGCTTCATCTCTCCTGTTGCGGAGTCTTTCTGCCGACAGCCCTGCCCAGTAAGCCGCAAGGTAGTTCGCCGTGGGTTCTGCCTCAAATGCTGCCGTATAGCTTTCGAGTGCCTGAGTGATTCTGTTGGAGCTGTAACGTGAATATGCTTCCCTCTGCATTGCGATAAGCTCACGGCGTTTCTGCGCGGGAATCTTGTAGGTGAGAATCATCGCGGCTTCCGTTGAGCTGTTCGGGTCAAAAGCTGGAAGCTCCTTGATGAGTGTCTCCAATTCCTGAATGTCGGCGGCTTTTCTTGCTGACTCGGCTTCACGGCTCATGAGTGCTGACTCTCTCTCTGACAATGATGCTGTAGCCTCAGAAAGTTTCTTGTTGTTCGCGTCAAGCTCGGACTCTCTCGTGTTGAGTGCTGACTCTTTCTGCGCGAGCTCGGCTTCATGCGCTGTAACTTTCCCGGTCGACTCGGCTAGCTTTTTCTCGTTCTCTGTTACTGCTGACTCACGTCCTGCAACGGCCTCCTCACGTGCCTTGAGTGCCTCATCCCTTGCGTTAAGGTCTGCCTCCAACGCGCTGAGTCTCGCCCCTGTAGCTTCGCGTTCGGTCAGTGCGGCTTCACGCTTCACGAGGTCTGCTTCACGTGCTGTGAGACTGTCTGCGGCTTCCTTCGCGGCAATTTTGGCGTTGAGCTCGGCTTCTCTTGCGGCGAGGTCTGCTTCACGCTTGGCGATGTCTGACTCACGTCCTGCCAGTGCGGATGATGCTTCCGTGAATTTCTGGCTCTCCTGCGCGAATGTCATCTCACGGCGGGCAAGCTCGGCTTCACGTGCTTTGAGGTCTAACTCGCGCCTAGTCATCTGGTTTTCGCGGCCAAGAAGGGACGTGCTTATCCCGGAAATCCTGCGGGACTCGGCATTGATGCTCCGTGCTTTTGCGGCTGAATCATTTTCCTGCCGGACCAGCTTGGCTTCCCTGTCAGCAAGATTCGCGGCCAATGCTTCGAGTTCGGCGGCTTTCTGGTTCACGGCATTCTCGCGGAGAGTCATTTCATCGGGCTGTGCGTCCTGAGATATTGCGGCGGGTTCTGCGGAAACAACTTCGGCTTCATCTGCCCATGCTGAAGGCGCAAGCAACAAGACCAGCAACATAAACAGAGCTGTCTTCCTGAACATAATAATATCCTCCCTGTGAATGGATTTTTATGACCGTAATTCTACAGTAACCGTAACTTTTTCACAAACAGCCTTAGTTTTTCCGTGTATAATAATTCTCACCGCAGAAAATTTTTCACACAAGAGAGGGGACATTCATACATGTTCAAACCGAAGGGCATAGTTATACCTGTCGTTACTCCGTTCGATGACGATGGCAAGTTCAAGGAGGACGAGTACAAGAAGCTGCTTCAGTACTTCATCGACAACGGCATTCACGGAGTCTTCCCGTTCGGAACGTCAGGGGAGTTCTACGCATTCGACAACGGATTCTACCGCCACGTCCTGGAAGTAACCTGCGAATATGCGCGGGGGAAGATGGACATTTACGCGGGAGCCAACCACATCACACCCAAGGGAGCAATCGAGCTTGCGAAAATCGCCGAGGAGTGCAAGGTTGACGCACTGAGTGTGCTGACTCCTATGTTCGTGAGCCAGACACAGGCCGAGCTTGAGATCTACTACCGCAAAATCGCCGACGCTACGAGCCTCCCGATAGTGATCTACAACAACAAGCCGAAGACGAACGTAACGGTTACTCCTGAGACGATACAGAAACTTGCGCAGGTCAAGAACATCATAGCCGTGAAGGACTCGACCGGGGACATGACCAACAGCGAGGAGTATATCAGGCTGACACGCGACAACCCGGACTTTGACGTTCTCATGGGACGGGACACGCTGATTTACGCGGCGTTGTGGTACGGAGCTGCTGGGGCAATCACTTCATGCGGGAACATCGCGCCTAGGATTGCTGTCGACATCTACGAGAACTTCAAGGCGGGGAAATGGGACGCGGCACTTGATGCGCAGTTCAAGCTGAGTGAGCTACGGATTGCCACGAACATGGGGAGCTTCCCGGTGGTCATCAAGGAAGCACTGAATATGATAGGCTACAACGTGGGGAAATGCGCCGAGCCGATTCAGCCCTTAACACCGGAACAGCACGCGAAACTTGAGGTTGTGCTAAAGAACATCGGACTGCTGAAGTAAGACACGACACACGCCCTCCTCAACCACACGGGGAGGGTCTCACTTTCAGCCCAGTATCTCATCCTCCACTATCCTCATGGCCTCACGCTCAAGCCTCCACGCCTCATAACGCCTCGAATTTGCCTCAAGAGCAAGGGAGTTGACGCGCTCCTGAATGCCCTTGTCCCTCAGAATCGGAAACGGAACATAACCGACGTGCTCAACTTCAATATGTTCTATCACAGCACCATGCTTGTACCGCCTCATAAGCTCACGCCCCCACTCAGACGAAAGCCACACATACACATAGCCCGCAATATCATCTGAGGCAGGAATTACCCGGATAATGTCATCGCTAGCAGTCCAGCCGTCCCAGTGTTCAGGAACAAGCGCAACATTGCCTATAGTCCCGCTCCGTGTAATTAGTATGATGTTCGTGTGTATAGTCAGCTCATCCCGTATTCTGTCCTCGTGCTGTGAGAACGATAAATATTTCTTGTCGGCAGGGTCAAGCTCATAAATGCTCCGGCCTCCGATAAACGGGACTCCGTAACCCTCACTGACATACACCCTCTTGAACCGTCCCGGAAGAATAATATCCCTGCTCACTCTCTCATCCCCGACGCTCAGAACTTCCCCTGCGTTGTCCTGAAGATGCCTGACGATTTCCCCGAAAAGCGGCGAATGATACGAAGCCTCAAATCTCCCTGAGCTGAGGAAATCCGCGCTGCTGGCCTCGAACGCAAGCACCTCGCCTCCTGGCCTCATGTCGTCAACAGGGGGAAGCCCAAGCTCACGAACCATCAGGGACTCCGCCTCGTCAAGCATGGTGTTGGACTCATCACGGAGGGCGTAAGACTGCACGATGAGGTCATGAATCCTGCGGCGGATTTCAGCGGGGGCATCCGGGACGGGAATATCGCTGAGGTGTTCGGGGTTGATATGCTGAATGACTGCTCCGAATGCAAATGACTGCAATATCTTCTGGCACTGATGGCTCTTGAGGTATGCGTAAATATATCCCGCGTCTTCTGGGTTATGGCAGTCGATACGAATCATATCAGGACTGAGATATTTATCGCCGAGAGTTCTTGAGACATACGTAACATTCCCTATAGCCCCGGAACGTGATAACAGTATCTGCCCTTCATGTATCTTAAGCTCGTCAATCTCTGACTGCTTGCGTGAGTATAAATAGCCGTCATGTTCTGGCTTTATGTCTGTAACGCTGGAAGGCTGGAAGAACGGATAAGGTGATTTTTCCCGCATGAGCTTAACCGAGCGGCCAAACATATACGAGTCTGCAAGCTCCCCGAACTTCACCGCCGGATATTTCCCGCCATCTATATCCCTTGCGGCTGTCCTCGCGTCGTCGTTGAAGATGTTTGCCTCAAGCCTTAGATTCCCGCCCGCCAGCACCTCATCAAGCCCAACAGCACAGCACTTTATGTTCTCACGGCCCGCAAAAGTAGTTTTTTTTTGCCACTCCCGGAAAATCCCCGCAATATATTCCGTCTGGTCATCCGTGATTCTTTCCGGCTTCCCCTCCTCAACCACACGGGGAGGGTCTCACTTTTCGGGACTCGGAAAGCCTGCGTATGTCCCGAAGCCGAGAAGGTACAGCGACATTGCGAACGATATACCCCTGCTGTCTGCTATGCGCCTGATTTCGTCCGCCACTGTGTCATTCGGGACTGCGATAATATTCTCATCACTCACAACCTGCTCCACAACATCAGGAAGCACCATGCACATCCTGTATAAAGCATCAGCCTCGCCCGTTACCGCCTCATAGAATCTGTCCATGCTCACGCGCCGTATTCTCTTGTGCTTATGCCTTGCCTTGTCGAGTGATATTGTCCACGCCGTATTCTGTGAGTGCTTCGCGATTGCCTCAACGAGGAAACATGCGCAGTCGTCATCCGCAAGAAGCTGGCCCTGCATCTTCATGTACGTTTTCGCGCTTGCTGACGAGTTCATGGTGTTGTGCTTGTTCTTCATCTCAACATAGACGGTGCTGACGGAATCGCCTTCGGGAAGCTCTATTCTCTTTCCGGGCGAAAATATCACGTCCCATCCTGTGCGCGGAACAGTGCAGCCCCTGATGTACTGGAAGATTTGCTGATGGAAGTAGCCAATATCGTTGTTGTTGGATTTGTCCCTCTGCCTGAAAATCTCGTTGCTGATAATCTCGTCCCACGTGTAACGGTACACTGTCTTGTCGAATATCATCTTGATGGGGTCAACAATGTTGCTGTTGAAGCGTTCGAGGTCGAATGAGGCCAGTTTGCCGCCGTAATTCAGAATCGTCTTGCGCACATGCTCCCTGAAGTCATGCTCAGAGATGAAATCAAGCGTCCACATAGAATCTCTCCAGTCCTTTCCGTATCTCAACCGCAATGTCATACGCCAGGTTCACCGGGACGGCATTCCCCACCTGCCTGTACTGACTCGCAACACTCCCGGAGAACTGCCATTCGTCCGGGAAAGACTGTATGCGGGCGTTCTCCCTGACGCTGAACGGGCGTATTTCCAGCGGGTGGCATCGCTCGGTCTGCTTCTGTGTCGGTGAAGTCAGCACTGAAAGCGACGGCTCGTCCATGCTCATGCGGCGCAATATCCCGGCGCGTCCTCCTCCCAAGTTCCAGCAGCCCTTCATGTACTCGCGGGCGGTTTTCTCCGGGAGGTTACGCCAGTTGCCGCCGGGTGGGATGAGACGGAACAGCTCCTTCTTGCGGTCAGAGTATCTTGCGCAGGGGCTTTCCGGGACATTCTGGAGGACATCCCGCAATACTGGCCTGTATTCGTGGGGCTTGGGGAAATCTACAGTGAGTGCCAGACCTTCACGCACCCCAATAGTGATGAGACGCTCGCGCTTCTGTGCGTTGCCGTAATCCCACGCGTTGAGGATTTCCCTGTGTACTGTGTACCCGCACTCGGCGAAAACGTCCAGCATTGTCTTGTACGTCCTGCCCTTGTCATGAGAGAGGAGTCCGCGGACGTTCTCGAACAGGAAAACTTTCGGCTGCAATTTCCGCAGGAACACGGCATAGTGATAGAACAGAGTCCCTCTTGCGTCCTCGAAGCCGAGCCTCTTCCCGGCGTAAGAGAATGCCTGGCAGGGCGCGCCCCCCGAAAGCAAGTCCAGCGTACCCGGCTCAGTCCCGAAATGCTCAGGCAGATTCAGGCACGATACCCCGGCTATGTCAGCTTGGATGACGTTCCAGCCCGGACGGTTGGCTCTGAGAGTTTCCGCCGCGTCCCTGTCAATCTCAACGAGTGCGAGAGGCTCAAACCCTGCGCGCTCAAGGCCGAGAGCCAGCCCGCCAGCCCCCGCGAAAAGTTCTATTGATGTGAGTTTCATGATGGCACAATTCTACCAGACCGCACAAAAAATCCCCCCGGCCATGAACCGAGGGGACTCACACACCGCCTGCTAGCCTCCCAGGTACGCCTTCCTCACTTCCTCAGACGCTAACAGCTCCTGCCCTGTCCCGGTCGCCGTAATCTTCCCGGTCTCCATAACGTAGCCCCTGCTGGCTATGCTGAGTGCCATTTGCGCGTTCTGCTCAACGAGAAGTATCGTCGCACCTGTCCTGTGAAGATCCGCGATGATCTCGAATATCTGCTCGACCAGAATCGGCGCAAGCCCCATCGACGGCTCATCAAGCATGAGGAGCTTCGGACGGCTCATCAATGCCCGGCCCATCGCAAGCATCTGCTGCTCGCCCCCTGAGAGAGTCCCGGCTGTCTGGCGCATTCTCTCCTTGAGGCGCGGGAACAGCGAGTACACCTTCTCCATGTCCCCCGAAATGTCGTCATTCTGTGTGAACGCTCCCATCTCAAGATTCTCCTGCACCGTCATCTGCGCGAAGACTCTTCTTCCTTCCGGCACCTGCGCTAATCCCCGCTCAACTATCTTGTGAGGCGGGACTTTGGCCAGAGACTCGCCCAAGAATGACACGTTTCCTGTTGACGGGTGAAGCAATCCTGAAATCGTGTTGAGGGTTGTCGACTTGCCCGCTCCGTTCGCGCCGATTAATGTTACTATTTCGCCCTCGTACACCTCGAATGATATTCCCTTGATTGCGTGGATGCTCCCGTAGTAGACGTTGATGTTGTCCACCTTCAAGACTGGCTCAGACATGGTTACGCCTCCTTCTTCCTGCCTAGGTAGGCCTCAATGACGGCTGGGTTGCTCTGGATTTCGTCGGGAGTCCCCTTCGCTATCACATGGCCGAAATTCAGCACGCATATTCCCTCGCAGATGTTCATCACAAGGCTCATGTCATGCTCGATGAGGATGATCGCTATCTGGAACATCTCGTGAACCTTGCGGATGTTGTCCATCAGGTCAGCAGTCTCAGACGGATTCATCCCAGCGGCCGGCTCATCCAGCAAAAGCAATGACGGATTCGTCGCCAAAGCCCTCACAATCTCAAGCCTTCTCTGCGCACCGTAAGGCAGTGAACCCGCAGGAACATCCGCAACACCCTGCATGTCGAAAATCGATAACAGCTTCAACGCCCTTCTGTGAGCGGCAACTTCCTCGCGCCTGTAATTCGGGAGACGCAATATCGCGCTGGCCATGTTGTAGCGCATCTCGTTGTTCATGGCCGTCTTGACGTTGTCGATAACGCTCATGTTTCGGAACAGCCTTATGTTCTGGAACGTCCGGGCTATTCCTGCCTTGTTGACCTGCATCGTGTTCATCCCGTGAGTGTCCTGGCCGTTGAGGAGGATTGTCCCGGTCGTGGGCTGGTAAACTTTCGTCAGCAGGTTGAAGACTGTGGTCTTGCCCGCTCCGTTCGGCCCGATTAACCCGACAATCTCAGTCCGTCCCACAGTCAGGTTGAAGTCCTCGACAGCCTTGATGCCTCCGAGAGTGATACCGAGCTTCACGCACTCAAGCACGGGGGCTCTTTCCGCGTCCCTCTCAGGAAGGATTATTGTTGACGGAATAGGCACATACTTAGTTTTCGCCCTCATGGTTTATGCCTCCTCCTTTCTGCGGAAGGGGTTGAAGCGCGATATGAAGTCCTTGATTTCCGCGTTGTTCGTTGCGAGCATCATCACGATTAGGACGATGGCATAAAGAAGCATCCTGTACTCCGAGAACTCGCGCAGCTTTTCGGGAAGTATGGTGAGGACAGCCGCCGCGATAATTCCGCCGAGCATGTTCCCCTGTCCGCCCAGCACCACGAAGACCAGTATCAATATTGACGTGTTGAAGTCGAACTTGTTTGCCACGATTGTCGAGTAATTCATCGCGAACAACGCCCCCGCCGCTCCAGCTAATGCCGCAGACATGACGAACGCCATCATCTTGTACTTTGTGATGTCGAGGCCGATGCTCTCAGCCGCTATCCTGTCATCACGTATGGCCATGAACGCCCGCCCTGAGCGCGAGTTGACGAGGTTGAAGACTATCATCAGCGAGATGAACAGCAATATTGCGCCCGCCGGGAATGTCGCGATTTTCTGGATGCCGCTTATCCCCATAGGCCCGCGGATTATGAGCTTGCCGCCCGGAAGAAGCCTAGTTGTGTCAGCCAGCATACTGAAGTGAAGCCCGCCGGAGTCGACTCCCAAGTAAAAGTTGTTGAGGATGCTCTTGATGATTTCGCCGAAAGCCAGCGTAACAATCGCCAGATAGTCCCCCTTCAGCCTCAGCACAGGAATCCCAATCACGAATCCTGCCGCCGCCGCGAACACCGCCGCGACAATCATCGCAACAGCCAGCCTCACGGGCGCGAACGGGATAACCCCCTGCAAGAGTATTGCCGCCGCCACGCCTGAGAATGCCCCGACCGACATGAACCCCGCATGACCCAGCGACAACTCACCGAGAATCCCGACGACGAGATTCAGCGATACGGCCATGACCATGTACGCGCAAATCGGCACGAGCATTCCGCGCATTGACGAGCTGAGGAATTTTGCCGAGCTCATCGACTGGCATATCACGTACGCGACAATCACGACCGCATACGTCAGGTAAATCCTTCTTGCCTCGACGCGCTTCAAGTTTATGAGTCTCCGCATTGTCATGATTACACCTTCTCCTGCGTCATTTTTCCGAGCAACCCCGCGGGCTTCACCAGCAGCACCACAATCAGCACCCCGAACACGACCGCGTCAGAGAGCTGGCTCGAAATGTAGGCCTTCGCGAAAATCTCAATCACTCCGAGCATCAGCCCGCCCAAGAACGCCCCCGGTATCGACCCGATTCCGCCGAACACCGCCGCCGTGAATGCCTTGATGCCGGGCAATGCTCCCGTTGTCGGCATGAGTGTAGGATACGCCGAGCAGAGCAACGCCCCCGCGACCGCCGCAAGCCCTGACCCTATCGCGAACGTGAGCGAGATTGTTGCGTTGACGTTTATCCCCATGAGCTGGGCCGCCCCCTTGTCCTCAGAACACGCGCGCATTGCCTTGCCCATTTTGGTTTTGCCGACAAAGAGGGTCAGAGCCGCCATTATCACGAGGCACACGCCGATTGTGAGAGCTGTGATGTGTGAGACCGACAATTCCCCGCCGAACAGCTTGAACGACCCGCGCCCAATGATTGACGGGAAGACTTTGGGGTTTGACGACCAGAGGAGCAATGCTGTGTTCTGGAGGAAGTAGCTCATGCCGATTGCCGTGATGAGGACAGCGAGGGATGGTGCCTGACGGAGGGGCTTGTAGGCGAGACGCTCAACAATCATCCCCAGCAGGGTGCACACAACCATAGCTATCACGACTCCGAGCAGCGGGGGAAGCTCATACCGCACCGCCATGTAGAAGCAGACGTAAGCCCCGACCATGATAACGTCGCCGTGAGCGAAGTTGAGCATCTTTGCGATTCCGTAGACCATCGTGTAGCCCAGCGCGATTATCGCGTAGATGCTTCCGAGACTTATTCCGCTGATAAAGAAATTCAGGAATGTCATGTGAAGATTTATGCCTCCTTATTCATGTAAAGATACTGCCTCATTGTTTGTGTGAAGAATACCTGCCTCCTCAGTCATTTTGCCTCCTTATACGAAAAGAGCAGCCGGAAATTTTTTGTGGCCGACATTCCCGACTGCCCGTGAAAATCAAGTGTTCAGTGTAGAGTGAGTAGTGTTTATAGATTTCTGCTTTCCGCTAACCACTAACCACTATTCCCCTAATCACTAATCTAATCCGACATACACACCGTTCTTGATGACCATACCCTTGGGGTCTTTGCTGACTTCGCCGTTCTTTGACCACCTGACATTCTCGCCTGTTACGCCGTTGAACGTCATCGTGGTGAACTGCTCAATCATCTTCGGGCAGAGTGTCTCAGCGTCCATATCGGGAGTCGCCTTCGCCTGAGTCAGAGCCTGATAGTACGCATACACGCAATCATAGCCATCCGCAGCGAACTGGTTGGGAATCTCGCCGAACTTCTCCTGATACTTCTTGACGAAATTCTGAGTCCTCTCGTCCTTAGCGTCAGCGTTGAACGGTGTCAATAACATCACGCCCTCAGCAAGCGACTTGTCGAAGCCCTCCATCGTGAGAATGCCGTCCATTCCGTCAATCCCGAACCATTTCGGAGCATAGCCCATAGCCTGAGCCTGCGCGAGGATGAGTGATGCGGGCTGATAGTACATCGGGAGGAACACGAGCTCCGCGCCCTTTTCCTTTGCGTCTGTGAGCTGTACGGAAAAATCAGTGTCGTTGCCGTCCGCGAATGCTGTCTCACTCACGATTTCGAGGCCGAATTTCGCCGCGTTCTCGACGAATGTATCACGCACGCCCTTCGAGTAGACATCATCATTCTTCCAGATTACGGCTACTTTCTTGGCCAGTTTCTTGTCGCCGATGTACTGCGCTGACGCTGTGCCCTGGTTGGGGTCGACAAAGCACATCTGGAACACGTTATCTTTGCCTTCCGTTACTGCCGCTGATGACGCTGACGGCGTGAGGGCAAAAATCCTGTCCGCGAAATTCTCTGCGGCTGTGGCTTCTGCTGGCTTTGATGTTACCGAGCCGAGCGAGACCTGCATTCCCCAGTCCTTGAGGGCGTTGTAGGCGTTGACGGCCTTCTCCGCGTCGTGGGTGTCATCCTCGTAACGAAGCTCGAACTGAATATCGCCGCCCATAGCGTTGATCTCTTCCGCCGCAATCTGAGCACCCCTCATTGCCGCCGTACCGTAAATCGCCGCGCCTCCTGTGAGAGGGCCAGTTCCGCCGACCTTGAACGCCGCGCCGAACGCACTTGCTGACATCGCCAGAACGAGCATTGCACATACCAAAACTTTCTTCATCGCGTGAATCTCTCCTTGTGTGATTTATGCCTGACCTGAGAAGCTCCTTCACGGCCATGTTGGGGACTCTCAGGATTACAGCCTCATGATACGAAAAAAGCGGCCTGTCTGGAGTTCAGCCGCCTTGTTGTTTGTCGTAATGTTAGCTCCTCACTCCTGCCGTTATTCAGCTTCAGACTCCCGAATAATAATGACAGGAATAATCGCTCCGTTTACAGCAAAAAGAGCATCCCCACAATCACGCTTCATGTTATCCGTAAACTTCATCATGTGTGCAATGCCCTCCTCTTGTGTGTAATATTAACGCGCTAGGCAGGATTCGAACCCACGACCTAAGGCTCCGTAGGCCTTCGCTCTATCCAGCTGAGCTACTAGCGCAATGGCGGTGGGTGTGAGATTCGAACTCACGATAGAGGTTTTAGCCCCTATACTCACTTGGCAGGCGAGCGCCTTCGACCTACTCGGCCAACCCACCATTTACGCAAAACAGCGAATATATTACCCCGCCGATAAAATCTTGTCAAATGCAAATTTGCGAATACATCGGGAAAGAAAGAGAGTCCCCGTAATAGGCGTTGGGGACTCTCCTTGCGCATAGGTTTTGTTGGTTGCTTATTTGTGTTGGATTATAGGCTGGTATAGGTTCGTGTTAGTGTGCACGGTAGCAGACGCTTACGTTAGCAGCAGCTGAAGTGTAAGTATTGGGGTTGTCCTTATCATCACCACTGCCTCCTATTTTTTTCTTGTGTAGATTTCATGAAGCCCTCTTGAACCGCTTTGTTGGCGAGAATTTTTGCTACACTCGACTCGCCATCCTTAAGCGTATAGGTCAGCCACCATTCCACAGGTGTAGCATCAGTAGCCGCTTTAACTGTGAGCAAAAACTGCTCTTTGCTGGCTGTAGTGTCTTCAATCATATCTGTGTTCTTCAGGTAGGCTTCGAGTGCTGTCTTGATTGTCGTTGCTGTGTCGGTTGCACTGATACCGTGATCTCCGTAGTACATCTCCAACGCCGAGCTGATGAGGTGGAAATTCTCGACTATCTTTTGTGCCTCTGCTATGTTGTTGGCTTCTTTTCCTGACACCAAACCCATCGTGCCAAGCAATGCTATTATCGCAATGACGATGAGCAATTCCACGAGAGTGAATCCTTTTCCTGACTTCCTCATTTCTTTTTCCTCCTTCTGAATGCTTACTGTTGCTGTGTTCCTTCCGATTCCGCGCCTATAATCAGCCAACACAGTCAAAAATTTTTGCACACAACCACTAACGCCCCGCCTCGTTCTGTGATATAATTACCGCAGATAAGGTAAGATTATGGAGGATTCTCCACACAGTCATGTGCAGAAAACTTTTTGATGTAAGTTTATTATAGCACAAAGCCTTATCTTTTTGTCTACGCTTTCACGAAATTTCCCGGTTCGCTCAATCACAGCAGGTTTGACAAAACATAAATCAGAGTGTATCTTATCCCTTATCATTGAAAGCCGGAGTGGCGGAATGGTAGACGCAGCGGACTCAAAATCCGCCGGGGGCAACTCTGTGGGAGTTCGAGTCTCCCCTCCGGCACCATCACACAAACATTCAGGGAGAGAAATTCATGCCGAACAAGAAATCAGCGGAACGCCGTGTGCGTATATCCGAGCGCAACAGGCTGTACAATAAGTACTGGACATCAAGGTGCAAGACCGCCGTCAAGAGAGTCCTCGAAGCAGTGGAAGCAGGGAACGCAGACGAGGCCACAAAGAGCTTCAACACAGCTCAGAGCGTGATCGACAAGGCAGTAGTTAAGGGTGTAATGCACAGGAACACAGCCGCCAGACGCAAAGAACTCATGTCGCGCCGTATGAAGGCCATGAACGCATAACTCACACGCGAAATCTCACAGCCTCCGGGTAACACCGGGGGTTATTTTTTTTCGGGCAAAACAAAAGCGGGTCAGCCCCCGTGAGCTTAACCCGCCGTGAAATTTTCCGCTTTACTCCTGCGAGGCCTTCAATGCACGGTCAAACAACGCTTCAACTTCCGCTGACGGCTTCGGAGTGATGAGCGACACCACAACCGCCACGATGAGTCCCGCGAAGAAGCCCGGAATTATCTCGTACACCCCCGTATCGGCCATGTACGTAAGCCACGCTATATCGACAACCGCACCCGTGAAGATTCCGCAGGCAGCACCAGCGAACGTCGCCCTCTTCCAGAACAGGCTCAGCATTATCGCAGGCCCGAACGCCGCACCAAACACTCCCCAGGCGTTGGACACGAGGGACATTATCGACCCCGCGTTGGGATTCGAGGCTATCAGCATCGCCACAACAGCAATCGCGAGAACCACAAGCCGCCCCGCCCAGAGCATCTCTTTGTCCCCGGCCTTGTCCCCGCGTATCACGGGCTTGTACACGTCAGACGCAAACGCAGAAGCCGCCGCCAATAGCTGACTGTCAGCAGTACTCATAGCCGCCGCAAGTACAGCCGACAGAAGCACCCCCGAAACCACCGCGTGGAATATTCTCCTCGTCATCACAACAAACACAAGAGAGTTGCCGCTCACATTCTCGTCAAGACCGATGAACATGCGCCCTATCACTCCCACAAGCACGGCCATCGTCAGGATTGCCACAGTCCATGAGATCCCGATTTTTGCTGACTTGCGGAGTTCCTTCTGCGAGTTCAGCGACATGAAGCGGATGATTATGTGGGGCATACCAAAGTAGCCGAGTCCCCAGCCGAGTCCCGACACTATGTCCTGCCACGAGGAAAACACGTTCCAGTAGTTGGGCGTGTCGATTCTTGCTGACGCTCCGGCCTCAAGCATAGTCGCCGCCGCTATAGGCACAACGAACATCGCCGCTAGCACAAGCATTCCCTGGAAGAAGTCCGTCCACGACACCGCGCTGAAGCCTCCGAGGAATGTGTAGCTGATTACTATTAGGGCGGAAATGTACATTGCTGTTGTCGTGTCTATGCCTGTTACAGTGTTGAAGAGTGTACCGCAGGCCTTGATGCTCGATGCTGAGTATATCGTGTAGGCTATCAGGAACACCGCCGCCGATATGAGCTGAAGCATACGTGAGGACGACTTGAAGCGGTTGGTCAGGTACTGGGGGACGGTGATTGAGTCGTCAGCCTCGATTGAGAACGTCCGCAGGCGGGGAGCCTCATATATCCAGCTGAGTGAGTAGCCGATCGCAAGCCCGACCGCTATCCAGACCTGACCGAGTCCCAGAGCGTAGACAGATGTAGGAAGTCCCATAAGCACCCACGCGCTCATGTCCGACGCTCCTGCCGACAACGCCGCTACCCAAGGACCCATCTTCCTGTCGCCGAGGAAATACCCTTTCTCCGTCTGGTTCTTGTCCCGGAAGAAGAACCATACCCCTATCGACAGCATGAATACCAAGTAGATGATGAATACGCTTACTTCCTGAATGTTCAAGTAGAAATCTCTCCATTCGTCAAAAAATTCTATGCAGTATACCATGAGGCGCAAAATACTCACAATCTGCTATCAT
>JAFSRQ010000107.1 GCA_017446055.1 Synergistaceae bacterium | reverse complement strand
TGTCTAAGCTGTGTACCATCTGCCGCAAAAGTCTTCTTCCTGTTGCCGGGCTGGTTGAGACAGTGCTTGAGTCGCGGAATTGGAGTGAGCCGGGGAGTCTTGATGAAGCTATAGCGTTGGTTGACGATGGCAGGAGGGAGGCTCTGAGGCTTGCGGGGAGTTAGTGTTTCTCTCATGGCCTGCTGTTACAGCGTTCAAGGACTGCTTTCTTGCTCTAGCGTAAAGTCTATCAGAAATCCCAATATTGAGGCGGTGCTTAAGTCGCGGAATTGGAGTGAGCCGGGGAGTCTTGACGAGGCTGTAGCTCTGGTTGACTGGGGCAGGAGGGAGGCTCTGAGGCTTGCGGGGAGTTAGTGTTTCTCTCATGGCCTGCTGTTACAGCGTTCAAGGACTTCATTCTTGCTCTCAGCGTTCCTCCTTGACGGATGATTCTTCCCCGCCCCTTTCGGGATCTGCTTCAGGCTCTCGGCGTAAAGACTCTCAGAAATTCCCGCGAGTTTCCCGGAAATATCCTCCGATGTATCAATCCCCGTGTACAGAATCTCAGGCACAAATCCCAGCGTTGAGGCTGTGTACCAGCTGCCCGCAAAAGTCTTATTCCTGCTCAATGGCATAACAGCAGGAGTGTTCAGCTTGTTCGTGAAATATGCTATGACCAGCTTCTTCACGGGGTCAATCATCACAAGAGTCCCGGTGAAGCCCTGATGACCGAAAGTTTCAGGCGATGATTGAGTCCCGAAATAGTACGTGCGCTTGCTGCCCCTGCGCCACCAGCCAATACCCCAGATTCCAGACTCGTCCTGCGGTGAGGTGAACATGTCGACAACTTCACGCGGGAAGAATTTTTGCCCGCCGTATTCCCCCGTCAGCATCAGAGATAACAGCCTCACGGTGTCCTCAGCGTTCGCGAAAAGCCCTGCATGTCCAGAAACCCCGGCCATTGAGTGATACGCCTTCTCATCATGCACTTCACCCACAATCACACTGTCGCGCAGACCCGGAAATCTCACCTCATATCCCCGCGTAGTTGTGTTGCCGTCAGTCTCAGTTGCCGCAATTTCACCGGGGGAAAATCCATTGTCCAGAGGGTTGAACGTCATGTGAGTCAGTCCCAGAGGCCGCCAGAAATTTTCAGCAAGGTAAACATCTAGCCTCATTCCTGAAACTTTCTCGGCAACAAAGCATATCAGCATGTAATCTATATCGGAGTAAACTATTTTCGTGCGCGGCTGGTACTGCAAAGGTGTCCGCAATATTTCAGTGAGAGTTTTCGCGCGGGTCTCTGCGTCAGGAGTTATCCCGGAATACAACGGGTTGACCGACTTCACGTTGTGGCGGAATGATGAGAGGTCATAATTCTTGTCGTAATAGTGGATTTCGGGAGGGTAGCCTGCTCTGTGGCACATTACATCGCGGACTGTTACGGACGATTTCCACTTGCGCATTGTCTTCTTGCTGACGGGGCTGTAGGGTGCGGTTATCGTTTCGGTCAGGTAAGCGTCTCCGAGAATGTCTGAGATTTTCGCGTCAACATCAAGTTTGCCATCGCTCACGAGTTTCTGTACCGCGTAGTCAGCCGCAAGAACTTTCGTTACTGATGCCAGGTCGTAGAGAGTATCACGTGTTACGGAGGGGCTGTGAGGGTTTGTTGAGTCAGTTTTCCCCCAAGCGTTGGAGTAGATCAGCTGACCGTTGCGGATTACTGCGAGCTGTGCGCCGGGAAAACCGCGGGCAACGTCCGATGATATTATGTCGGAGATCAGCGCGAGGGCTTCGGGGCGGATTCCGCTGACTGCTGAACGGGAGAGGTCAGCCTCATGCGTGAGGGGGGCGGCGTTTGCTGACGTGAGAATTGAGAGAAAGAGAATGAGAATGAGTGATACTTTGCGCAAGACTAGGACTCCTTTGTGTGGTTGTTGACCGCAGAATACCAGCTCCGTTATTGCCCCGTCAAGCATGATTTCCACCCGGCAGAATCCTTGCGTGTTACTGTGCCTGTGTCATGTACGGGCTGCCTGAGAGCGTCCGGGCAAAATGGGAATGTGTGTGTTACTGCGCTTGTGTCATGTCCGGGCTTCCTGAGAACTTCCGGGAATGTGTTTGCTACTGTGCTTGTGTCATGTCCGGGCTGCCTGAGAGCGTCCGGGCATCTTGGAATGTGTGTCTACATCTAACAGCCGAGTAATATTTTCGCATGTTCCTGCGCCTGAGTCATATCCGGCGACCCCGACAGCATCCGCGCAATCTCGCTCACCCTCTCATCACCTGTGATATTCTTCATGGCCGACTCACCGTTCACCCGCTGTATCAGTATGTGCGAGTCACCCAAAGCCGCAATACTCGCCTCGTGCGTAACCAGTATCACCTGACACTTGCGCGATAACTTCTTCAGCTGTAACCCGGAAAGCACCGCCGCCCTTCCTCCAAGCCCCGCTTCAACCTCATCGAATATTATCGTGGGTGGCAGCCACTCTTCCGGCAATGACAGCTGTAACGCCAGCAATATACGGCTCATCTCACCGCCCGATGCTATATCCTCAACCCGCCCTGAACGTGTGCCGTCCGTCAGCAGAAACTCTACACTGTCTGCTCCGTCCCGCCTCAGCTTAGGCAGTCCCAGAAAGTTTATGCTGAATGTTATTCCCTGCATGGCCAGTTCCGTAAGCACTGAGTTCACACGCTGGGATAATATCCTCCCGGCCTCATGGCGAGCTGAACGTATTTCCTGCGCAAGTGCATTAGCCTTCTTCTTCTCCTCAAGTGAACGGGATGACAATTCTTCCATGCCGTTATAGCTCTTTTCCAGCCACTCAAGATTTGCGTATATCTCCCCGCAATATGTCTGTAGTTCCTCCTCATCATGTATACCGCAAAGACGCTTCAGCCTCCTCAACGCACCAAGACGCGACTCTGTCTCATCACGCAAAGCAGCATCATCCGCATCACTGCCGAGTTCACCTGCTACGTTTCTTGCTGACCTGCGGAGAGTCTCCACCGCCTGCATAACACCGTCAGAGTTTTCATCACTCATGAAAGGGTACAATGACGCAAAGCATGACTCAGCACTTCCGATTAAGCCGTTGCCTGACAGTCCGCCCGTAAGCATGTCGAGACTTTCACGCGCTCTTTCCCGTTCCGTAATCCTGTGCGTTATGTCGGCTAGCTCTGTCTCAAGTCGCATTTGCAGACCCGCTTCCGGCCTGGCGGTCTTCATGAGGCTGAATATCTCGCGGGCGTTGGAGTACTTGCGCTCTATCTCGGTTCTCTGCCTCCTGATTTCACGCAATTCACGGGTGCTTGCGCTGGCCTTGTCGAATATCTCACGGAATGCAGGTATTGTTACTGTTCTTGTTGCTGACGGGAGGCACGAGTCTATCATCGCTAACTGGCGTGAAGGGTCTAACAGTTCCATCTGCGCAAACTGGCTCTGTATCCTCACGAGGCTGTTCACCTTCTGGGCGCACTCATTAAGCCCCGTGTTCACTCCGTCTATCTTCACCCGTGAGCGTCCTGTGCTGAGTATCTCGCGTGTTACTCTGAGGCCGTCAAATTCTGCTGACACTTCAGCGCGTTTCTCTCCTGCGTATATATATTTCACGCCGCCCCTGCTCCCCGTCAGCAGTTCCAGTGAACGCACCACGCTGGATTTCCCTGCTCCCGACTCGCCCGTTATCACATTCAGCCCGGGTGTGAATGACAGCTCTGCATCATGAATGCCGCCAATGTTGCGGACTGTTACACGCCGTATCACCTGAACGCCTGCCCCCAGCCTAATTTTTCCCGCACTATGTCATGAAAGCTCCGGCCGGGCAAGTTCACCGTGCGTATCTTCTTGCCCCGCGATAATGTTATGTCGAGGCGGTCTCCCGGCAGCACTTCATACGCTAACTGGCCGTCCTGTGTAAGCATTATGTCTCTTGTTGTGCCTTTCGGGATTAGTGATATGCAGTCGTCCTCAGCCGCTATCAGTGGACGTGCGTACAGAGTGTGAGCGCACAAGGGAGCAAGAAGCATCGTGTTCATGTGGGGGGGAATTACAGGGCCTCCTGCTGACAGGGCGTATGCTGTCGACCCGGTTGCTGTTGAGACTATCGCGCCGTCCGCAGGCATCTCGCAGAAGAGCTTGTAGTTGAACTGTATCTCTATGCGTAAGAGCCGGGCTATTGCGTTCGTGGTCAGAACTACATCATTGAGGGCGTATATCCGGTGAAGGGCTGAGTCGTCATGATAGAGTATGCACTTCAGCACACGCCGTTCCTGTACCGTGAAGTTGTCGCAGAGTATGTTCTTCATGTCGTGATCGTATTCATCCGGGCGGCTTGAGGCGAGGAAGCCCAGATGACCCATGTTGATGCCGTGAAGGATTATGTCCGTCCCCATGATGTACCTTGCCGCGCGGAGAAATGTACCGTCCCCGCCTATCACTACTGCAAGCTCAACAGTCTTCAGCCACTGCTCATCGTCAAGCCCGGCTGTTGTGAGTGCGCTGGCTTCGTGGTGCGGCAACAAGAAGGGGCATCCGTTATCTTTTCCCCACTGCAATAATTTCCCGGCCATGCTCACGGCTTCAGGCTTGCGCAAGTTCACTATCATTCCCAGCTTCTTCACGGTCTCTTCCTCGCAGGGGGCTATATCGTTATCTCTACTTGGTTTCCCTCAATGCCGATTACACAGCTCTCATAATAGCCGTCTCCTGTAGTCCTGGGACCGCTCTCTATCCTGAAACCGTCAGACTTAAGCCTTGCTGTGAGTTCGTCAACCTTCTCCCTGCTCCCAACGCTTATGGCAATGTGGATATACCCGGTTCTGTCCCGGTCCTTGTGAGTGTCAGTCATTCCGGGCTTGGTCATCAGTTCGAGCCTTGAGCCTCCGTCAGGGAATGTGAGAAAGTATGAGCGGAATTGTATCGCGTTCTCGTAGTAATCCTCGGTGGTCTGTGCGTCAAAGTACTTCACGAAGAAATACTTGGCCGCCTCAAGATTATTCACATACATTGCTACATGCTCTATCTTCATTGTGCGGACTCCTGTCTTTGTGGATGAGTTATTATAGCTCAAACTCACGGTACAACATGCTGGACTGTATCCCGGTGTTGTTCTGGTACTTGCCTGACGTGTAGCGTTCATACGGCTTGCTGATTGTGTGATAGTATATCTGCGCTATCTGTACACCTGCATATATCCTCACCGGCTGCACGCAGAACAATTCAAGCGTCCAGTACCCGGCAAAACCTACATCACCGAAGCCCGCAGTAACATGTATGCATATCCCAAGCCTGCCGACTGATGACCGTCCTTCAAGCATAGGGATATAGCCTTCCGTCCTGGTGTATTCCTCTGTGCGTCCCAAGTATAATTTTCCCGGCCTCAGCACTAACCCTTCAGGGGGGATTGTGATTCTTGCTGACGGATTGTCGCGCTTCATGTCGAGTTCGTCGTGAGTGTACACTAAAAGCTCATCGTGAAGCGACAGGTTATAGCTGTTGGGATTAAGGCGGCTGTCGTCGAATGGCTCTATTATTATTTCACGGCCTATGTGTTTCCTGATTTCCAGTCCTGACAGTATCATTCATGAATATTCCTCCGTAATTTTTTGCGCTGATATAATATTACGAAATTCACAGGAAAGGCAAAGTTTCTCACTCATCGTCAGTAACCTCACATCTAAAGATGGGGGCTTGAATAAAGCTCTTGCTGACTACGTTACCTGCGAATGTATAGGTATCGGCGGACGTAAATCCTAATCTGCCGCTCTACGGTTTGCGGTTAAACAATCCTGAGGGGTAGGGGCAGTGCTGCAAGCATGTAAACCGCAGGATAACATTGGCGAAGAATTACAACTCCAGCGGACGGAGGTCTGTTCCTTACTAGCAGATATAAAGCCCGCTCGCCTCAGGCGATACAATACTAACAACAAGGAGGGCGCACTTTCTCCCCATAGCTGAAGCTGGGGGTATCCGTGCGAATTTTTGATGATTGCTTCTCTCAGCGTAAAGGACATTAAGCAGCTCGCGAAAAATTCAGAGTTCTCCGCTATGGGCGTGGTCTCCAAATTCATACGCAGGAAAGACCGCAACAACTCTTCTTTCTGGGAAATGACATTAAGCGACCCTTCCGGCGATATTGACGGCAAGATATGGCAGGCTTCCTCGTGGCGAAACACTCAGGGCGGCGATGACTTCCCCATTGACCCGGACAACTGCGGCCTGAAATTCGAGGGGGCTTCCGTCAAAGTCTCCGGCGTTGTCGCTGAGTTCAGAGAGCAGATACAGTACAACTTCACGGAAATATCATATCTTGATCAGGACGAATATCCCCCGAAAATGTTCGCGCGCCATTCTCCCGTCAAAGCTGAAATACTCGAAGACTTGTTCAGGAAGTTGATTGACCAGATTTCCCACGCACAGCTTCATGATTTTGTTGACGCTGTATTCTTCAAGCATGGTTTGTGGGACAAATTCAAGTCATGGCCTGCTGCTGTAACTCTTCACCACGCATACACAGGAGGGTTGCTCGAACATTCCGTGTCTGTCGCTATTGGTGCTATGGACTTGGCACGGCATTACTCCGTCTTCAGGATACCCGTAAACATCAACCTAGTCATAGCTGGCTCACTGCTTCACGACATCGGCAAGCTCGAAGCCTACACCATGAACCCAGCCCCCCAAGTAACAACCGCAGGCACCACCGCTGACCATATCGCGCTGGGTTATGCTATGTTCATGAAGCTGGCTGACGCTGAGAGTCTCGACAAGGATATTGCGCTTGCGTTAGGACACATCATCACGAGCCATCACGGGAAACGCGAATACGGCTCTCCAGTTCTCCCGGCAACTCCCGAAGCATTTATAGTGAGTGCGGCGGATAATGTCGACTTTGAGCTTGCTTACTGGAAGTCCCAGATTGACGCGCTTAATCCCGACAATGATATTACGGACTACCTTCCAGCTATTGATCGGCGGCTTTGGCGGGGCATAAGGCTATGAGCTACACTCTTACGGTTACTCAGGACGACAGCGGCAGAAGGCTAGACAATGATATTACGGACTACCTTCCGGCTATTGACCGCAGGCTTTGGCGAGGCATAAGGCTATGAGCTACACTCTTACGGTTACTCAGGATGACAGCAGCAGGAGGCTCGACAATGATATTACGGACTACCTTCCGGCTATTGACCGCA
>JAFSRQ010000106.1 GCA_017446055.1 Synergistaceae bacterium | reverse complement strand
TGACACAGGAGGAAATGGAGCAGGAGTCGAACAGGTGCTTACGGTGCGACTACTACGGCTTCGGAAAATTCAGAGAGGGGCGTGAAGTGAAATGGTAAACGCGACAATCAACGGCAAGGCGATACAAGTACCCGAAAACACGACGATACTTGAGGCCGCAAAACTCAACCACATAACCATTCCGCATTTGTGCTACCTCAAGAAGGTGAACGAAATCGGAGCGTGCCGTGTCTGCGTCGTCGAAATCGAGGGGCAGGACAGGCTGGTATCCTCGTGCAACACGTACGTCCAGGAAGGCATGAAGATTCTCACGAACTCCCCCAAAGTCCGCCAGGCCAGAAGGGTCAACGTAGAGCTGATACTCTCACAGCACAACGCGAGATGCCCTGAGTGCGTGCGCTCCGGGAACTGCGAGCTTCAGAGGACGGCCAACGACCTCGGCATCAACACCTTCCCTTACCACGAGGACATAGCCGCTTTCAGGTGGAACAGTGATTTCCCGCTCATCAGGAACGATGACAAGTGCATAAAGTGTATGCGCTGTGTTCAGATCTGCGAGAAAGTCCAGCAGATGAACGTCTGGGACATCGCCAAGTCAGGCTCAAGGACAACAGTCGGAGTAACAGGCGGCCATGAAATCACAGACCCCGAAGTCCACTGCACAATCTGCGGCCAGTGCATCACACATTGCCCGGTCGGCGCATTGGTTGAGCGTGATGATACACAGAAGGTGCGTGATGCTTTCGCGGCGGGCGACAAGATCATGATTGCGTCGGTTGCTCCTGCGGTCAGAACGTCATGGGGCGAGCAGTTGGGACTCACTCACGAGGAAGCGAGCGCGGAGAGGCTTGCGGCGGCGTTGAGGGCTGTCGGGTTCAACTACGTTTTCGACACTGATTTTTCCGCCGACCTCACAATCATGGAGGAAGGAAGCGAGTTCGTCGCCAAGCTCAAGAACGCGATTGCGGGCAAGCCTGAGAAGTTCCCGATGTTCACGTCATGCTGTCCGGGCTGGGTTCGCTTCATCAAGATGGAGTTCCCGGAGCTTGTGCCTAACCTGTCGTCAGCAAAATCACCCCAGCAGATGTTCGGCGCGATAATCAAGACGTGGTACGCGCAGATTCTCGGAGTTGAGGCCGACAAGATATATCACGTCTCGTTCATGCCCTGCACCGCCAAGAAGTACGAGTGCGACGTTGAGTCGATGAACGCTTCGGGCGCGAGGGATATTGACGTTGTTCTGACAGTCCGCGAGCTTGACAGGCTGATTCGCTCGGAAGGAATTGACGTTAAGAGTCTTGCTGACGGGGAATTTGACGCTCCTCTTGGGACTGCTTCGGGAGCGGGTCATATCTTCGGGACGACCGGCGGAGTCATGGAGGCTGCTTTGCGGAGCGCATACTACCTCGTTACGGGCAAGAACCCGGACGCAAACGCATTCCGCTATGTGCGCGACTATGACGGCATCAAGGAGACTGAGTTCGAGATTGCCGGAAAGAAGCTGAGGATTGGAGTCGCTCACGGTCTGGGTAACATCCGCAAGATCTGCGAGGACGTGAAGAGCGGCAAAGCGCAGTATGACTTCATCGAGTGCATGGCCTGCCCGACTGGTTGCGCTGGCGGAGGCGGTCAGCCCATCGAGGAAGGACAGGAGCTCGGCCAGGACAGGGGCAAGATTCTTCTCGACATGGACAGGAAGATGACACTGCGCTTCTCCCACGAGAACCCCTCAATCGTCCAGTGCTACAAGGAGTACCTCGGTGAGCCGGGCGGTGAGAAGGCACATCATCTCC